>SVRJ01000008.1 GCA_015064885.1 Oscillospiraceae bacterium
ATTATATTCGCCTCCCAAACTCGCGAAGCGAATATCACTCGGCGTAAGCCGAATATCACTGCAAAGCAATAGAACTCGCCGCAGGCGAATATAACTGAAAAAAGCACTTGCTTGCGCAAGTGCTTTTTCTGTGACGTGTGTCCGATTTAGATGCACGCAGATTTTGCAGAGGGTACACTACCCCCTTGGCGATGATGGGAGTTAAAAGTTTCCGCGTTCTACCGGGATTTTAACGCTATGCTTGTAACGAGTCCTATGTAATCAGTCTTCGAAAATCACATCTTCAAAAGAACTATCTAATTCCTCGTATAAATCCGATAATATTTCAAATCCTTTAGCCGATTCATAACAAAACACCCATGAAAGTGTTTTTATATCGAATCGCTCAAGCATATAAGCAAATATATTTTCTTTGGGAGAGAAAACAACAATTCGATAAGTATAGTGATCAAAATATTTTTTGGTAATTACGTTTGGATATTTATCAAGGGCGTCATTTTTATGTTCAACCGCATTAGCCGATAATATCTGAAATTTAGTAATGTTAAGAGCTGTAAGCTTTTTTCCACATTTGCTTGCCAATAAAAATGCGATTATTATTGTGAATATTTCTGAAAAAGCAAATGCTAAAAAAACAACGTCATCTAACTTAGAAAAATCAGTCAAGTCTTTTCCTTCGGTCAAAAAAACACACCATCCAATATGAATAAATAGGAAAGCTCCAGCGATGTTTGTTGCTATTAAATATTTGATGAAGCTTTGCTTATTTTTTTGATGTTTGAACTTTGCTTCTTCAATATTGATTGTATTTGAAGGATTTGAAATGTGTGACAAAATATATTGGCATAAATCTTTAGCATTCACTAAATGATAAATCCAAATAACACTGTCATCAATATACAATTTTAAATGCTTTCCTTGATTTTCAGCGTTTTCAATATTGTTTAGTTCTGTGTAGAGTTCTTCGCCCCACCCAAATTGCGCTTCGATTTTACCATCTTCAATTTTCAAAAAAGCCTTTCGGTTAAATTGAAAAACAAATATTGAAAGGAAACCAAACAACAAACCGAAAACGGCAAAAGTAAAACAGAAAACAGAAGATGCCGCATGGTTTAATTGAATTTCCTCTATACCCCACAAGGAAAAACGAATAGATATAAAAGATCCCGAAAGGATAAAAAACAGACAAAATATATATTTTCTAAGGGATTGTTTAAATTCTCCGTTCATGGTATGTCCCCTCTCTTGTTATATTTACCAAAATTATAGCATAAATTTGTGAACATTTCAACCGTATCGCGTAAATAGGCTCCCTGAGGAAGGCTTTCGTTAGTTCGAATCTGTCTACAGACCGAATATGCCCGAAAATCTTCGCAATCTCGTATCCTAATCACGCCGAAGGCGTGTATGAAATCAAGGCGAAGCCTTGCATGGAATCCGCAACTTGTTGCGGTATGGAATCATCACGAAGTGATGTATGGAATCAATCCGAAGGAAGATACACGCTAAGGCGTGATGCCATACGCCTGCGGCGATTTCGTACACGACTGCGTCGTGATTACATACCAATCCTTCGGATTGGATAGAAAAAATCACTTGCCGAGGCAAGTGCTTTTTTCTGTGTTGTGTGGCCGATTTAGATGTACGCCGGTTTTGCAGAGGGTAGACTAACCCCCAGGCGTGTATGGGAGTTAAAAGGTTCCGCGGTCTACCGGACTTTTAACTCCATGCTTGTAAACAAGTCCTATGTAAAATTATTCAGCAAATAACAGTTTTAATTTTGCCTCCTGCTGCTCGTCAAATCCCAAGAAGTCGGAAACTTCACCGATGTTGTTTGCTCCCTTAATAGTAATTGAGTTGGGATTAAATAGATTTTTTACTTCCAGCATCTTATCCAAACAATTATCCTTGGCGCCCGATACACGCCAATCAAAATCTCTGTTGGAGAAAGAAAAATCCTTTCCGTCCTTCATTTCAATAGTGATTTCATATTTCCAATAGTCTGCTGTTCTATATCCAGAAACGAATTGGGTTTTGATGGTCAAGTGAGCAAAATCATCTGTGGTATATGTATCACCTGTTAGATTTACCATGTTGATCTTTTCTATGCGATTGTCTTTGTATAGTGCATTTCGACCGAACAAACTGAAAGGAATTAAGCAAGCACACACAAACAAGCCTACGCACCACAACATAGTCATTTGACGCACAAATTTCTTTTGCGAGGGCGTTTTCTTTAGATTGTATTTCTTTTGCCGGAAAAGTGGAATACAATCTTCTCTAAAAGGATATTCACCGTATTTGTATTTTTTGCTGCCGAAAATTGGCTTTTTTGATTCCCACCCTGAAATAAAAAGCACGAGTGCACTGATTTCAAGAAACATCATAAACGGAAGTGCAAACAAAAAACTTGCATTGCTTCTGTATGCAACAGTTCCCGGCTTATTGAACGCGATCATATTTTGAATATCATCAAAACAAAAAGCCAACAACAACGCGCCTAAAAAGGAGAAAATGATACACAAAAAATAAATACTTTTATCAAGAAAAGTTAATGGTGGGCGCAAATGCCGCTTACTATCTTTTCGCTTTGTCTTTTTGCCCATAGCAATCTCCTTTCGCATTTCGTTAATAATATTATACCACAATTTTGTAAACATTTCAACCGTATCGCGTAAATAGGCTCCCGGAGGAAGGCTTTCGTTAGTTCGAATCCGGCTACAGACCCAAAAAGGAATGAAATCGTGCGTTGCACGATGAAATCCTCACTCCGCTCGGATGAAATCTTCGGCGTTCCGCCTCAGATGAAATTAAATCCGCCTCCATCTCCTGCCGAAAGGCAGATTTCATCGCGAAGCGATTTCATCCACCAAAGGTGGATTTCTTCCGCCAACGGCGGATTTAGTTGAAAAAAGCACTTGCCGAGGCAAGTGCTTTTTTCTGGCTGGGGTGGCCGGATTTGAACCGACGGGATGCCAGAGTCAAAGTCTGGTGCCTTACCGCTTGGCTACACCCCAAAATATCACTATATTATTATACCACAGAAAGTTTGTTTTGTCAAGTACTTTTCTCTTTTATTTGTACGCCAAAGCGTCGGGGTATTCCTCTGCTTTGGCGGTTTTTTGTGCTTTTTTTCGGTTTATTTGAGGAGGCTTTTTCTGAGCTTTTTTACCTTGCGGGTTATTCTTCGCATTGCCATCATGCCCATAACGTTGTCCTTGATACGCGTCATTTTTTTCATCATCGGCTTTGCCTTCTTCTTAAGGCTTGCGCTCATACCGCCTTTTATATTTCCGGTCATTTCCGTCTCCTTTTATTCTTTTTGACCTTGCTTACGGCAAGGCATATTTATTTTATGACGGTTTTTATATTTATATTCAAAGTATAATTTATTATCACGGCAAAAAAGGGGGGCTGTGTATGCAAACACAGCCCTTTTTTATCCGATCATATATCGTATTTTGCTATTATCGCAGCGGGCGGCTTTTTTGTAAGGAGTGTAACGGGAAGGATACCGCACAGTGTGGATATCGCGTACAAGAACACTCCGAGTGCGAGAACGACGAACCACGGCAAGTACATAAGGTTTTCGACCGAGGTGCTTCCCGCCGTTGCCGCGGCGATGACGCCTACAGTTCCCACAAAGCCTATAAACTCTGTCAGGAAGAATATGAGGTTACTTTCGACAAAGTACTTGAAGACGATATTTTTTCTGCTGACGCCTATGGCTCTGTATATTCCTATCTCCTTAACGTCTGACGTTATTGAGGAGCGCATTATAAAGAACATACAAAGCGATATAAAGGCACTGATTATCACGAAAGTCGTGAGGTTGCCCACTATCTGAAGATCGACGTCCTCCATCTGATAGAAGCTATCGTACATATACTCGCTATCGTGGATATTATCCACAGATACGCCGTATGAGAGGAGAGCTTCCTTCATCGCCTTTACGTCGTTTGCGTATATCGCATAGCAGTTTTTCGGCTCGTAATAATAATGAGACTTGAAGGTGGACTCGCCCATAGAGAGCGCACATTCGCAGAAGTCCTCGTCATTCATGATGACCTGGTAGCTATTCATCGGGTCGCCGCCGACATCGACTATCACGTCGCTTGCGGTAACCTTTTCATCATAGCCTTTCGTATACACGTTCTCTTTATAGTATTCGTCCTCGGCATAGGTGCCGTTATCGAAATACCCTTCGACTGTGAAGGTCATTCCGTTGACGAGTATCTTCGAGCCCTTGGGATACTGCTTTTCGTATGCAGAGGCTATATATACGCTTCCCTTTTCGGGGGCTTTCTCCTCCGGGGAAATAGCAGAATGCGCACCTACCGTTCCGGCGTCGAGCAGTGTGCCGCAGAATGCGAGGTCATTTAAATACACCTCTCTTTGCGTGTTTTTTACAACACCGACTATGACGGCATCCGTAAAGCCTGCGTTCGCTTCATTATTCATCATTCTAAGACCAATGACGTCCTCATACGTTTTGACGAACGAGAGCATCGAGCTTTCGAGGATCGCATCCGCGGTAGCCGAGGAAATAACTATTTCCTTATCTCCTATATCGCTCGCGCGTCCGCATATAAGCTTACATTCGGAGGCGAAGCGTTCGGGGAGAATAACCGCTTCCGTGTACATATTCTTTCTGTAGTTATGGTAGTAGCTCGAGCCTGAGCTGTAGCCGCCCGAGAAGGAGGCATACATCATATTCATACTCTGAAGGTACCCCGGAGACGGATAGACAATTTTACTGTTTTTCTTTATCTCGGAGAGCTGATCTGCGGTGATGCTTGACTTGGGAATATAGATAAAGTTATCCGAATAGTTCGCTTTTACTTTATCTATGACCTTGAGCAGGGTCATGCAGTTTGCGGAAATAAGAACAAAAACTATTGAAAGCAGAAACATAGTAGCCGTCAGCACCTTGCGAAGTCTCTTCTTTTTATCGAAGTTTCTTCGCCATGCGCTCTTTATTCCGGAGGAAAGCTTATACATTCTGCCGGTCTTCCCCTCTCTGACGGGAGGCAGTGATGTGATGCGCGAAAGCTTTTCGGCATTCTGCTCGCTTCTTTTAGCGAGCGTTTCCTCATAAGAGCCTTCATGCACGGAAAGTTCCGCGGAGGAATCGAGGACCTTTATCCTGGCTCCGGGTGTTTCGTTTCTTATATAGAAGACTCCGCCCGAGCTTATGATACTGAAGGATATCTTTTCGTCGCTGCCCTTCGTATAAAATTCGAGCTCGACTCCGTCTCCCTCGGTACGTCTCTTCTGCATATCCCCGAGGTAGACCTCATTCTTACCCATTGCGGAATAATTTCCCGTCTCCTCGTTTGTTTTCTCACCAACTATTTTTCCGTCCGACATTTCTATCACTCTGTCGCAGTAATAGTCAACGAGATGGGCTTCATGTGTGACGAGGATAACGAGGGTATCCTTCGATATCTCTTTAAGGAGGTCCATTATCATGACGGTATTTGCCTCATCAAGGTTACCCGTCGGCTCGTCAGCGAGAATTATCTCGGGGCTTTTTACTATAGCTCTTGCTATTGCGACTCTCTGCTGCTGACCTCCCGAGAGGTTCTGCGGAAGTCTGCGGCGGTATTTTTCGAGTCCGACTGCACAGAGTGCTATTTCTGTCCTTTCCTCTATTACCTTCTCATCAGAAAGTCCGCAGAGGCGGAGGGAGGCGGCAACGTTCTCCTCGACGGTGAGGCTTTCCGCGAGGTAATAATTCTGGAATATGAAGCCTATATTTCGGTTTCTCGCGTCTGTTTCATCGGGTGTTATTATTTTATCACCGAGGCTTACCGAACCGCTGTCGGCTCTGTCAAGACCGCCTATGAGGTTGAGGAGGGTAGTCTTTCCGCAGCCGCTTCGTCCGAAGAGGGCGACCATACCCGTCTTTGGAAGCTCGAGAGATACACCGTTTACCGCGGTGACGGCATTTCTGCTTGCTTTGTTATAGGTTTTTCTCAAAGAATTGAGTTTTATCATTCCTCGTTACCTCCTCTCAGTGTTTTTCTTACCGACTGCTTGAATATTCTCTTGTTATTCTTTCCCGCAAGGCGCATCACTATAATAAACATTCCGAGAACTATAAGAGCATAGTGAGGCGCGTGGATGAACGGTACCATGGGATTAAGCGTGGGCGAGGTATATACGGCAAACGCAACTACCGCAAAGAAGATCAGCGCGGGTATTGCAGAGAGTGCCATTATAGAATACATGGATACTCTTATCGCGTTGTTTTTTATACCCATAGAACGGAGAATACCAACGTCCTTTCTCAGGGTGTCCACGTTCTTTGACATGCAGAGCGAGAGGAAGAAGCAGAGGAATATTATAGCCACAAGCCAGATGCCTATAAGGAATATCGCCTCTATTATGCTCAGTATTCTCTGTTCGATATCAAAATAGTATACGTCTGTTGTAAGTGCGAGGTATCCCTCGTCCTTGAGCCCTGCGCACGCCTGCTTTGCCTCGCTGTCGTTTTCAAAGAAAAGAGATGCCTGCGGATAGAGCTTTGATACCGAGTTTTCTATTATATCGCTCGCAAGCTCGGGAGAAATATGCACTCCCCAGATATTATAATAGAAGTACTCCTCTTTTTCGCCCTTTTGATATTCTTTGAACAGCGCATCGCTTTTTGCCTCATTATATTCACCGTCAAAGTCATAGCTCATTCTGCCCTGCATAAACGAATAATCGTATATATCTATCGAAAAATTACTTACCGAAAGTATTTCTTCGTCAGAATATTTTCCGACCAAAAGGACCTCGTTTCCTTTCAGCTCGTTATTTATAAGGATGCGGGAATCCTGCTGCTCGATAAGGTCTCCGTTTTCATACATTACCGAGTATCTGACGGTTATATCGCCCTGTCTGTTGTTAAAGTATCCCGAAACAGACATCTCGGCAAAGTCCTCGGTCCTTATCACCATCTCGGCATATTTTCCGTTATCGTAGAAATATTCCACACCGCTGACCTTGTATTTCTGTCCCGAATCCGAGCGTATAGTGTCTATGAGGAGCGTATCGCTTCCAAAGTGAGGGCGCATCTTTATCGGCAGCTTCAGATATACCTCTCCCTCTCCGGGGAGTCTGCCGACGGTAGGCTTACATCCATCGGTGCCGTAGGTATATTTAAGGCTCATATATCCGTAATCGCTGTCCGGCCTTCTTATTCTTACGAAGGTATCGAGCGCGCCGTCAAAGCTGAGGTAGCTTTTTGCTCCGAGTCTCTCCGCGAGCTTACTTATCTCCTCCTCGGTTATCGGGCTTCCGTCTATGTGGGTTATAGCCACTCGTCCGTCAAACGGAGTAAAGACGTGATCCTTTGCGAGAAGATTCGGGTCACCTATGATAAGCGCGGTAAAGAAGAAGGTAGCGAGGATAGCCACCGTCATTATTATGCTCATAAAGACGGCAAGCTTCGGCTTCGCGAAGAATCGGTGTGCTCCGAGCTCTACGCCCTCTCGGATAAACGAAAGCTTCTTTTTCTTATTTGTTCCTTCGGCAGCAGCTATGAGAGTCTTTGGGTCCTTCTTCTCAGCGTCGGCAAGGACGGTATCTCTCTCTACAGCTCCGTCGAATATACGTATCTCTCTCGTTGCTACGTCCCTCACCTCGTCAAAAGAGTGTGTGACCACAACGACCAGCTTTTCTGCGGATATTTCCTTGAGAAGGTCTATTATTTCTTTTGCGGATCTTGAATCGAGGTTGCCCGTAGGCTCGTCGGCAAGTATTATAGGGCTGTCCTTTGCGAGTGCACGTGCTATTACCGTTCTCTGCTTTTGTCCGCCCGAGAGCTTTGAGCCCTTGTGATTCTTGTGCTTTGTGAGCCCGACCTTTTCGAGAAGGAGCTCGGCGCGCTTGCGTCTTTCCTTCTTTGAGGATATGTGAGTGAGAGCGAGCTCTACGTTCTGCAGTACCGTGAACGATTCGAGAATATTATAATCCTGAAAGATAAAGGATATATATTTCTCTCTGTACTCCTCCCAGTCGCTCTGTATATAGTGAGAGGTAGGCTCACCGCACACGAGCATCTCGCCCTCCTCGTACGTGTCCATTCCGCTGAGGACGTTGAGAAGGGTGGTCTTACCGCTTCCCGACGCTCCGGTCACGGCAATGAATTCGCCTACGTCCATTTTTGCGTTGACGCCTCTTATACCGACGGCGACGCTGTTTTCCGAGACGTATATCTTCCCTATGTCCTTGAGTTCTATAAGTGACATATTATCTCCTTTCAAAAAAATCATACTTACAAGCGTTTGTCCTTATACTATTAAGTACGTTTTTTATACGTGTAAATTTCACAATATCAAAAGTATTAACCGATTGTTTACTTTTATGCCGTGAATGCTTGAAGAAAGCAAAAAGGGATCACCAATATAAGCTCGGCGATCCCTTGAAATGAATTCTTAAAAATGATATATCTCTGCCGATCAAAGGTCATGGAGCTCGACTATCCTTGAAAAAAGCTCGTCTATTCTGTCCTGTCTCTGCGAGAGGTAGAGGTATCCGAAAAGGACCTCAAGCTCTGTTGCGTGCGAGTATTCCTCCTTGCTTGCGCTTTTAGGAATATTGTTATGGCTCATATTCTTTCCGCGTCTGCAGACGAGAGACTCCTCCTCGGTGAGCATCCCGCGTATTCCCTCCATATATGCCGCCTGCCTTGTAGCGGTGACGAATCCGAGGGCTTCTTTATTCAGCTTTGCGGAATGGGCTATCCCCTGTTCTACGAGGTACCGTCTCACGCAAAGCTCAAAAACGCAATCTCCTATATATGCGAGAGCTCTTCCGGTATATCTGTTTGTTACGTTATCCTGCATATATCAGTTTCTTTCGGTAAGAGCGGCTTTTATTATACAAGCGATGCCGTCTGCCATCTTCGAGAAGCCCATATCGTTCGGGTGGATACTGTCCATGGTACAATCGTTTTCCTCATGTCCCATGAAGAAGCCCTCACCGTCGATATAGTAAACGTGCTTATCGCCTCTCTGAACAGCATATTTGTAGGTATCCATAATTACGCTTCTTCTTTCCGAATATACCTCGTGAGACCAGTTCTTATTGGTTACTACGTTGGGGCTCGAAACCATAATGAACGGGATATCCGGATGCACCTCGCGGAATCTCTGATATGCGCGGAGGTGTGTATTTCTGAGGTGCTCTGCGTTCGGAGCATTGTGGTCGTAGTCATAAACGAATACCGACATGGGAAGGTCACGCAGATAGGTTATTATAGCGTCCTCCGACTTCGCGTTGCCCGAGAATCCGAAATTGAGGACCTCCATATTGAGCTTTCTTCTGAGCATATTGGTATAGGTAAGTCCGGGGCGTGTTGCGGCAGTACCGTGAACGATAGAGGAGCCGTATATAACTACCGGAAGCTCGTCCGAGTAGGGGAGCTCTTCTCCTACCTTGGCGCTTTCCTGAAGACCGACGTAAAGATTCTGTATACAAGAATGTATCGGGAAGTTTATGGTATAGTGTCTCATTCTTCTCTCTCCGCGTATCGGAATAAGAGACTCATAGGACATCTCTCCTTCTGTAGCAACAGTTTTCGGCGGGAGGAAGGCGTGAATATATCTCGACTCAAATTCAGAGTCGCAGTAGAGGTCAAAGCCCGCACTCTCTGCAAGCGGAATGTGAGAATTGAAGCCTGCTCCCGTTCTGTATTCGGCTTTTATCGCCACGTAAGCCGAGTCTGTAGAGAATCTGACGCATCCGCCGCTCGATTCCTTTTCAAGTGAGGATACCTTTGCGCTTGTCTGCTTTCCTACCTCTGTGGGGAGTCTGTGGAAATAGGGCTCGTTTATCGGGTCATAGAAGCCGTGGAGGGTGAAGGGGGGCTTTCTCACGTCGTAAAATACAACGTCCTTCTCCTTTATCGTGGTTTCTATTTTCATATTATTATCAACTTCAACGTACGCTTTTTTTGCTTCCTGCATAATGCTTCTCCTTTTCTGCTTTGAAAAATGTGACCGCAAGCGTTCATATTATTATACCATCTATTTCTTCTGTTGTCAAGTGGTTTTCGGATATTTATCAAAGCGCAGAAAAGGGACCTCCCGTATCTGCGTTTGAGAGCATCCCTTTTTGTTTTATTCTTTTTCCTTTTTGCTTTCCCCTCTTTGAATCTCTCTGTAGGCGAGAGCGGCACTTTCGTGCTTGTTGTCTCCGAAGGTATAGTATCTCTTTCCTTTAAGTCTGTCAGGGAGATACTGCTGATCTACGTAATGATTCGGATAGTCGTGCGGATACTTGTAGCCTTCAAAAAGCGGGCTCTGCAGAGGCTTTGGAGGCGGATACACGTGTCCGTTTTCTATATCCTGCATTGCGCTGTCTATTGCCGCTTCGGCGGAATTCGATTTCGGCGAGGTAGCGAGAAGGATAGCCGCTTCCGCGAGAGGAATACGCGCCTCGGGAAGCCCGAGAGTGAGCGCACTCTGACAGAGCGAATAGGTAATGCTTGCAGCCATCGGGTAGGCAAGCCCTATATCCTCTGCCGCGATAACGCTGAGCCTTCTGACGGCACTTATTATATCCCCGGTAGAAAGAATGCGCGCGAGATAGTAAACTGCGGCATCCGGGTCGCTTCCGCGGATAGACTTTTGGAGGGCTGAGAGGAGATCGTAGTAGGTATCGTCGTTAAAATTGCTTATACCCGGGAGGAGCATTTTCACGCACTCCTCGTTTATCACCCCGTCCTCTGCCGCATAGAAGGCGTTTTCCACGACTGTGATCGCGCGTCTTACGTCGCCCGTGCATGCCGAGGCGATCCCAAAAAGCACGTCATCCGAGCAGGTGACGTTTTTCCCGTGGTCCTCGTTCATTACAGAAAGCGCGTATGAAAGCCTCGG
This sequence comes from Oscillospiraceae bacterium, assembly GCA_015064885.1. Taxonomy (GTDB): domain Bacteria; phylum Bacillota; class Clostridia; order Oscillospirales; family CAG-272; genus SIG640. The sequence continues at coordinate 10,872 of SVRJ01000008.1, forward strand.
AACGCACTCTCTCGGTGTAACGGGAGAAAACTCAAAAAGTGCAGAGCGTGAGAGCACCGCATTGTAGACGTACATATGCGGATTCTCTGTGGTGGATGCGATGAGGGTGACTCTTCCGTCCTCGATATACTGCAGTATCGTCTGCTGCTGACGTCTGTTGAAATACTGTATCTCGTCTATATAGAGAAGTATTCCGTTTGCTCCGAAGAGGCTGTCGGTAGCCGAAATGGCATCACGGACGTCCTGTGTGCTTGACGAGGTGGCGTTGATATATTTCATCGTCATTCCCGATTCTGCGGCTATAACGTTCGCGGCGGTAGTTTTTCCCGTACCGGGAGGTCCGAAGAATATCATATTTCCGATCCTGCCCGAGGCTATCATCCTTCTGACTATTCCGTTTTTTCCAAACAGTCTTTCCTGCCCGACTATATCGTCAAACGTCTTCGGTCTTATCCGTTCGGCAAGAGGAATATTGTTCATCTCTGCTCCTTTTTATTTTACAAACTCAAATTCAAAATCGTATATGGACACAGTATCACCGTCGGTACAGCCCTTCTCCTCAAGCATTGCGATAACTCCGCTGTTCTGGAGGACCTTATGCATAAAGTTGAGAGACTCGTAGTCCTCGAAGTTGATCTGCCCCATAAGGTTGTAGAGCCATTCGCCCTCTACTATAAACACTCCCGCATCGTTGCGTGTGATCTCGGTGTGTCTTTCCTTGCCCGTCTTGACGACAAGGTCCTCCTCCTGCATCTCACTCTCGTATATTTCGAGAGGGGGGAGGAGCTTGAGCCTTTCTTCAACTGCGTGGATTATTCCGTCCATATTATCAAGAGTTGCCGCTGAGGTGTATATCAGCTCCCAGCCGTTCTCGTCGATAAAGTCCTCGAACGCGCTGAGGTCCGCATCCTCCTCGAGCATATCCGTCTTATTTGCGATTATTATCTGCGGGCGGTCGGCAAGGCTTTCGGAATACCTCATGAGCTCTGTATTTATCTGCTTTATATCCTCTATGGGATCACGGCCCTCGCTTCCCGATATATCGACAACGTGGAGAAGAAGTCTGCACCTGTCAACGTGTCTGAGGAACTCGCTTCCAAGTCCCGCGCCGTCGGACGCTCCTTCTATAAGGCCGGGAATATCCGCTACAACGAACGCCTTTTCGGGCGAGGTCACCACTACTCCGAGATTCGGAGAAAGGGTAGTAAAATGATAATTTGCTATCTTGGGTCTTGCTCCGCTTATATTTGAGAGGATAGAGGATTTTCCTACGTTGGGGAATCCGACGAGTCCTACGTCGGCAAGCATTTTGAGCTCGAGGGTGACGTTCATTTCGAGTCCCTTTCCTCCGCTCTTTGCAAACATAGGCACCTGTCTTGTCGGAGTAGCGAAATGTCTGTTTCCCCAGCCTCCCTTTCCGCCCTTGAGGCAGATAAACGGCTCGCAGTTTGACATATCCTTTATTATTTTTCCGCTGTCGGCATCCTTTATGATAGTTCCGGGAGGGACGTCTATAACCACGTCTGCTCCGTCGGCACCGTGGAACTTTGCGCCCTTTCCGTTTCCGCCGTTCTCCGCAACGAACTTTCTTCTGTATCTGAAGGCAAGGAGGGTGTTCGTTCCCTCGTCTATACGAAAGACCACGTTTCCGCCTCTTCCGCCGTCACCGCCGTCGGGACCGCCGTGCGAAACGTATTTTTCTCTTCTGAACGAGACGGCTCCGTTTCCTCCGTCTCCTGCCTTAATGTAAATAGTAACGTTATCTACAAACATATTTTTTCCTTTATGATCATTCTATATTGAGATTTATCTTGTACGTAACACCGCCCTTGCCTCCTCCGCGGTAGCAGGAGATATAGAGCTGTGTTCCTATGTGGAAGGCATGCTCTACCTCGTATTTTATACCGTTTAGCGGAAGAGTTCCTACGTGTGTTCCGTCCCATTTGTACACTACGATATACTGGGTAGTTCCTGTAGACTGCACAAAGTATATATACTCGCTGTCGGCGTTTACGCCCTGACGCGTGTAGCCTGTCTTTGCGCCCGTAAATCTTGAAACTATATTAAAATCGCTGTCAAGCACCGCAAAGTTATAGTCACCGCTTATTCCGACGATATATCTGTCTGTCGCCTCGTTATAAGCGATCGAGTAGATATTTTCCGTGAAGTGTATAGGGGCGCCCTTTCTTTCGAGCGTGTCCGCATCGAACATGGATATAAGCTTATAGTTAGGTGCGTTGTGAACCACCACTACGGCATTCAGCTTCGGATTGAAGCACGCGTCGTTTGAGTGGTCTGTGCCTATTTTATAATTTGTTGAGACAAGCTCTTTCTTTGCAAAATCGTATTTTGCGATAGAGCTGACGTTGTTCTTCTGGAAGAGAAAGTAGGCATACTTTCCATCAGCGTCTATACATCCGCCCTGCATGATAGTGTGGTCTTTTATCGGCGGGACCTGCATATACTCCTCACTTGTAAACGACATTTCCTTGCCGTTTTCCTTACAGTAGCTGAGATACTGACCGAAGGAGGGCATTGTCTTTTCACTTGAATAGCTTCCGCATCTGATATACATCTTATCACCGACCTTTACAATATTTTCTTTGAGATAGGTATCTATGAAATACCTTACTCCCTGTTCCGTCTGACTGTCACTCGTTCCGCAAATGGCGATGCCTCTGTCCGAGACACTTATCTCATAGCTTGCCATTGCGCCCATTTTTGACGTGAGAGAAGCGGTTATCGGTCTGTTTGTCCTGCCTATCGCTATCTCTCTTTCGCCTATCTCGCTTTCGTTCTTTATAAAGTCGTCAGAAAGCTTGACGTTCGTTCCTCCAGCGAGGGTGGAGAGTGCATTGCGGAGAGAGGTGAACGCACGGAGAGTGACGTCGCTTGTCTTTTCGGGTCTTATCATTTTGTAGAGGAAGCTCTCTCCGTCAAACAGAAGCAGAGAATTCTCGGGTGCGGGATCTGCTGTGGTCTGTGCCTCTGTAGTTGTATCTGCGGTAGTTTCCTCGGGCTTTCTGTCAGAGCAGGAGACAAAGGAGAAAATGAGAAGCGCAGTGAGAATAACGGATATTCCTTGCTTTATGCTCTTCACCGAGATCACTCTCCCTTGCTCAGGAAGGTTTCGTTATAGTGGTCTATAGCCTCTTTAACTATCTTTTCCGCTTCCTCACGGCCGCTGAGCATACGGACGTCGGTGTCCTTTCTCTCAAGCTGCTTATATACCTTGAAGAAGTGAAGCATTTCGTCAAAGATGTGGGGAGGGAGGTCGTCTATAGTTGAGATCGTATTATAGTTGGGGTCTGAGAAGGGTATCGCTATGATCTTGTCGTCATATCTTCCGCCGTCAAGCATTCTCATAACGCCTACGGGGTACACCTGAACGAGGGTAAGCGAATTTATAGGCTCGGCGCATATTACGAGAACGTCAAGCGGGTCACCGTCATCAGCATACGTTCTCGGAATGAATCCGTAGTTAGCAGGATAGTGTGTAGAGGTGTAGAGAACACGGTCAAGTCTGAGGAGACCTGTCTTCTTGTCAAGCTCATACTTATTCTTTCCGCCCTTGGGGATCTCAATAACTGCGGTGAAATTGTTTTCCTTTACAAATTCGGGATCGATGTCATGCCAGATGTTCATAGTGTTATCTCCTTTTATTATTTTTCTTTATTTACTTTCTATCTTCGTTTTCATCGGAAAGCTTATCGTTTGAAGCCTCATCCGATTCATCGGCGTCAGCCTTTGTGTCTGTGGGGTCTGTATTCTCCTCGCCCTCGAAGGCGGTATAATCGGAATCATCCTCGGACAGGAAGGAGGACAGCTCCCGCGAGAGTATTTTTCTTGCCTCGATCGCACCCTTGCGGCATATGATCGCGTTTTCCATATCATCAAACGCCTCTATCTCGGCATTATACACAAGTCTCGCGCAAAGCAATCTCGGATAGAAGTCACCGAAGTGTGTGATCTCAGAGGAGAGAAGGTCACTCGATCCCATATATACACCGTCAAAGTAGGAGTCGGTATATCCTCCGGGGTGTATCTCGCTGCAACGGACGATAAGCGTTGGCAGGTCTTTTTCGCCTTCGTTTATCTTCACACTCACGAGTGCAGCCCATTCGAGGCGGTCCTCACCGCAGATCTCGACGAGTGAATCTGCGATCGCCTTTTTTTCTTCGGCATCAAACGACGTGCATTCTGACACAGAAGGAAGAAGCTTATATTTTCCCGTGATGTCGTCCATGACGAATAGCTTTTCGCAGGTCGGATCGTTCTTCAGATATTTCATAAAGCCGCTGTTCATCATCCTGATACGGTCAAAGCTGTCCACCGGGTCACCGTTAACCGCAAGCAAGCGTTTTGCGGTAAACACAGCGTGCATGGCATATCTGTAATCCAGATCTATTGCTTTTTTCATCTCGGCAAGACCGCTGATATCTCCAAGTCTGAGCTTTGCTTCACCGAGAATTATGCAAAGGCGTGCGTTTTCCAAAGCATCGGCATTATCCACGTCCTTCAGGACGTCTATAGCCGCATCCGGCATCATAAGCTCGAGATAGTCCTCGGCAGCCGATACTTTTTCTTCAACACTCTTGATTTTTCCCGAGACGAGGTCCTTTTCAAATTCGGTGACCCGTCTTACTCTTGCCTTGTAGAGTCTTTCGCTTCGTCTTTCAAAGGACGGCTCGGCAAGGAGAGCAAAGGAGGAGTCAAAAAACCTCGTTATTTTTTCTGTTTCTTCTGCGTAAGCACCCGAGGGCCTTACGGCAATATCCAGCCTTCCCGTCTCTATTCGCTCGGCTATTTTTTCGGGATCGCATTCAAAAGCGTATGCCTTGTTTTTTATCGCTGCCGGGAAGGAATCATACAGCATTTTCTTGTTGTTCTCTACGTAAGTAAAGAACCTATGAATAAGTCTCGTCTGGTAATCCTCCACCGGTGAATCACCCTTAAGCAAAGGGTGATAGAAGCTTTTATCATACGCAAAAGGAATATTCAGATATATTTCTTTTTTCAGTGAAGCCGAACAGATAGCCTCAAGGGTGGCATCATCGGTATTACTGAAATACTTATCAATACTTACGGCGACAGAGCTTTTTACCGAGTCGATACACTCACCGCATTCGGTGGTAAGAAGCATTTTTATCGGGCTGTAAAGCTTGTCGATAGGATTCCACGACGAGATACAAAAATCCACCGCCAAGGACAGAGTCATAAGCTTATCGAGGTAGGTTGGCGTACCGTTACGCAGGCGCACAAAAAACGCGGTGAGATACGCTTCAAGCTCTCGTTCCGTAAAGATTCCGAGAAGGGATGCGCCTATACTGAGACTCACGGGGCCGATGCTTTCATCGGGGGAAATATTCTTCACGTCCGCTTCAAGGTTGACCTCTATTTTTTCTATCTCACATCTGAGTCTTTTTGCCGCTCTTTCGGCGCAGGCATAGATCACGGGATATTTTTCGCGCTCAAGGGTGACGGTACATACGCTTACCGCGCTTTCGCCCTCGTCTCTGTTCACCACGAGAGCCTCGCGGTTGCGTCGCTTTTTCTCACACAGCTCATGCTTTCTCATAGCTATATAGGTAGGCAGTGCAACGAGCTTTTTGGCGAGGAAGGTAAGTATAGCGAGCGAAAGGAATATGAACATATATTCTATCGTACCGTTCTTCAGCGTGAGTGAAAAAACGACGGATGAATACAGAAACATCAGATAGACCATGAGCGAGAACGCATAATAGTTCAAGCCCGACATACGGATCCTTCGCTTTATATTATACGAGCGTATATCCTCCTCTTTTTTACCGGCTCCGAAGACCCTCAGAAGGAGGAGGGATATAGGATCAGAGAGTATTATAAGTACAAGAAGCAGGGCGGTAAATATTATCGCAAGCCAGAACAAAGGGGAGGCAAGACGTGTAAATATTCCTCCGTAGGCGATCTCTGTTACGTATATTTTATCCGCGTGTCCGAGAAAGAAGGAGGTAAGGAGGTAGAAGGAGGAGCATGCAAGCAGGGAGGAGGCAAGGAGGAGTATCCCCTGATACATGAAGGTCAGGTTTGATATAAACTTCTGCCAGGGCATAAACTGCTTTTTACGCACTCTCATTTTTACACCTCCCGTTAATTTATCAATAATCGTCTAAGAAATATTCTCTTACGCTTCCGTTTACAACGTCTACAAAGGTAACTCTGTTCTCACCGTTGTATCTGAAGTTAAAGGCATATCCGAGGTCGCCCTCGTCAAATCTGAATCCCGCGAAGGAGAGCGAATCGGGCTTCCAATTCAGCGTGATCTCAAGAAATTCAAAAGAAAGGGCTTTCGCTTCATCCTCGCTTATATGCGTGACGTTGTTTTTTACGTGTGAGAAATCCGAAGAAAAGAGCTCCTCTGCATCCTTTCCGATGCTTTCACCGACGTATTTTGCATAGAGCATCATTTCATACGGATCAGCCGCGTATATAAGGTAGGAATCCATATAGAGAGAAAACTCCTGTGTGACCGTATCGGCATAATGCGAGGCGTAGGTTATTTTACCTATCGTCTGGTCATAGCTTAACGCTCTTTTAAAGTCAAATCCGTTATACACACCGTACGTTCCGAGGCAGCTGACATCTATCTTTGAGCAAGCGGAATCGAGCATAGTCTTCATCTCGCTGCTATCGACCTCGGTGTCCTCGTGTATATAAGCTCCGACGTATACCGTCTCATTTTCCTCCGCAACACCGGAGAGAAGGACTACGGCATCCGACACGTGCATACCGTCGAGCTTGAAATTAACGAGTGCCTCGTTGCTTTTATTGTCCGCGGGTATTACCTTGACGACGGTGCCGTTATTTGATACCGACATATCGACGGAGATCTCCCTTGAGGCATAGCTGACGGTAGCGTACTCATATCTGTTGCTTGTAAGTGCAAAAAGGGTAAACGCACCGACCAATGCCAGAATAAGTGCCAGTGGGATCGGCAGATATTTAAGCACAAGCTTTTTCATAAACACAACTCCATTCTGCCGCGTGGCGGCTAAAAATCAAAAACGGTTCAGCAGTCAAAATCCTGCATTTCGAGTCCGTTCTTTTCGAGCTCGTTTTTGTTCTTAAGATATTCGAGCTCATCCTCATCATCCTCGTCAACGTCCTCTTCGAGCTCCTCGGGGACATATTCGCTCTCATCCTTGAGGTATCCGGATGCGCTCACGGCGGCAATTGCCGCGGCAAGGGCAAACACGGAGATAAGGAATATCGGAACCGAGGCGACCTTTATATTTCCTACCGTCATTTTATAGAGGGTATAGAAGGCACCCGTTCCGGCAGAGATTGTGGCGAGTCTCGGGAAATTATGCAGAACAATCACTATAAGCGCGGCAAAGGCAAGAACAATAGCTATAGAAATATAGTCCGAGTCAACGCAGAGGTCTATCTTCTGGAGGAGAGGCTCAAAGGCACCCCAGTCCTTTTCCACGTAGTCGTCTGCGGTAACGTCGACAAGTCTGTTATATATCTCGTATTCGTATTTAAAGTCAACTATTTTTTTGCATATAAAGGCATCTGCAAGCATGAGAAAAGCGGAAAGGGGAATCAGGGAATTCAGGTTAAAGCGTCTTCCCTTGGTATTGTATATTTTGCTTCTCATCACGGCACAGTAAAGAGACGCACCGAAGAAGCAGACCGCCATAGCGAAAAAGCCGTTGGGGAATTTGGTTATATTTCCGAGTGTCTTCTGATATATGATGAAGAGAGACGCTGCGGACACGGCAAGAGTAGAGATATCCGCAAGGAATGCGGGCAAAAAGCAGGTAAGGCTCGCAAGCATGCTGAACGCCGCAGCTTCTATAAGAGCTTTATTTTCATATACCTTAAGGAACTGCTTCAGCTTTCCGTCTGTGATCTCCTCTCCTGTCTTAGGGTCGAATTTGAGGTACTGTGTGAGCACCATTATGAGTAAAACGGCAGCGATAACGTAGCCGATAGACGCGGCTATTCTGCGGACGGCTCTTTCACCTCGTATCTCTGCTTTCAGAACTTTGTTTTCCATCAAGATCCCTCTTTCGGTTTCTTTATTTATAATTTACTGTATCGTCATCAGGATAAAGTCATACATCTTATTATACCACATTTTCTCGCGCTTGTCAACATCATATATAAAGAAAAAGCTGTTGCACTTTCGTGCAACAGCAAAATTTCCAAATTCCTTTCGGAATTTAATTAGTTAGCGGATGTCTCGTCTTCCTCAACGAGTGTGATGATCGCCATCTCAGCCGCGTCACCTCTACGGGGACCGAGCTTGTAGATGCGTGTGTAACCGCCGTTGCGGTTAGCATACTTGGGAGCGATCTCGTTAAAGAGCTTTGTTACAACATCTTCTTTTGTTATATAAGCAAGTGCCTGACGGCGTGTTGCCAGAGTGTTCTTCTTACCGAGTGTGATCATCTTCTCAGCTACAGAACGAACTTCCTTTGCTCTTGTAAGAGTTGTCTCAACAGTTCCCTTTTCAAGCAACAAAGTTACCATGCCTCTGAGCATTGCTCTTCTGTGGTCACTTGTTCTGCCAAGTTTTCTTGTTCCGGGCATTATAAATTCCCTCCTTCTGTAGGATTATATCTTAACTTATTCTTTGTATTTTGTTCTTGCCGAACCTTACTCTTCTTCTTTCTTGAGTTCAAGTCCCAAAGAGTGAAGAGTATGGATAACATCCTCGAGGGACTTCTTTCCGAGATTTCTTACCTTGATCATCTCGTCTTCTGTTCGGTTTATAAGATCCTCGACTGTGTCGATTCCGGCTCTCTTAAGACAGTTAAAGCTACGCACTGACATGCTAAGCTCCTCAATGGGCATCTCAAGAACCCTATCGCGCTTGGTCTCTTCGCGTTCAACCAAAACTTCGGCTTTCTTCGCCTCGTCGCTGAGTTCTACGAACAAATTGAGATGTTCAGTGAGAAACTTCGCTCCAAGGGATATTGCTTCCTTAGCGGAAATAGTTCCGTTGGTAAGCACGTCTATTGTAAGCTTGTCAAAGTTTGTATTGTTGCCTACGCGTGTGTTTTCAACTTCGTACTTTACGTTATATACGGGTGTGTATATAGAGTCGGTAAAGATCGTGCCGATAATGTTGTCAAAACCGCGTTCAACATATATTCTCTTGTTGACGTCTGAGCTATCGTAGCCTCTGCCCGTATCAAACTGCAATTCCATATAGAACTTTGCGTCTGCTTCGAGTGTTGCAATGTGCAGATCGGGATTGAATATCTCAAGATCGAGATCTGTCTTTATATCACCCGCAGTGATCTCGCAAGGACCTGTTACGTCAATTACAGCCTTCTTCTGGGTTACGCCATGAAGCTTTGCTACAATTCCCTTTACATTGAGTACGATTTCGGGTACGTCTTCTCTTACTCCGTCGACTGCGGAAAACTCATGGAGAACACCGTTGATCTTGATGTTCGTTACCGCACAACCGGGAAGTGAATTGAGAAGTACACGGCGGAGTGAGTTTCCGAGGGTAATGCCGTAGCCTCTTACGAGCGGCTCAACCACGAATACTCCGTGTTTGCCATCGTCTGAAATGTCTAACGTTAATATATTGGGCTTCTCTATCTCTATCATTCCAAATAATCCTCCTATTCAAATTTTTGATTGATCTGATCTTTTCTTATCAGACTGCCGAAAGTGCCGCTTTATTCGCGACCCTATCCGGATTACTTGGAATAAAGCTCAACGATAAGCTGCTCTTCGAACGGGAATTCGATATCCTCTCTCTTAGGCATAGCAACTACCTTGCATGTGTAGCCGTCTTCGGATACTTCCATCCATACGGGAGCTTCCTGTCTCTTTACCTGAGCGAGTTCCTTGAACTTAACGCTGTCTCTGCTTGTTTCCTTAACTACGATCACATCACCGGGCTTAACAAGAAGCGAGGGAATGTTTACGTTCTTTCCGTTAAGTGTGAAGTGTGTGTGGAGAACGAGCTGACGAGCTTCCTTTCTTGTAGAAGCCATACCCATTCTGTATACTACGTTGTCAAGGCGGCGCTCAAGGAGAATAAGGAGGTTTTCACCTGTCATTCCTTCTTTTCTTTCAGCCTCTACGAAGTAGTTTGCGAACTGCTTCTCAAGTACGCCGTAGTATCTCTTAGCCTTCTGCTTCTCACGAAGCTGCTTGCCGTATTCTTTTGCCTTCTTTGCTGCTGCACCATGCTGACCGGGAGCGCTGTTTCTGCGATCGAGAGCGCACTTGCCGGACATACATCTGTCGCCCTTAAGATAAAGCTTTACGCCTTCTCTGCGGCAGAGTCTGCAAACAGGACCTGTATAACGTGCCATATTAGTATTACCTCCGTTTTAAAATTAAACGCGTCTGCGCTTAGGCGGTCTGCAACCATTGTGCGGTATGGGAGTTACGTCTCTGATAAGTGTTATCTGAAGACCTACTGTCTCAAGCGCACGGATAGCGGATTCTCTTCCCGATCCGGGGCCTTTTACGTATACTTCAACCTTCTTGAGGCCGTGCTCCATAGCGAGCTTTGCTGCTGTTTCGGAAGCACTCTGTGCTGCGAAGGGAGTAGACTTACGGGAGCCCTTGAAGCCGAGTTCGCCTGCGGACGCCCACGAAATTGCGTTTCCGTTGACATCGGTTATTGTTATAATTGTGTTGTTAAAGCTGGACTGAATGTGAACTGCGCCTTCTTCGATGTTCTTGCGCTCGCGTCTCTTCTTAACAACCTTTTTAGCTGCGACTTTTGCCATCTTTATGCTGCTCCTTTACTTCTTCTTGTTAGCAATGGTTTTTGCGGGACCTTTTCTTGTTCTCGCGTTTGTCTTTGTTCTCTGTCCTCTTACGGGGAGACCTTTTCTGTGTCTGATTCCTCTGTAGCAGTTGATCTCAACGAGGCGCTTGATGTTAAGCTGTACGTCTCTTCTGAGGTCACCTTCAACAGTGTATTCGTTTTCGATTACGTCACGGAGCTTTGCAACCTCATCTTCTGTAAGGTCCTTTGCACGTGTGTCGGGGTTTATACCTGTCTTTGCGAGGATATCGTTTGCGCTCTTGCGGCCTATACCATAGATATATGTCAAGGCGATCTCTACGCGTTTCTGATTCGGAATATCAACACCAGCTATACGAGCCATTCTGTTATTTCCTTTCTGATTTTAAAATTTTATTGTTGCTCAACCCTGCTTCTGCTTATGCTTGGGGTTTTCGCAGATGACCATTACATGGCCGTGTCTTCTTATGATCTTGCACTTTTCGCAGATCTTCTTTACGGATGGTTTAACCTTCATTATAATTTCACCATGCCTTTCGTTATTATTTGGAACGCCAGGTTATTCTGCCCTTTGTGAGGTCATATGCTGAAACCTCAACGGTTACCGTATCACCCGGCAGTATGCGTATATAGTTCATTCTGAGCTTTCCGGATATATGGGCTGTTACGATGTGCCCGTTCGGAAGCTGTACTTTAAAGTTTGCGTTGGGGAGTGTTTCCACTACCTTGCCTTCAAACTCTATTACGTTTTCGTCCTTTGCCACAGTAATTTCCTCCTGTCATGATTTTTAAATATGATATTCAAGCTTAAAACGGATAATCCTTTTCGATAAGTGTCAGTATCTCGACTCCGTTATCGGTAAGCGCGACTGTGTTCTCGTAGTGAGCGGACAGAGATCTATCAAGTGTTTTGACAGTCCATCCATCAGGGAGAACGTATATTCTTCCGCTTCCCGCATTCACCATAGGCTCTATGGCAAGAGTCATTCCGCTGCAGAGTCTTACGCCTCTTCCCGGTCTGCCGAAGTTCGGAACCTCGGGGCTTTCGTGAAGGTGCTCACCGATACCGTGTCCGACAAAGTCGGTTACGATACCGAAGCCGTTCTTCTCTATATGCTCGCCTATTGCCGAGCAAACGTCTCCGAGTCTGTTTCCGATCTCGAGCTTCTTTATACCAACGTAAAAGCTTTCCCGTGTCACGTCGATAAGCTTCTGCGTTGCCGCATCTGTCTTTCCGACGGCGAAGGTTCTCGCGCTGTCTCCGTGGAAGCCCTTATAGTAGGCTCCGACGTCGATCTTCACGATATCTCCTTCTTTAAGTATCCTTTTTCTGTTCGGTATTCCGTGTATGACCTCGTCATTGACGCTGACACACGCGCTGGCGGGAAAACCGCCGTAACCAAGGAACGACGGAGTCGCTCCTTGCTTTACGATGTAATCATGCACGACCTTATCTACGTCATGCGTGCTCATTCCGGGCTTCAAGGAATCTCTTGCTGCCAGAAGAGCCTCACCGGTTATCCTGCCTGCGTCTCTCATCCCGGACAGTTGAACGGGATTTTTGATCGTTATCATATTTACGCCTCTCCGAGTGCCTCGAATACAAGGGCTGTCGTATCATCGACCTTCTCGCAACCGACTACGCTTACGAGGATACCCTTCTTTTCGTAAAAGCTCTTGAGGGGCTCTGTCTGTGCGTGGTAGACGCTGAGTCTGTCTCTTACGGTAGCCTCATTGTCGTCGTCTCTGATCTTAAGAGCAGATCCGCACGCATCACAGCAATCTCCCTTAGGAGGATTGTACTTTGTGTGGTAGGTAGCTCCGCACTTGGAGCAAACTCTTCTACCGCTCATTCTCTCAACGATAGTTTCATCGGGAACCTCTATAGAAAGAACCTTGTCGAGGGTTATTCCCATAGCGTCGAGAGCCTCTGCCTGAGGAATGGATCTCGGGAAGCCGTCGAGGATGTAGCCTTCGTTTCCTCTTGCGGAGAGGAAGTCTGCAACCATACCGATAACGAGGTTATCGGGAACGAGCTGACCCTTGTCCATATACTCTTTAGCCTTGGCACCGAGTTCTGTTCCGTTCTTTATCTGAGTTCTGAGAATTTCGCCTGTGCTGATTGTGGGTATATTGTATTTTTTGGATATACGCTCAGCCTGCGTGCCCTTTCCGGCACCGGGAGCTCCAAGCAATATAAGCTTCATATGCACACCTCTTTTTAATTTATCAGCCGAGGAATCCCTTAGGATTATAGCCGCCGTAGTTACGGAGAGCTACCTGGCTGCCGATATCTCTTTCTGTTTCGAGAATTACACCGACTATGATCAGGAGTGAAGAGCCGGAGAATGCGAGTGTAGAGAGCGCTGTATAGTTACAGAGCGATGCTATCATATTGACCAGAAGCGGGAAGCAAGCGATAAATCCGAGGAAGAATGCGCCCATGAGGGTCACTCTGTTAAGGATCTTCTTGATATACTGGTAGGTAGGCTTACCCGAACGGATACCCGGGATAGCGCCGCCCTGACTCTGTATATTGTTTGCCACTTCAACGGGGTCAAAGGATATGAGAATATAGAAGTACGAGAAACCAACGATGAGAAGGAGGAATATGATGAGATACAGAACTGTATCCATACCCATTACTTCTGTTACGCCCTTCCAGAACTTGCTGTTCGGGAAGAAGGATGCGATGGTTGCGGGTACTGTTGCGATCGAGCTTGCGAAGATGATCGGCATAACTCCCGCCATATTGAGCTTGAGGGGGAGGTTGGAGTTCTGACCGCCGTACATCTTACGACCTACTACGCGCTTAGCGTACTGGATCGGAATTCTTCTCTCGGAGTTTGTAACCCAGATAGTAAGAACGACGATAGCGAGGATAACGGCGATAGTGAATATTGCCATTACGAGGCCGGGCCAGAGCTGGAAGGAATCAAAAGATCCGTTGGTGAATACCATATAGTAAATGCTGGAGAAGAGTGTAGGAAGACCTGCAATGATATTTGCGAAAAGTATCATAGAGATTCCGTTACCGATTCCCTTGTCGTTGATCTTTTCAGCGAGCCACATGATAAGAGCGGCACCTGCTGTGTAGATGAACACCATTACTATTTTAGAGAACCAATTGATATCAGAGATAAGCATGCCGTACGCTTCAAGAATCGTTACGTATCCGAATCCTGTGAGGATCGCGAGAGCTACTGTTACTATTCTTGTGAGCGCGTTGATCTTCTTCTTTCCCTGCTCGTCCTTTGCCCAAGCTCCGATAGAGTTCGGGAAAGCGACGCCGAGAAGCTGGATCACGATAGAAGATGTGATATACGGAGAAACTGAGAGTGCGAAGAGCGTTGCCTTTCCAAATGCATCACCGCTGAGTACGTTCATATATGCGAGTATCGAGCCGGATGTAGAAAGATTAAACGAATTGATCGCGTCTGCTGCTACATAAGGAACCGGGATGTTTGCGCCTATACGGTAAAGAACGATGACGAGCAATGTGAAGAGCATCTTGGTACGAAGATCTGTTATCTTCCAAGCGTTCTTGAATGACTGAAACATCTCATTCCACCTCTGTCTTTCCACCTGCTGCTTCTATCTTTTCCTTAGCGGTTGCTGAAAAGACTGTCGCTTTGACAGTTATTTTTTTGGTAACTTCGCCGTTGCCGAGAACCTTGACACCGTCAAGCTCCTTGCGAACGAGCTTAGCTTCCTTGAGAGCTGCGAGATCTACTACTGCGCCGTCCTCAAATTTTGCACAGATATCGCCTACGTTAACTACTGCGTAGTGAACTGCGAATCTGTTCTTGAAACCTCTCTTAGGGAGCTTTCTGTAAAGCGGAATCTGTCCGCCTTCAAAACCGGGTCTTACACCGCCGCCTGAACGAGCGTTCTGACCCTTATGGCCCTTACCTGCGGTCTTGCCGTTACCGGATCCGGGGCCTCTTCCTTTTCTGAAAGTATCTCTTACGGAACCTTCAGCGGGAGCAAGTTCATGAAGCTTCATCTGAATTCCTCCTTTACTTATACGTTCTCAACCTTAAGAAGGTGAGAAAGTACTTTGATTTTACCTGCGAGAACTGCGTCGTCTGCAAGTGTGATGCTGTCACCGATCTTCTTGAGACCGAGAGAAGCAGCTGTTGCCTTCTGATTGGGCTTTGCGCCTATAAGGCTCTTTGCAAGTGTAATCTTTTTCATTTTTAATTACCTCCTCAAGCCTTTACGTCTTCTTCGTTAAGTCCGCGGATAGAAGCTACCTCGCTTGCAGAACGGAGAGACTTAAGTCCTTCCATCGTTGCCTTAACAACGTTGGTCGGGTTGTTGGAACGAAGGCACTTTGCACGGATATTCTTGATACCTGCGCATTCGAGAACGGCTCTTACCTTGCCGCCCGCGATAATACCTGTACCGGGTGCTGCGGGCTTAAGGAGAACCTTACCTGCTCCGAACACACCGATTATCTCGTGGGGAATAGTTGTTCCCTTGAGCGAGATCTCATACATATTCTTCTTAGCATCTTCGATGCCTTTTCTTATTGCTTCGGGTACCTCAGCAGCTTTACCAAGTCCTACGCCTACATGTCCGTTCTCATCTCCTACTACCATAAGAGCTGCAAAACGAGCGATACGGCCGCCTTTGACTGTCTTCGATACACGGTTCAGCGCTACGAGCTGCTCTTTGAGCTCAACTGCGCCGGGATTGAATTTTGTTGCCATAATAGCCTCCTAATGTTTGTTCAATTAAATCAAGTTGAACAGCGTACAAACCGGAAAATCAGAACTTAAGTCCGCCCTCACGAGCTCCTTCAGCCAGTTCCGATACGCGTCCGTGATAGATATAGCCGCCGCGGTCAAATACGACATCGGTAATACCCTTTTCAAGTGCGCGCTCTGCTACGAGCTTGCCTATCTTCTTTGCTGCTTCTTTGTTGCTGCCTACGCCTTCAAATCCTGCCTCATATGTGGAAGCGGATGCAAGTGTAACACCTGCCACATCGTCGATAACCTGCGCCTGAATGTGCGCGTTAGAACGATATACTGCAAGACGCGGACGCTCAGCTGTTCCGCTGACCTTTGCTCTGACTCTTGTATGTCTCTTGATACGAGCGAGGTTTCTATCCTTCTTTGTAACCATTTGCGTCTGCTCCCTTCATTATTTACCGGTCTTTCCGGCTTTGCGGCGGATTCTTTCATCAGCGTACTTAACACCCTTGCCGTGGTACGGTTCAGGAGGTCTCTTACTTCTGATGACAGCTGCGGTAGCACCAACGAGCTGCTTGTCGATTCCGTTTACGATTATTGTGTTCTGATCAGGGCACTCGAAAGAGATTCCTGCTTCAGGCTCTATTACTATAGAGTGAGAATGTCCGAGACCGAGTGTGAGGTTCTTGCCTGTCAAAGCAACTCTGTAACCTACGCCTACGATTTCGAGCTTCTTGGAGTAACCTGTTGTTACACCGGTTACCATGTTTGCGATGAGTGTGCGGTAGAGACCGTGAAGGCTTCTGTGCTCCTTTTCATCGCTTGAACGAGATACTACGACCTCAGTGCCGTTTACTGCAACACTGATTCTGGGATCTACAGCCTGTGTAAGTTCGCCTTTTGCTCCCTTTACTGTTACTACGTTATCAGCAGATACGGTAACTGTTACGCCTGCGGGAACGGTAATAGGCATTCTTCCTATTCTTGACATTACTCTTTACCTCCCCTTACCAGATGAAGCAAAGCACTTCGCCGCCAACGTTAGCGAGGCGAGCTGCCTTATCGGTCATAACGCCCTTAGACGTGGAAACGATAGCGATTCCGAGGCCGTTCATTACCTTGGGCATATCTTCGCAAGAAGCGTAGATACGGAGACCGGGCTTAGAAACTCTCTTAAGGCCGCGGATAACCTTCTGCTTACCCTGTGTGTACTTCAACTGGATCTTGATTACGCCCTGCTTGCCGTCTTCTACTACTTCATAGGACTTGATATAGCCCTCATCGAGAAGAATCTGAGCGATGGACTTCTTCATTTTTGACGCCGGAACATCTACGCTCGCGTGCTTCGCATTGTTTGCGTTGCGGATTCTTGTGAGCATATCGGCAATTACATCTGACATTTGCATATTTTTATCCTCCTTATGCAAGTTAAATTTTATCTTGCTGCCGGGTACCTCCCCCGGCGGCTTGTCGTCGGTTAAAGGACTGTTTTATCTCCACACCGCTTTCGCGGTATAAAAAACCTTGCGGTCTCGCGGCCGCAAAGGGGCGTTTTGAGGAGAAACCTCAATACACCGTCCTTTCCTTACGGCAGTTTGGAGCTATTGCGCTTTCACGCTATTTGTAATCCCTTTCGGGTAATTACCAGCTTGCCTTCTTTACACCGGGTATTTCGCCCTTGTAAGCAAGGTTTCTGAAGCAGATACGGCAGATTCCGTACTTGCGAAGATAAGCATGGGGACGTCCGCAGATCTTGCATCTGTTATATTCTCTTGTGGAGAACTTCTGGTCCTTCTGCTGCTTGAGAATCATCGACTTCTTTGCCATAGTGTTACTCTCCTCAGTTCTGTGCGAACGGAGCGCCAAGGAGCTTAAGAAGCTCTCTTGCCTCTTCGTCGGTATTTGCCGTTGTTACGAAGCAGATATCCATTCCGCGGATCTTGTCGATCTTATCGTACTCGATCTCGGGGAATATGAGCTGCTCTTTAAGTCCGAGGGCATAGTTTCCTCTGCCGTCGAACGCGTTGGGGTTGATACCCTTGAAGTCACGAACTCTGGGAAGTGCGAAGTTGAAGAGTCTGTCTACGAACTCATACATCTTCTCGCCTCTGAGTGTAACCTTTGCGCCGATCTTCATACCCTCACGGAGCTTGAAGTTAGCAACCGACTTACGAGCGTAAGTGGGAACTGCCTTCTGACCTGTGATGAGTGTGAGCTCGCCGATTATGGTGTCGATAACCTTTGTGTTTTCCTTTGCGTCGCCTGCGCCTACGTTGAGGACTACCTTGTCGAGCTTAGGAATCTGCATTGTGCTCTTGTACTCGAATTTCTTCATAAGAGCAGGAGCTACTTCATTTACATACAAATCTTTAATTCTTGCCATGTTTTCACTCCTTAAAGTTCTTTGCCGCACTTAGCGCAGAGGCGCTTTACGACTCTTTTTGTGTTGCCGTTCTTGTCTGTTTCTTCGGAAACGGCCTTCTTAACTCTTACACCCTGCTTGCAGTTGGGGCAGTAAAGAGCTACCTTGGAAGCATAAAGAGCGCCTTCAGCCTCGATTATGCCGCCTGTTTCACCCTGTCTTCTGGGCTTTACGTGCTTCTTGATCACGTTTGCACCCTCGATAATTACCTTGCCTTCCTTGGGGGAGACAGCGATTACCTTGTGTGTCTTAACGTTGCCGTTCTCGTCCTTCTTGTACTTGTACTGACCTGTAAGGAGAACAACTTCATCACCTGTTTTAATAACTGTTTTGCTCATTATTCTGCCTCCTATCAAAGTACTTCGGGAGCGAGGGAGAGGATCTTAAGGTAGTCCTTCTCACGAAGCTCTCTTGCCACAGGGCCAAAAATACGTGTACCCTTGGGGTTCTTATCTTCTTTGATGATTACCGCTGAGTTCTCGTCGAACTTGATGTAGGATCCGTCAGCTCTCTTTACGCCTTTTTTGCTTCTAACGATAACTGCCTTTACTACTTCGCCCTTCTTAACAACTCCGCCGGGTGTTGCCTTCTTAACTGTAGCAACTACTACGTCTCCGATGTTAGCGTATCTACGGCCTGTTCCGCCGAGTACGCGAATGCACATCAGTTCCTTTGCACCGGTGTTGTCGGCAACCTTCATCATTGATTGTTGCTGTATCACTTTGCGTTCCTCCTAATTCAATACGATCTTGACGTATTTACTGTTTCTTCCGGACAGATTACTTAGCCTTTTCGATAATCTCTACAAGTCTCCATCTCTTTGTCTTGGAGAGGGGTCTTGTTTCCATTATCTCGACTGTATCACCGATTCCGCATTCGTTGTTTTCATCGTGAGCGTGTACCTTAAGTGTACGCTTGACGATCTTACCGTACGTCGGGTGCTTTACGTTGTCCTCGATAGCAACAACTATTGTCTTAGCCATCTTATCGCTTACAACCTTACCGACTCTTGTTTTTCTAAGGTTTCTTTCAGTCATCTTGTGCCTCCTTATGCGTTCTTCGCATGAAGAACTGTCATCACGCGGGCAATATCCTTCTTGACTTCCGTGATTCTGTGCGGGTTCTCAAGCTGGTTTATTGCGTGCTGGAAACGGAGGTTAAAAAGTTCTTCCTTCAAATCCTTGAGCTTGCCGTTGAGCTCTTCAACTGTAAGTTCTTTAAGTTCTGTTGCTTTCACTTCTTATGCCTCCTCTACGTTTTCTTTGGCAATAAACTTTGTCTTTATAGGAAGCTTATGTCCTGCAAGACGCATTGCCTCTTTTGCGACTTCTACGGAGACGCCGGACATTTCAAACATTATTCTTCCGGGCTTAACTACTGCTACCCAGTATTCGGGTGAACCCTTACCGGAACCCATACGTGTTTCAGCCGGCTTCTCTGTGATCGGCTTATCAGGGAATATCTTTATCCATACTTTACCGCCACGGCGAATGTATCTCGTCATTGCGATACGCGCTGCTTCTATCTGGTTGCTTGTGATCCAAGCGGGCTCTGTAGCTACGAGACCGTACTCACCGTATGTGAGTGTGTTGCCTCTGCTTGCCTTGCCCTTAAGTCTGCCGCGCTGTACTCTGCGGTACTTAACTCTTTTAGGCATTAACATTATTGCTCGCCCCCCTCTTTCGGTGCTTTATCTACAGGTCTTGCATCGGGACGGGGTCTGCGTTCTGTTCTCTGACCGTCCTTGCGTTCGCCTCTGTTGAAGCCGCCCTTACCGTTGAAGTTACCCTTGCGGTCGCCGTTGTTTCTGCGGTCACCGTTGTTTCTGCGGTCGCCGTTGTTTCTGCGGTCCTTGCGGTCGCCTCTTCCGTTTTCGTTGCGTCTTCTTCTGTTATCTTCTTCGCTGCGATTTACTACGTTGAGAACCTCGCCCTTATAGATCCAAACCTTAACACCTATCTTACCGTAGGTCGTGTTTGCTTCCCAGAAGCCGTAATCGATATCAGCTCTGAGTGTCTGGAGCGGAATTGTTCCTTCGTGGTAGTGCTCGCTTCTTGCGATCTCCGCGCCGCCGAGACGTCCGCCGCAGGATATCTTGATACCCTTAGCGCCGCTCTTCATGGTGTTGCGGATAGCCATCTTCATAGCTCTTCTGAAAGCTACACGGCCTTCGAGCTGAGATGCGATGTTTTCTGCTACGAGCTGAGCGTTGATATCAGGGTTCTTGACCTCTGCTACGTTGATAGCAACCGTCTTACCTGTGATCTTTTCGAGCTCTGCTCTGTACTTTTCGATTTCTGCTCCGCCACGGCCGATTACGATACCCGGCTTCGCGCAGTGGATGATCACGCGAACTCTGCCGTTGTTATCTCTTTCGATCTCAATCTTGGGAACTCCTGCTTTCTGGAGCTCTTTCTTGAGGTACTTTCTGACCTTATAGTCGGAAACAAGGGTATCACCGAATGCTTCGTCGTTTACGAACCATCTGGAATCCCAGTCTTTGATTACGCCGACACGAATGCCGTGCGGATTAACTTTCTGTCCCATATTCAGCCTCCTAAGTTATGCTCTCTCAGAGACTACGATAGTCACGTGAGATGTTCTCTTCAGTATTCTGTCGCCGCTTCCCTTAGCTCTGGGCATCATGCGCTTGAGCGTAGGACCGGGGCACACATAGCACTCGGAAACGTAGAGTTTCGAGGCATCCATATGGAAATTGTTTTCTGCGTTTGCCACTGCACTTCCCAGCAACTTTACAAGGTATTCGGACGCGCTTCTGGGTGTATTCTGAAGAATAGCCATTGCTACGTCTGCGTCCTTGCCTCTGATGAGGTCGAGAACGATCTTTACCTTACGGGGGGAGATGCGTGCGTACTTAAGAATTGCTTTTGCCTGCATTTTTTATTCCTCCCTTAATTACTTACCGTTGTTGGATGTCTTCGAGCCCGCATGTCCCTTGAAGGTACGGGTCGGTGCGAATTCGCCGAGCTTGTGACCTACCATATCCTCGGTTACGTATACGGGAATGTGCTTTCTGCCGTCATGAACAGCAACTGTGTGTCCTACGAATTCCGGGAATATTGTGGATGAACGGGACCATGTCTTAAGAACCTTCTTTTCGTTCTTCTCGTTCATAGCTACGATTCTGTTATAAAGCTTCTCCTCGACGAAAGGCGGCTTCTTTAAGCTTCTACTCATTTAATTTTGCCTCCTTCGCTTATTTCGCATTTCTGCGCTTGACAATGAACTTATCTGTTCTTGCCTTCTTGTTTCTCGTCTTATATCCGAGAGCGGGCTTGCCCCAAGGTGTTACAGGGCCCGGACGGCCGATGGGCGAGCGTCCTTCACCACCACCGTGAGGGTGGTCGCAGGGGTTCATTACCGAACCTCTTACCGTAGGTCTGATACCCTTGTGTCTTGTCTTACCTGCTTTACCGACCTTAACTGTGTCGTGCTCGAGGTTACCTACCTGACCGATAGTTGCCTTGCACTCAAGTCTTACGATTCTTACTTCGCCGGAGGGAAGTCTTACCTGAGCGATGCCGTTCTCCTTGGAGATGAGCTGTGCAGCAGCACCTGCGGAACGAACGAGCTGGCCGCCCTTACCGGGATAAAGCTCGATATTGTGGATGAGAGTACCTGTGGGGATGTTTGCGATAGGAAGTGTGTTACCTGCCTTGATATCTGCATCCTCGCCGCTGTATACAACGTCTCCGTCGGTAAGGCCCTGAGGAGCGAGTATATAGCTCTTCTTGCCTTCTTCGTTCTCAAGGAGAGCGATGTAAGAGCTTCTGTTGGGGTCGTACTCAACGCCGACAACAGTTGCGCTTCCGGTAGGTCTCTTGAAATCTACGATACGGTACTTGACCTTGTTTCCGCCACCTCTGTGACGTACTGTGATGCGACCGTAGTTGTTACGGCCTGAGTTCTTTTTCTTTACTACTACGAGGCTCTTCTCGGGGGAGAACTTTGTGAGCTCCTCAAAAGTGGGAACAGACATATGTCTTCTCGAGGGTGTCGTAGGCTTATACTTCTTTGTAGGCATTTCGTCTTCCTCCTACCATCAGTTAAGTCCTTCGAAGAACTCGATCGTCTTGGATTCGGGCTTAAGAGTAACTATAGCCTTTTTCCATGCGGGAGTGTATCCCGAGTTCATACCGAGTCTCTTGGGCTTTCTCTTCATATTCACGGTGTTTACAGACTGTACCTGTACGCCGAACATAACCTCGACTGCGTTTGCGATCTCGGGCTTTGTTGCGTTCTTGAGTACCTTAAAGCAGTACTTCTTATCAGCCATCATATCCATGCTCGCTTCCGTGATAAGCGGCTTTATGATGATATCCTGTACCATTTTCATTATGCGTAAACCTCCTCGAGTTTTTCTATAGCAGCCTTGTCCACTACAAGTGTATCTGCATTGAGGATGTCATAAACATTGAGAGTAGAGGAAAGTGTGGATTTTACCTTTGCGATGTTTGCAAGGCTCTTTACTACGCAAGGTCTTACTTCGGGGAGAACAACGAGTGTCTTTCCTTCAGCCTTAACTGCTGCGAGCATTGCAACCATGGTCTTGGTCTTGTACTCTTCGGAAACTATGCTGTCAACAACGATGAGCTTACCTTCAGCAACCTTATCGCTGAGTGCAGAGAAGAGAGCAACTCTCTTTGTTTTCTTGTTGAGGGATACTCTGTAGTCGCGGGGCTTGGGGCCGAGAGCCACACCACCGTGTGTCCACTGGGGAGCACGTGTGGAACCCTGACGAGCGCGTCCTGTACCCTTCTGTCTCCAGGGCTTCTTACCGCCGCCGCTTACCTCTGTTCTGGTAAGTGTGGACTGTGTACCCTGTCTCTGGTTGAGCAAGAATGCTCTTACTGCGGCATGGAGAACTGCTGCGTTGACCTCTGCGCCGAATATCTTTTCGGAGAGCTCGATGCTTCCTACTTCTGCGCCGGTCATGTTCAATACTTTAATACTAGGCATTTATTTCTTCCTCCTTCCGCTTACGCTTTAACCGAGTCGCGAATGAAAACGATTCCGCCCTTCGCACCGGGGATAGCACCCTTAACTGCGATGAGGTTGTTTTCTGCGTCGATCTTTGCTACGCTGAGATTAAGAACAGTTACCTGTTCGTTACCGTATTGGCCTGCCATCTTCTTGTTCTTGAAGATCCTTGCGGGGTCGATTACGCCCATGGAGCCGGACTGACGGTGGATAGGACCGATACCGTGTGTCTTGCCGAGCATGTGGAGATTCCAACGCTTGATAGCACCGGTGTAGCCGTGACCCTTTGTAATACCTGTTACGTCGACCTTGTCGCCTGCGGCGAAGGTATCGGCGGATATTACGTCACCGACGTTGAGACCGGAAATGTCATCAAGTCTGAACTCCTTAAGATGTCTCTTAAGAGCAACTCCTGCCTTTTCGAAATGACCCTTTTCAGCTTTGGTGAGGTGCTTTTCCTTAGCGTCCTCGAAACCGAGCTGTACGGCGTTGTAGCCGTCGTTTTCGACAGTCTTCTTCTGCGCTACTACGCAGGGACCTGCCTTGATTATCGTAACCGGGATAACGTTTCCGACTTCGTCGAAAATCTGTGTCATACCGATTTTCTTACCGATAATACCCTTTTTCATAATGAACCTCCTGTGGTTATTGGTTGACGTTTTGAATTTTTCCTCTCGGAAAGCGCCAACTTGACTCACAAGCAACCATCCTGGTTGTTTGATTGTGGATTTGTTTTTTTGCCCTTATCAGACCTTGAGGTCGATATCGACTCCTGCGGGCAGCTCGACGTTCTGGAGCTCGTCGATGAATTTCTTCGAAGGACGAATTACGTCGATCAGTCTCTTGTGTGTGCGACGTTCGAATTGTTCGCGGCTATCCTTATATTTATGCACCGCACGAAGGATCGTGATGATCTCCTTCTCTGTGGGGAGCGGGATAGGACCGGAAACCTGAGCTCCGCTTCTCTTTGCTGCTTCAACAATCTTAGCTGCTGCTGCATCTACAAGCTTGCTGTCGTAGCTCTTGAGTCTGATTCTGGTCTTTTCTGTTGCCATTGCTTTAGCCTCCTGTTAGATTTTCGCTCGGCGGATCGGGTTTATCCGCAGCGTTAACCTCGGCAGTTCCTTGTACACGATTCCGTGCGTTTCGCGTTTTGTCCCTTTAAAAACCGACATTTGCCTGTCGCAACAATACAACCCTTTGCGATCACGCAAATCTCGGAAAGAGACGCGAAGCACACTTCATCGGACAAAACTCTGCCGTTCGCCCGATCGATCGGACATACTCCACGAAAATTACCTGCATAATGCAGCAACCTTTCGCTTCAACGCACATCAAGCTTATATATTATACCATAAAACTGTTCATTATGCAATATCTAAAACAGAGAACTTTTCGCCATCTTCAGAGGTTTATATGTGCAATATATACAAAAATCCGCCCGTTTTTAAGGCTGAAGCAAGCCGCGGGCGGATGTTTTTACGATATTTCGGGTGTTTTTCTTTGGGCAATATGCCGAAATGCTGTTTTTTCCTTGTATTTTCGGTCATTTTGCTGTTTTTTTGCCGGATCGGGGGTCAACGCACCGAGGAAGAAAGGAGATCAAACAGCTTTTTTATATCCGAGAGGCGTGAGACGCTCGAGCCTGAGAGAAAGCTTCCCACCACGTAGACTCTGCCGTTTATATTCGCGCACGCAATAAGGCACTTTCCCGCCTTGTCGTTGTTTCCCGTTTTAAGTCCGAATACCGAGGGCATAAAGTAGCTTGACGCGGGATTTACGAAAGAGTTCGTGTTCTTCAGCACGAGGCGTCTTCCCGAGGAGAGCTCGACGACCTTCTCGTAGCAGGAGGTGTACTTGTGCAGGGTCTTTTCCTTTGCACAGTATATACCGAGGAGTATCATATCCTCGGTGGTGGTTCCTCCCTCCTCTCCTTCAACGTATCCGTCGGGAGATTCAAAGAGAGTATTCTTCATTCCTATGTTTTTTGCGTATTCGTTCATGGCACGAACGAAAACGTCGGAGGCATCGGAATCCGAAAGAGTGGTATCCTTCGCAATAATGCGTCCGATATTTACCGAAAGCGTGTAGGCGGCATCTCCGCCAGACGGAAGGAGGAGCGCATAGAGAAGCTGGTCTACAGTGAGCACGTCGCCTTTTTTCAGGCCCGCCTTTGAGGCGTCGCGTGCGACGAGGCTCATTTCACTTCCGACGGTGAATTTTTCCTCTTCGTCGGCAAAGGAAAGAGCAACGAGCGCGCAGACGAGCTTTGTTATACTTGCGGGGTATATCTTATCATCCTTGCCGCCCTGAAGGAAGAGCACGCGCATATCCTCCGCATCCGCTATAAACGAGTACGGCGACGCGGTTTTCAGATCCGTCTGCAGAGGATCGTACGTAAGCTCCTTTGTCGGAACGTCCGGAGGGGTTGCGACCGTTGCCGAAGTTGACCCGCTTTCCGTGGTGGTTTCTATCGGGGTGGTTGCGACTGTTGCCGAAGTTGACCCGCTTTCCGAAGTGGTTTCTATCGGGGTGGTTGCGACTATTGCCGAAGTCGACCCGCTTTCCGTAGTGGTTTCTATCGGGGTGGTTGCGACTGTTGCCGAGGTTGACCCGCTTTCCGAAGTGGTTTCTATCGGGGTGGTTGCGACTGTTGCCGAAGTTGACCCATCCGCCGTACCCGTATCTCGCCCGGGCAAATACACGCAGGAGGCGAGCGCGAGAGCTATAAGAAGCACTATGGCTGTTATTTTGGATATTCTTTTTGTCACGTTAACCGTCACTGCAGTGTCTGCGCCTCCTTTCAAGGAATAATTCTACGGCACGGATACTTTTATCCTTCCGTGCCGTATTACGTTAATTTCCGTAAGTATCAACTATATAATTTCCGACGTCGAATATAAATTTCGCCGCCGAGGGAATAAGCTCCTTCGGAAGTCTCTTGCAAACGGCAAGCTCGAAGTTAAAATCCCCCTCGTATCCTATGCTTTTGAGTGCCGTAACGGCATCCTCCCAGTTCACCGTACCAAGGTAAGGTATCGTATGGAGGTCTGTCTGACCTATATTATCATCAACGTGCGTAGCCTTGAGTCTCTTTCCGAGAGCCTCTATCTGGAGCCCTTGCGGAAGCTTCACTCTGTTTGCATGTCCGAAATCCCAGCAAGCACCCACGTATTCGGAATTATACGAGTCCACTATCTGTATAAGATCCTTAGCTACGGTTCCGTAACGGCGGTTTCCGTCGATGTCCGCCATATTTTCAAAGGCGATACCCACACCGTACTTCGATGCGAGCTCTACGTATTTATCGTATATTTCGTGGTTATAGGCGAGGTTTTTCTCGTCGTCAACAATGTATTTGTGGTCGGTGACCGGATGCACTACCGCCCACTTTACGCCGAGCATTCTGCTTATTTCGATGCTCCTTTTGGTCATTTCTATAATAAATTCGTTCTTTTCGCAGCCTTCCGCGGCAGGATCGCTCGTTTTCCATTTATAATAGGGGAGGTGGCTCTGTCCGAACTCGACTCCGAGCCTTGCAGCCTCGTTTCCTATTCTGTCGACGAGGAACTCCCATCTGTCACCGTTGAGCTCTGTTTCATTTCTCTGCATTCCGCACATAACGAAATCCATTGTGGTAAAGCCAATTTCACGTGTTTTTCTCACAGACTCGAGATAAGCGTCGTCTCCGTTTTTAGCATCGTAAAATAAATTTACCATTGTGGAAACCTTCATATTTCACCTCCGCGGACAGTCCGCAACCTGATCTATATTATATATATTATATAAGGAAGGAAAATTACATCCGGAAGACCTCGCAGATGACTCTCGCCTCTGCCTCGGCTATCCTCTCAAGCCCTTCGTCGCTCTGAAGGACCGAGCTGTCGTGCGGATTCGTATGAAAACCGTGCTCGATGAGGAATGCGTGCTTACATCCGCTCTGTGCACTGTGTCTTATAACTCCGTAATAATCCACGTCGTCTCTTTCGGGATAAAGTCTTATCTTTATGCCTCTGTCCTTTGTCTGCATCGCCTCGACGACAGCGGCATTCAGCTTACGCGCGACGGGAACATTCCACTCCTTATCCGTAACAGAGTAGAAGACCTCCGAGCCGCAGACCTCCGAGTAGTTCGGCGCATTTGCACCCGGAGCGTTAGAATGTATCGAAATAAACATATCCGCCCCATTCTCGCCCGCGAGTCTTCCTCTTTCTTCAAGAGAGGGATCGTCCGTCACACTCTCGCGAGTGGTAAGGACGGTAAATCCCGCAGCCTCAAGCTTAGATCTGAGCTTACCTGCAAGTATAAAGTTCTGTGTTCCCTCATAGAAGCCTGCTTTTGTGGTATGCGGATTCCCTTTTTCACCGTGTCCCGGATCAAGTACTATTAAAGGCATAAGCGCACCTCTCTTTCTTTTTTCACTAAAATTATAGCATAAACCCGCGCAAAAGTCAAGGCATTTTCAAGAATATGCTTGACAACGCAAAAAAAATCGTATATAATATTATACGTAAGAAAAAAGGAGATCGATATGGAGCTTGAAAAGGTAAAAGGCATCGGAAAGGTAAGAAAAGAACTGTACGAAAAAATGGGGATCTTCAGTGCGGAGGAGCTTGTTCTCCATCTGCCGCAAAGGTACGAGGATAGAGGAACAATTGTTCTGCTATCCGACGCTCTCGACCGAGAAAAGCACTCCGCCCTCCTCACAGTTTCCTCAAATCCGCGCCTCGCAAGGATTAAAGGCGGCAGAAATATTGTAAAATTCACCGCTTTTGACGATTCTGCTACGGCGGAGCTGTCATTCTTCTGCAAGAACGTACACGCGATCCCGAAATATGAGATCGGAGACAGAATAAGAGTCTTTGGTCGCTATCGCAGGATAGGCGGCAGAATATGCACGGACAACCCGATATGCGAGTTCGCGGATGGGAGAGTGCCGCTCGTCGGGCTTTTTCCGATATATTCGCTGACAAAGGGGCTCAGCTCTAAAATTGTGTCAAATAATGTCAGAAGTGCAATTGAAGCAGTAGAACAGAACAATTGTTCTTTCTTTGATGAATATTTACCCGAAGAAATATGCGATAGCCGTTCTCTGCTTGGTTATGGCGACGCGCTGAGGCTTCTTCACGAGCCAAAAAGCTTTGAGGATGTCAAAAAGGCAGGCGACAGCATCTCCTACCGAGAATTCTTTATGTATTTTCTGATGCTGAAGCTGAACGGCAGACGAAGTGACGTAAAAAAAGACTATGATATGCACATAGAATATCCGAAAGAAGAGGTGGAGAGTCTTCCTTTCAAGCTGACGGACGGACAGAGTGCGGCTCTTCAAGGAATATATGAGGATCTCTCGTCCGATTTTTTGATGAAGCGCATAGTTATAGGAGACGTAGGCTGCGGAAAGACGGCTATAGCACAGTTTGCGGCACTTATGGTCCTTCGAAGCGGATATTCTGTAGCTCTTATGGCACCGACCGAGATACTTGCACGCCAGCATTACGATGGGCTGTGCGGATTCTTTGCAAAAAACGGTTTTGAGACGCTTCTTCTGATGGGTTCTACCTCTCAAAAAGCAAAAAGAGAGATAAGAGAGGCAATATCCGATAAAAACACTCCTCCAAAGCTGATAATCGGTACGCACGCTCTTATAAGCTCGAACGTTATCTTTGCCGAGGACTCGCTTAAGCTCGTAATAATAGACGAGCAGCACCGTTTTGGTGTAATGCAGCGTCAGGACCTCATCGGAAAGGATAGGAACGTAAATTCGCTCTCGCTCAGTGCAACTCCGATTCCGAGGACCTATGCAAAGATGCTTTACGGCGACTACGACACCTCTTTTATTACCGAGCTTCCTCCGGGAAGGATCCCTGTGCGTACTATGAGGGTAGATTCAAGCTACAGAGAACGTCTCGAGGCGTTTATAATCAAAAAGTGTGCGGAAGGCCGCCAGGTGTACGTGGTTTGTCCTGCAATAGAGGCGACAGACGATGATGACGATGAAGATCGACGCATAAAGAAGGAACTTTCTGCAGAAGAACGCGCAAAACAGATGAAAAAGTCGCTTCCGACACTCAGAATAGGGCTTTTGCACGGAAAAATGAAGGCTGTCGAAAAAAGTGAAGTAATGGACGCCTTCAAATCGCACGAGCTTGACGTTTTGGTGTCCACAACGGTCATTGAGGTGGGAGTAAACGTGCCGAACGCAACATTGATGATAATTGAAGGCGCAGACAGATTCGGCCTTGCCCAGCTTCACCAGCTGAGAGGACGTATAGCACGAAGCTCATATGAAGCTTTCTGCGTTCTCGTCTCGGATTCGAGAAGCGCGGAGGCTCTTTCAAGACTTGACACGCTCGTAAAGTACAGAAGCGGATTCGACGTGTCAAAGAAGGATCTCGAAGTGCGCGGACCCGGCGATCTCTTCACAATGTCGGGGGCGGACCGCAATATACGGCAAAGCGGTGAGGAAAGATTCAAATTTGCACGTTTTTCAACCGATGAGGGCATAATCGAGCGCACACACGGCGATGCCGAGGCTTTTCTGAAGAAATACCCCGACATTTCTGTCTTTCCGAGGTTGAAGGAGAAATTCGACTCCTATCTTGAAATCAAGATCGAAGAATAACAAAAAAGATGTTCCACGTGGAACATCTTTTTTATTTACTTATATTCAAAGGTTCCACGTGGAACATTCTTATAATTTATGTGACAGGTTTAAATGTTCCACGTGGAACATTTCATTCTATGATATTTTCTATAGCCGAAAGCAGAGCCTCGCGCTCGTTTTCGACCTTCTGATCAACGACGAGAAGAACAAGTGCTTCCGTGATCTCGCTGAGAGATCTTTTTGGTAGGTTGTAGCGAGAGATGATGTCGTTTCCGTTGATCTTCAGATCCTTGCGTGACCATATCATGCTTGTATCCGAAAGAATAGCTCTTACCTCGGGGAGTATACGTGCCGGAACGAGAAGATCGTGCTCGGCAATAAGTGCTGCATATTCCGCAAGCTTTCCGTAGCGATAGCAGAAGCGTCTGAGCGATTGGTCAGGGTCACTTACAAGGCTTCTGTATGCCTCAAGAATGCTTTTCACCTCTGTTGCTTCATTTTTGGTGAAATTTATCCGTGAGCTCGCTTCGGCAAATTTCTCGTCGGTACAGTTTTTGAAAAACGCCGCACTTCTGAGCGTGTAGATCGGCGGAAGCTTTTCGAGGTCCTTCAAATATTCGGGATCAAGCTTGAGTCCGGGAAAAATAAACGTAAAGATGCCGTACTTTTTCATTGTTACGATCGCTTTGGAACAAAAAGGCGCGGTAAGTATCTTTTTCCATTCCTCGTTTATGCGCTCGCGCGAGATATATTCAAGTCTGTATGCGCATATTGAGGTGGCCTCAAGTGTTTTTTCCTCTATCGTATAAAGAAGGGTCGCCGAAAATCTGTATGCGCGCATTATTCTGAGTGCGTCCTCGGCAAATCTGTCGAGAGGAACACCGACCGCGCATATCTCATTATTGGCGAGATCTCTCATTCCTCTGAAAGGATCCTCGAGATCCTTGTAGAGGTTAAGCGCCATTGCATTTATCGTAAAATCACGGCGTTCAAGGTCCTCATAGAGACTATCCGTAAACATAACATTCTCGGGATGGCGCGAATCCTTATATTCGCCGTCTGTTCTGAAGGTGGTTATTTCTATAAGCTCACCGTCTACGTTTACGGTGACGGTGCCGTGCTTCAGCCCGGTATCGTAAACAGGGTACTCACAGAACAATTGTTTTGTCAGCTCGGGCGGTGTTTCGGTCGCAACGTCCCAGTCGTGCACAGGGGCACCGCGCATAATATCTCTGACCGCTCCTCCTACTATGTACGCTCTGTATCCGTGTGCGCCAAAGACCGCAAGAACAGTCTTGACGGGGGTCGGTATTTCGTAGTAGGGGAGATTACTCATATAAAATTGCTCATTCATAGAACATTTGTTCCTTTTTGTTTATTATCTTATCGGCTGATCTTTTTGTTTTCGGTCGTTTTAATATTCATGGTCACATTTTCGGGGAGCGCTCTCCCCTTTGGATTCATTTTCGCTTTTTGCCTATGCCGAATATTTTTTTCAGTATGGACGAGAGCAGGCTGTTTGGCTTCATTACTACTATTTTCACGCAAGTTACCTCCGCATTTCAGTTTACTACAGTATATGAACGCAAGGAAAAAAGGTGAAAAAAAGCAGGACCGTTTCACAACAAGCCGTGAAACAGCCCTGCGAAAGCTGTTTTATTCGTTAATTTCAGTTAAGAGAGCCGGAAGAACCGAGAACGTTCTTGATCTTGTGCTGAACCATCTTCTTGACCTCTTCACGAGCTACCTTGAGGTATGCTCTGGGGTCGAACGCTGCGGGATCTTCATTGAATACTCTGCGGATACCTGCTGTCATAGCGAGACGGATATCAGAGTCGATGTTGATCTTACATACAGCCATCTGAGCCGCACGGCGGAGCTGCTCTTCGGGGATACCTACTGCGTCGGGAAGCTTGCCGCCGAGAGCGTTGATCTCAGCTACGTATTCCTGAGGAACAGAGGAAGCACCGTGGAGAACGATCGGGAACTCGGGGAGTCTCTTCTCGATCTCTTCGAGAATATCGAAGCGGAGCGGGGGAGGAACGAGGATACCCTTTTCGTTTCTTGTGCACTGAGCGGGTGTGAACTTATATGCACCGTGAGAAGTACCGATAGAAATTGCAAGAGAGTCAACGCCTGTACGGGAAACGAACTCTTCAACCTCTTCGGGACGTGTGTAAGAGGAATGCTCTGCTACAACGTCGTCCTCAACACCTGCGAGAACACCGAGCTCACCTTCAACAACACAGCCGTTAGCGTGTGCATATTCAACTACCTTTCTTGTGAGGGCGATATTGTCCTCGAAGGAGTGATGAGAGCCGTCGATCATAACCGAAGTAAATCCGCCGTCGATACAGGACTTGCAGATCTCGAAGGAATCGCCGTGGTCAAGGTGGAGAGCCATATCAACACCTGTGTCCTCGATAGCAGCCTTAGCGAGGCCCATGAGGTAAGCGTGCTTTGCATACTTTCTTGCGCCTGCGGAAACCTGAAGGATAACAGGGGACTTTTCTTCTGCAGCAGCCTCTGTAATAGCCTGGATGATCTCCATATTGTTGATGTTAAAAGCACCGATAGCGTATCCGCCTGCGTATGCCTTTTTGAACATTTCTTTCGTAGTTACGAGAGCCATAATTTATATCTCCTATATTAAAATTTTTTACCTTATGATTATACCATTTATCTGTGAAAAATGCTACATATACGGGTTAATTTTTTGTAAAACAGAAACATTGTCTTAACATTTACCGTCTGTTATCAATACGTAGGGTAGTCGAGTCTCCATCCGTCGGGAGTGAGAGCTATCGCGAGAGTGAGCTTTTCGCTCTTGCCCTTCTTTGAGGACATTATCTCAAAGGTAACGTAGTCGGCTCTGCTCGGCTTTGTTATAACGATGGTGGAGAAATCGTAGGTCCTCGTTTCATCACCGAGGATATTGTTCGGGTCCTCCTTCTCTTCGTCGACCGCAACGTCGGCTACAGGGATATGCTTTAAGAGGTATCCCTCACTGTCCATATATCTCGCCCTTATTATGCTTCCCGCAACAGAATCGTATTTACCCGTGAAGGTGACCTCGTATATAGGCTCGAGATATTCCTTTGTGTACACCTTTTCGGCAGCTTCTTTTATATCGTCTACAGAGAAGAATCCGGTATCAAAGGCGACGCACTTATAGTTTTCAAAGGGGGATTCAAGTCTGTCGTCGGTATCGAGTCCTTTTCCGAAGAGAATAGAGTTGATATTCTGCGACTCGGCTATAAGAGTTTCTATCTCTCCTCTTATCTCACTGAGCTCGGGAGGTCTCGAGCAGGAGGAAGCTGCACATACAAAGCAGGATACGAGCATAAGCGCGAGGAGTATTCTCGCTATGAGTTTTGTTTTTTTCATACCTTTTTTTCCTTTCAGTCTTCTTTTGTATCGGTATTTTGTTCGTTTATCTCGCTTAAGTCGTCGGAGAGCATTTCGTTTTCCGATTCGGCATCAAAGCTGACGCTTGCATTTATCTCCTCGGTATAGCTTTCACCGTCTTCACCGTCTTCGGCGTCCTCGCTATCATCCTTTTTCATATTGAGGGATGCGACCTCATCGTCGTACGCGCTCCATTTTGCGTCGCATATCGGCTTCGCCTGCTTACAGGGAGTATAAGAGCAGACGGCAAATCCACAGAGCGAGATATAGAGGAGAGCATCAACGAGGTAGGAGAACACGGTATTCACCTTTGAGTAGTAGCATATCACCGTAACGAGCGCAAACGAAAGCACGAACACGGGAGCGGCAAGGAGGGTGAATATTCTCAGATGCGGTGAGGTCTCGTGTATATCAAACTCACACTTTGCTGTATAGACGAGCGCGAGCATAAGAGCTATGCTTGCTATCTGGAAGGATATCTTCACAGGGTCGTTCATCTCTATATTTCCGTCGAACTGTATCTCTATAGCACGGACGAGCACCACGCCTGCGGGGGAGGCGGCAAGGAAGGCACGCTTTGGAGAGTTCTTTTCATTCTTTCCGAAGGCATAGACAAAGAGTGCCGCTGCGGAAACAAGAGAAAGAATAACGATTATAAGAAGGAAGTTGACCTTTTTGGCGTTTGCGGCCGAAAGAGAGGTCTTCTCGGTGAGGTATTCATTCCACTTTACGTATGCGTATACGAGCATAAGGCATCCGCTCGTAGATGAGAAGAAGCGAAAAGGGGAGGAGGAATAATTTATTACCTGTGAGATGTCTCTTTTCTTTATCGGAAAGACGATCGCGGCAAAGAAGACGAGTGAAAGAAGCATCACTATATCAGCCGCGGTATTCATAGGTGCAGACGCAGAGAAGAATCCTATCTCGCGGTCAAATTCGACAAACATTGCCGCACATTGGAGGGCGGTTGCCGCAAGCGAAAAGACTCCGCTCATGATAAACGCCGTCTTCATCTTTTGAAATGTATTCATATATATACTCCGTTTCAGTGTGCATTACGCTCTGTTACCGATGCTCTCGGCAGTATAGCGTTTTCATCAAATATTATTTCACCAATGCTCTCCGCAGAGATGCTTCCCGATCTCGGGTTCTTTACAGAAAGCACGTGTCCGTTTATGTAGGCTTCAACGTCGGAATTTTCAAAGGAAAGGTCGGCATCCGTCATCTCGCAGTTTATAAGCTTAAGATCCTTGCAGTAGCAGAGGGGCTGTGTGCCTATTATTTTGCAGTTTTCAAGAGTGAGAGATTCCGAGAACCACGCAAGATACTCTCCCTTGACGGTAGAGTTTCTCACGGTCACGTTCTTTGCGTGCCAGAAGGCGTCCTTTGTGTCGAGGTAGGAATCCTCTATAATGAGACCGTCCACGTACTGAAACGAATACTTTCCTTTAAAGTCGAGACCTTTTATTTTTACGTTTTTAGAGTCGAGAAAGGCGTACGCACCCGAAAGGGTAGTGTTTTTTACAGAGACGTTCTCGCATTTCCATCCGAACTCCTCTGAATTTACAGTGCAGCTTTCAAGAGAAATATCCGCACACTCACGGAGAGCCTTGACCGAATCGAGAGTCACGTTGCTTATTCTGCCGTTTCTTGCGTACCAGACAGGAGCTCTCGACGTATCAAAAAAGGTACACGAATCGAGAGAAAAGTCCTCGGTATGCCAGAGAGGGTAGCGCAGAAAGAACTCACACTCGGATACGTCTATTCTGCGTGTCTCTTTAAGCGCACTCTCTCCGTCCTCCTCGCCTTTAAACGAGCAGTGGCGAACGAGAGAATCGCAGAGCGCATAGAGGGCGCGCTCTTCTCCGAAGTTCTTTTTTTCGACGATATTTTTCATTATATTTATCCTTTTATATATCCACATTATAACCCTTTATATTATACAGCAAAATTATGTCCTTTTTACACGACACATAACAAAATTTTGTTAATTTAAAATTATCCTATTTATTTTTGATTTTCCTCTTGACTTTCGGGCAGATATATGATATAATATTCATATGAAAATATCTTCATCGGAGGAATGAGAAAATGATAAATCTTTCAAGTGATAAGTCTCTCACGCCGGACGCGTGGGAGCTGGCGCATTTCTTTAAGGTCTTTTCGGACGAACGCAGGCTGAAGATACTGCTTGCTCTGCTCGACAAGAGTCTTTGCGTCAGCCATATATGTGAGGCGGTAGGAATGGAGCAATCCGCGGTAAGCCATAATCTCGCCATACTGAAGCGTGCAAACCTCGTCAAGTGTGCAAGAAGCGAAAAAAAGATGGTATATTCGATAGCCGACGAGCACGTGCGCCTCATACTCGACATGGCGGTAATACACCTCTGTGAGAATTGCGGAGAGGTGTAAAAATGGCGTTCAAGAAAACCGTATGCTCTTGCCATGAGCATGATCACAAGAAGACCTGCTCCTGCCATGAGCACGAACACAAGGAGACCTGCTCTTGCCATGAGCACGAACACAAGGAGACCTGCTCCTGCCATGAGCACAAGCATGAGCACGGCTGCTCACGTTCACACTCTCATTCGCATTCTCACTCCGGGGAAGGGCACACGTGTGCATGCGGATGCGAGCACAGCCACAGTCTGAACACAAGGGGCACGCTGATAAAGATAGCCTGCTCGCTCCTGCTTGCGTTACTCGCCTATTTTATAATGAACAAGGTAAGCTTCGGTATCGGTGTTGCCGTTATGGCGGCAGGCTATCTCATATCGTCATACGATATAATATACGATGCCGCAAAGGGAGTTATCAAGGGGCATTTTCTCGACGAGAACTTTCTGATGACGGTGGCGTCTGTGGGGGCGTTTATTCTCGGAGAGTATTTCGAGGCACTTGCGGTGCTTATTCTGTTTAAGATCGGAGAGATGTTTGAGGAATATGCCGAGGACAGATCACGCAGATCGATCGAGGCTCTCGCTTCACTCAAGGAGGACACCGCTCGTGTTATCCGCGACGGGAAAGAGGAGTCCGTCCCTGCCGATGAAGTGCGTGCGGGTGAGACGGTATGCGTCTATCCGGGTGAAAGGATAGCCTTTGACGGCAGAGTTATCGACGGGGTTTCAAGCGTTGACACCTCGGCAATAACCGGCGAATCCGCTCCGAGAGACGTCTTCCCCGGAAGTGACGTATACAGCGGATTTATAAACGCAAGCGCAAGGATCACGGTAGAGGTCGTTTCACCCGCATCAGTATCCACGGTGAGCAG
The DNA here is from genome assembly GCA_015064885.1 of Oscillospiraceae bacterium. Classification (GTDB taxonomy): domain Bacteria; phylum Bacillota; class Clostridia; order Oscillospirales; family CAG-272; genus SIG640. The sequence goes on from SVRJ01000008.1 coordinate 47,043, forward strand.
GATACTCAAGCTCGTCGAGAGTGCGTCCGAGAAAAAATCGAAGCATGAAAGCTTTATCCGCCGCTTTGCAAAGGTGTATACTCCCACGGTGGTCATTCTTGCGATTCTTTTGGCGGTACTTCCGATATTCTTCGGTGCCAAACCGAGCGTATCCATATACCGCGCACTCAGCTTTCTTGTAGTTTCGTGTCCGTGCGCGCTTGTGGTATCGGTACCGCTTGCGATATTCTGCGGAATAGGAAAAGCCTCACGCTCGGGAATACTCATAAAGGGCGGAAGCGCGCTCGAGGTGCTTTCGGATGCCAAGATCGCCGTATTTGACAAGACGGGAACTCTGACCGAGGGCAGATTCTCGGTAAGCGAGATCGTAACCGACAAGGATGAAGACTATATTCTTTCTCTTGCGGCAAGCGCAGAGAGTGCATCCACTCACCCGATAGCTCTGTCTATTCTGAGCGAGGCAAAGAAAAGGGGGATCTCTCCCGAGCGCGCAGACGAAATAAGAGAGATAGCCGGAACAGGTGTCTTTGCAAGGATCGGTGATAAAGATGTCATGGTTGGCAGAGGTTCAACTGTTGTCGGAAGGTCCGAGACTCTCGTTTCCGTAACGGTAGACGGCAGGGAGGAGGGATATATTCTCCTTTCCGACACGCTAAAGGAGGGTGCTTCGGAGGCTATATCTGCGATAAAGCGAGTAGGAATAGAAAGGTGCATTATTCTTACGGGAGACAGAGAGGAGAGCGCGGCTGACGTAGGTGCGAGAGTCGGCGCAGACGAGGTAAGGCATTCGCTTCTTCCCGAGGAGAAGGCGACCGAGCTCGAGAAGCTTAAAGTAGAGCTTTCGGGTAAGGGAAAGATAATATTCACAGGTGACGGAATCAACGACGCGCCCGTGCTTGCATGTGCCGACGTTGGAGTTTCGGTAGGTGATTTTGCATCGGATGCGGCAATAGAGGCTTCCGACGTCGTTCTGCTCGGTGCCGATCGCGGATCGTGCGATATAAGAAAGCTCGAAAAGGCAATAAAGATAGCAAAAAAGACTGTAAGCATAGTAAAGGTGAACGTTTTCGGATCTATAATCATAAAGGTCGGTGTTCTCGCGCTCTGCTCGTTCGGTCTGCTCGGCATGTGGGCGGCAATATTTGCCGACGTGGGAGTTCTCATTCTTGCGGTTCTGAATTCGCTAAGGGTTTAGATCAATGATCTGCGCGTGCCTACGCACCTGCCGTTTTTTAAGCAGAATAAAATGCCCGACGCACGAAAGTGCGTCGGGCATTATGTTTATTTAGTTACTTATCTTTCCTTCTTAGCAACCTTAACGCCTGCGAGGGAGATGAGAGCTACAACTGCGAGGATGAGACCTGCATCACCTGTGCCGGGGTTGGGAGTCGGTGTGGGATCCGGAACTACGGGAGCGGGATTGAAGAGGTCGCCCTTGTAGAGGGATACGTTCTTAACCGTCATAGAGTTCTTTGCGTTATAAACGTATGCGTAGAATGCAAGGTTTGTGCAGTTCTTGTATACGGAAGCATCAAGATCAACTGTAGAAACGAGCTTGTATTCCTTGGAAGCGTCCATTACGTATACGCTGTAGTCATATCCGTTAACAACAACGCGAACGTCTGTGAATCCGTCAGCGTCTACAAGAGGAGTTACCTTTGTAGGATATGCAACGTCATCATAAGCGAATCCTGTGTGGTTACCGCCGTTGAGACCCATCTTGAGCTGGAGATCAGCTGTTGTGTCGTTGAAGTTACCGTATACACCGCATACTGCAAGTCTGCCGCCTGTTACCCAGTGCTCGGTTGCAGGAGCATTGAAGAAGAGACCGCCGCAGTAAGAGTTTGTACACTTAACGCTATACTGGAAGGTATACGTCTTGCCTTCGCCAACTGTAAGTCCGTTGATGATACCGCCGTACCAAGCAGCGTTCTTCGTACCGTCGTTAGTGATGGTAAGAGAATCAGCTGTGAAGGATGTCTTTTCGTCATCAACGTTGAGCTTATATGTCCAACCGGGAGCAAATACACCGGATGTGGAGTTCATCTTAAGGTCGAGGAGCTTTTCGCCGTCCTTAGCAGCGTCATATGTCTTATTGAGCTGGTAAGCGGGATCTGCGGGGTTGGTGTTTTCTGTCCAGGAATCCTTAGCTGTGGGGAATGTTGTTGTGGAGAGGAGAGCTGCGCCCTTCTTTACAACTACGTTCTTAACAGTAACCTTAGCGCCCTTGTTATACTGATATACGGAGAAACCGAGGTTATCATACTCTGCGTAGGGAGGGAATGTAGCCATATCGAAGAAATAACCATCTACGTAAACGTAAATGCTATAGTCCTTGATAACAACTACGACCTTCTTAGCGGTATTCTTATAAACATCGCTCTCGGATGTTATTGTGGAATCTGTGTGATACCAGCTCTTGTAGGCAGCGCCGTCGCAGATATACTTACCGATGTGCTTATCACCTGCAAGCATGATAGAGCCTGTGAGCTTACCGTAAATACCGATCATCTTCTGGTAGGAGTATTCCTTTGTGAGGTCTGTGCCGTCAAGAGGACCGCTGGTGAAGTAAATACCCGAGTTGTTGGATGCAAAATCAACCTCAGCCTCGATAGTGTAAGCCTTGCCTTCGCCTACAGTAAGGCCCTCGATGGGAGCGCCCCAGTATGCACGGCCTGCTACACCCTGCTCAAAGGTTACAGACTTACCGTCGTCGGCTACCGTAACCTTAAAACCGTTTGCAACGTCAGCGGAAGCTGCAGCAAAGAGCTTAGGCACGTATACGCCTTCTGTCTGGTTAAAGAGAACGTTATAGAGAACGTCTCCATCCTTCGCGTCCGCATAGCTCTTCTCGAGTCCGTTTGCTGCGGAAACTGTAATTCCGAGCATAGCTACGAGAGAAAGAACCATTGTGAGAACGAGAGAAATAGATAATATTTTTTTCATTTTCAAAATTTCCTTTCTGAAAATTATTTGGTATTTATATTATATCACTAAATTATTATCTTGTCAAGGTCTTTGGCAATTCTAATTTTTCACTTTCGTATACATGCACAAAAATAAAGTCTGTTTTTTGTGCACAATGACATACGGAAAAGCAAAAGCGGTCTGCTCTGTCGCAGACCGCTTTATATTATTTTTCGGGAGGAATATAGGGAAGTGAGACGACGTGGTCTGTCTTACCCGCTATCTTGATCTCCTTTACAGAGGGAAGGAGGGTAAGATACTTGTTGTACACCTTCTTACTGAGGTTTGCGTAGTGCTCGTTTCCGAGAGGCCAGAGAATGAGTGAGGGAGACATATACTTATATCCCTGCATTACGTCTGTAGACATCGAGTCGGAAACACCGGTTCCGTAGCCGTGGTGAGCTACCTGAACTATATCCGCCTTGAGCTCGTCACCGAACATTCTTATAGCTTCCTTAAAGGAGGCGTTTGCGGCATCACCGTTTATCATAGTCTTCTGTCCGCCGAGTGTTACCGAGAACATGAGCGAGCAGGTATTATAATAGGTAAAGGTCTGCGGATAGTACTGATCTATCGTATAATAGAAATCAACTACGGCATCTCCGATATAGTATCTGTCGCCTACGTGAGGTCTTATCCACTTACAGCCGTTTATTCCCTTGGCTACGCTGATTATCAGCTCCTCACCGGTACGCTCATTGCTTGTATTGACGTCGGAAGCACTTGAGGGGGGATTGAAGAGAAGGCTTTCTATATTGACTGCGGCTTTGTAGCTGTTGACAAATTTACTTGCGAAGGTTGCGTGGTGGTCACCGTGCGCGTGGGTTATGAACCAAGCTGCTACGGTGGGCTTCATTCCCGAGGGTGTGTATTTTACGAGGAGCTTATACAGATCGTCAGCGTCGCCCTGTCTGTTGAATCCGCCGTCAACCACGAGGAATCTTCCGTCAGAGAGTCTGAAGAGAATGCATATACCGTTCTGGTGGTTGAGTATATCAGCATCGCTCGTTCCCCAGCCGAGACCGTGCATTATGATTATGTTGTCGGTCTTCTTCTCGGTTCCCGTGTTTTCGGTCATGAGAGGGGATACGGTATTGTTCTCGTTGAGTATCGTTCTTATTCTGTTATCGTATTTTGAGTAGCTTATATTTACGAGGTGCTTTCCTATCTGATAGGTCGCAAAGTGGTTGCCCTGCACGCTTCTCTCCTGGACGGGAGCTGTGCCGGCAAACTTTTCTTTATATTTAAGAAAGTCGTTCTCTGTAGCCTTCTCGAAGATATACATCGTCTGCTCATACTGGCAATCCTGTATCGTGAGGAGGTTCAGTCTGTCCGGGCGGGGAATATCCGATAGGCTCTCGTCAACGTTGAATACCTTTTCGATATCCGAGACCTTTGCGGCTATTTTTCCGTCCTTGAAGCTTTCCTGAAGAACGGCAGCCATATGAAGATAGCACTGCTTGAAGCCTGCGGCGGTGTAAGCCGCCATAACTATCTTGTTTCCGATAACGAAAACGCCTGCCTCACCGAAGCAAAGAGAGTTATATGCGCTGAGTGACTGGAGGTGTCCGGTATTTCCGTAGAGTATCTCACACGCGCCGTCGTCATAGGAAGCACCCTCCTCGAGATGGTCGCTCGCGACACCGATGCCTATTCTGGAGGCGAGTGAAAGATTATATCTTGCGGTTGCGAGAGTGTTGGATACGACCTCGTTCATAACGTCGGGTCTTATCAGCTTATAGTTCCATTTGTTATTCTCGAAGAGGACTATCTCTCTCTGCGGGTCTTCAGCGGGGAATTTAAGAGGGTCTGCGGTAGTGACCTCCTCCGTCGTGCTTACAGGCGGCTGATCGGTAATATCGGGTGCGGTGGTGACGTCGGTATTCGGGTCACCCGGCTTACAGGAAGCGAACGCAAGAAGCATGCATAATATAAGTAAAAGCGAAGTTATTTTTTTCAAGGTCTTTTCCTCCGTATATCAGTCTATGCGGTGTTTCTTTCTTTTTTTAAAAAAAGCACGCCTTGCCCCCGCGGGGACAGAGGCGTGCATTGAGATCATTCTCCTTTAAAGGGGAGATCTACGATATGGTCTGCATCTCTCGCAACGATTATCTTCTTTACAGAAGGAAGGTTTGCGAGTGTCTGGTTATAAACTCTGTTCTTTACGCTGTTATATCCGCCGTTACCTATCGGCCAGAGAACGAGCGAGGGAGACATATACTTATAAGCCTGAATAATCGAGGTTGCCGCTTCATCCGACACACCGGTTCCGTAGCCGTGGTGAGCTACCTGAACGATATCGCACTTAAGAGTATCACCGAACATCTTGACCGCCTTCTGGAAGGAAACGTTAGCGGCGTCACCCGTCATCATAAATCTCTGTCCCGCGATCTCTATGGAGAGGATAAGCGAGCAGGTATTATAGTACGTAAAGGTCGTGGGGTACATCTGGTCTACGCTGTAGATAACGTCGATAACGGCATCACCTACGTAGTACTTATCGCCTACGTGAGCGCGTATCCATTCGCAGCCCGGGATACCCTGTGCAACGCTGACTACGCTCTTGTATCCTGAGCCCTCGTTATCGGGGTTTTTGTTGATTCCCGCAGAGGGAGGATTGAAGATAAGCGACTGAATATCGACTACAGTCTTATAGCTGTAAACGAACTTACTTGCGAATGTAGCGTGGTGGTCACCGTGAGCGTGAGTGATTATCCAAGCCGCAACCGTGGGCTTCATACCCGAGGGGGTATGCTTCTTGAGGAGGCTGTAGAGCTTATCCGCGTCAGACTGTCTGTTAAAGCCACCGTCGATAACGATGAATCTTCCGTCAGAAAGTCGGATGAGCATACACAGACCGTTCTGGTAATCCTCGTCGCCCGAGTCAGCGAGACCGTGCATAAGGATCATGGGAGTAGCCTTCTGCTCTACGCTTGCGGGCTTTTCAAAATACTTTGTGGGAGCTGTGTTTCTGTTAACTATAACTCTGAGGTTATCGTCGCCCTTGGAATAAGAAACGTTGAAGAGGTCTGTGCCCTTCTTATAGGTCTTAAAGTAGTTGCCTGCGCTTTCTACAGACTGTACCTCTGTAAACTCGGTGAACTTCTTTATGTAATTCTTATATACGTCGGGTGTTGCGTCCTCAAATATGAGGATAGACTGATTGTACTCACAGTTTTCACTGTAGGTAAGGGCTACTCCGTCGGGGGAGGGGATCTCGTTGAGGGTAGAGTTGATAACAAGAGTATCCTCGATGTCGCTTACCTTGACAACGATCTTGCCGTCCTTATAGTTTTCAGCAAAAACTCTTGCGAACATTGCCGAGACTCTATCGTATCCGTCGTAGGAGTTGGAGTAAATGAGGATCTTATTTCCGACCACCTTAACTGCCGCCTCACCGAGTCCTACCGTAGGAATAAATTCCTTCATTTCGGGGTGAAGCGTGTTACCGTAGTAGATCTCGAGAGATTCCTTGTCGTAGGTCTCTCCTTCCTTGAGATTGTCTCTTGCAAACGTGAGCTTGGGGTTACCGTCAACCACCTTACCGATAGTGGTTCTGAAATTAATACTTGCGGATTCTTCAACCGTCGTGAGCTTGGAATGTCTTACTACCTGGAAGGTCCACTGACCGTTCTCAAACAGGGTGATCGTTCTGTCGGCATCAGCCGATCCGTCCTCTACGGTCGTTCCCGCGGGTGTAGTTACTTCTCCGCCGTCTGCAGGGTCGCATGCAACGAGAGATGAGAGTGTGCTGAGCATCATAATGATGACAAGCGCGAGTGAAAGAATTCTTTTAGCTGTCATAATCATCTTTCCTTTCAAACTTTGATCTTAATACTTGCTCTCGACCTCAATAGTTTCTCCGGTGAGAACCTTTTGAGTATCAGAAATTATTTTGTCTATCTGAGTGCTTATTACGTAGCGTCCGCCGACGCCGTTGAGTGTAACGTATGCCTTTCTCTCTGAGTATCTGTAGAATTTGAACTCATAGTCTCTTCCTGCAGTGGTATATCTGAAGGAAAGAATAAGCTTGCTCGGATCCGAGATGAGCTTATCCTCTTCTTCCTTTGTAAGCTCAAGGTCGCCCTCATAGTTTGTATAGATGAGGACCTGGAAGAGCTTTCTGAACTGGGAGACGTCGATGACCTTATTCGGGTCCTTGAGATTTACGAGAAGGTTCTTTGAGGAGATGCCTTCCGAGGTATCTGTATTCGAGTTGTCACAGAGGAAGGTGTAGTCAAAGCTGTTTGACTTTACGTTGAGTGTTTTAAGGAATGCTATATTGAAGGGAACTATATCTCCCGAGATCCAGTGAGCGTCCTTCCACTCGATAAATCTGAAGTGCTCTGCCGAGACCTCAACTATCATATCGTAGATACCGCTGAGCACGTAGTAGGTTCCTCTTTCGGTCTTTTCACTGAATGCGATATCGTGCATAGTGTCCCGGAAGGTGAAGAACATTCTGTACGCCGGCTTATCCAGTCCGTATTCCTTGAGCTTATCCTTGATATTGCTCTCGGTGAGGTCTATATCTACCACGTTTACTCCGCTCTCTCTTGTAGAGAGGAGGTAGAGCGTCTGAAGAAGCGTATCTATCGTATATTCGTTTACGTTAGAGATCTTCGGGGTTACGTCTATCTTTGTTTCCTTTCCGTCATCGTCCTCGGAGAGAAGCTCGTTGAACGAATAGTAAGGGGTATACTGGTATTCGGTATTCTGTCTTACCGAAAGGTCGAGGTATTCAAAGGTAACGAGGGGCTTCGTTTTGAACGGATCGTCAAAATCGGTGACCGTGTTCCAGACGATAAAGTTTTCCACGAAGAAGTAATTGTTCATCGACATCGGGAGGTTGAGCACGGGAGTGCAGAGGCTCTCGATATCTGCGAGGAGGCAGTTATCCATTCCCGCAGAGGAGAGGACGTAGACTGCGTTTCTGCCCGCATACTGAACGTAATATCCGGCATTTGAGGGGATGGGGTCGCCGACGATGACCTTATGAGTATTTCCCTTTATATCGGTAAGCTTATACCACGTGGGGGAATAGTTGTACTCGTTTCCGTCCTCGTCAACTCTGACCTCGTCAACCAGTCCGTACTCAGCGAGTCCGTACTTATTAACGTCGTCGGAGGTGAATTTCATCATCGAGAGTGTGTATCCGCAGGTTACGACAAGCTGTGCGAAGAGCTCGGGGCTATAGGGAATAGCTTCATGGCCCTTGATAACGAAATCCGTAGTTCCGTCATCGAGCTTTTGTCTTTCAAAGGTGTAGCTGCCCTTCTGGTTGTGCACCTCTATCTTCTGTACGCTTGCCTTTTCGGTGTGCGGGAACATGATTATTCTGTCACCGTTTCCGATCTGCTCGTTGTCCTCGGTGTCAACGTAAGCGTAATAGCTTACCTCACCGCTCTTTGCATCGACGTCAATTACGTTTCCCGCGAGGGTGACGTAGTGCTTTTTATCTTCGGTCATATTCAGCACGTAATCGTCGGTATCGGTGATAACGTAGCTGCCTTGTCTTTGCGTTACGTAATACTTTTGTCCGTCGCCCTTGGTATCGTACCAGATATTTCTCGAAACTATCTTATGAACTATTACGGCAGATGCACCGAGGAGGATGGTGAAGACGAGAAGTATACAGATAAGTCTCTTCTGCGTACGGAGAAGGCTCTTTTTCTTCTTCGGCTTTACCTCTTCTTTCTTTTCCGCCTTTCTTTTTTCCGAACGGGAGATAAATATCTCACCGTCCGTATTCATCTGCGTATCTTTTCTGTTATTATCGTTAAGGTTTCCGCTCATGAGTATTTTCTCCTGATTATTACTACGCTGCCTACGACAAAGGTTATTGCCGCGGGAAGGATAATGAGAGTCCAGGTATACTGATCGGCAGCCGCTGTTGTAAGTCCTTCGATCTTTGTATTATCGAATATCTTGAGCTCGAGGCCTACAGGAACGAACTCCTTACCCATCGTATGCATCGAATACATAAGAAGGTCTGTATTACCGTAGGTATTTGACTGGAGGAACACGTTCTTCGCAAAGTCGATAGATCCGCACGCCCATACGTAGGAGCTGTCCGCGTTGCTGTTATCTATCATTCTTTGCTCTCTCGTTACCGTCATGAGTCTGTATTTGTCAGTCTCGTTTGCGCTTCCTATAGTTTTACCGTTAGCAACAGTTTCCGCCGTGGGGTAAGAGGTAAATACGTCGTAAATATCTCTGTTTACGCCTGCGGAGGACATATACGTTCCGTAGGTGAACTGTTCTGTTGTGCCTGAGGATTCGGGGTTATCCTCGGGGTGATAGGTAACTATCTGGTAGGTATCGGGGTAAACGATAGGCATTACGTTCTTGAAGACCACCTTTGCGGGGGTACCGTAAGCGCGCATATCCTTATGAATGGAAGCACCGAGTCCTGAGGTTGTATAGTCGCCTATGATCGTAAGTCCGTCCTGGGTGAGAGCGTTCTGAGAATCCTTTACCTTAGCGGAGTACTCTCTTCCGTCTGCGGGATCGGTATATCTGAGGAACTTGATTCCCCATTCCTCAAGGTATTCTTCAAAGTGGGGGAGCTTGGGGTTATCGGGGGACATAAACACCATCATAGCGTTGAGGCCGTCAAGGAAGACGTCAAGCTTTGATATTTCGCTTATATCCGAGATGCCCTCCTCCTTTACGAGGAAGTCGTCCGTCGGGTTATAGACTACCATGAGTCTGCATTCCTCGGGAATTTCTTCTGTTGCGAGGTTGATGGGCTGTATTCTGTAGCCTGTTTCAACGAGAACGTCAAGGAGTGCGGACGCATCCGAGTTGAAGGTCTCACCGTGGTTCTGCGTTATGCAGGCGATAGGGGATTCTGCCTTTGTTACAGAGAGGATAGCGGAGGAGAAGGTCTTCTCACCGCTGTAAGCCCAGGGCTCTGTATCCGTAGTGGTATTGAAGGTGAAGAAGGAGCGGAGCGCGTAGGTTGCCCATTCGGTACCGCTTTCAAAGATAACGCTTGTCGAGTAGATAGCCTCGTCGCTCGAGCGCTTGAACTTATCTACCGAGGAAGGGTTCTTCCATATATCGAGGTACTTTATGTGTACGTTCGGGAATTTGTTTGCAAGCTCGAGTGCCGTATGGTGAACGTATCTCTGAGTTGTGTTATCCTCGAGGTTATCCGGCTGGTCGCAGAAGTAGATGGTTACGTCCTCGGTAACGTTCGAGAGGAGGTCGAAGCACGCATCGCTGAGGGTATAGAGGTCGGCCTTTGTCATATCGACGTACCAGAGGTACTTATCTGCGAGCATTGAGAAAATTACGTTTACAAGTATTACTGCTGCGATAAGGAGTATGCTGAGGACCGCAGACACGCTTCCGTATCTGAGGGCTCTGCTTTTGGCTCCCGTTCTGTTAATTCTGTTTATCTTCATTATATATTATTATCCTTTCGTCTTCTGTATGATTATGACCAACGGCGTTTTTCGTAAACTCTTATTGTGAGGTAGACGAACACGCCTGCAAAGGAGATATAATACAATAATGCCGAGAAGTCAAGCATTCCGTATCCGAAGTTACTGAATCTTGAGAATATGCTGAACCAGCTGAGCACTGTTCTTACGACGTAGGAGCTGATAACTCTCGTTCCGTCAGAATCCTCACCCATGACAACGATGAGGTTAAGAACGAGCATGGAGGCTACGGCTGCTATTGTAATTACCGCCGCGGAGAGCTGATTTTCGGTAAGGCTGGAGATGAGCATACCTACAGCTATTATTGCGGCACCGATAAGGATAACACCGAGGAGGCTTCCGAGTATCTGACCCGAGTTAACTCCTATGAATTTTATCGAGTTGGGGTCTGCATCGCTCTGGGCCGCGCCGAGAACGTAGAGGGGGAAGAAGTTGACGCAGGAGGCGAGAACGCTTCCGAGGAAGAGGGTGAAGGCTGCGAAATACTTTCCGAGGACCATACCCGTGATAGTTACGGGGGCGGTAAGGAGGAGCTGTTCTGTCTTCATCTTCTTTTCTTCCGAGAAGAGTCTCATTGTGAGGAGGGGAATAAGTATTATAAAGGAGTATATCATGAACGTGAAGTAGCTTGTAGTTGAGTAGGACGCCTGCTGAAGCGTTGTATACGAGCAGAGGGCGGCACTCAAGGCAAGAAATACTCCCACGTAGACGTATCCTATTGCGTTTGTAAAGTAGGAACGCAATTCTTTTTTATATATGGCAAACATTTTTGATGGACCTGATTTCCTTTCATTAATATTATATAGATCGGTAATTATTCTTCGTCGTCATCGAGGTTGCTGACGTAGGAGGCTTTATCCGCTTCTGTCTTACGGATAATATCGTCTGCGGCGTTTATTTCCGCGCTCTTGGAGCTTCCCTTCTGGCGCTTGCTCTTTTCACGGCGAAGCTTACTTTCATCCGTTTTGTTTACCACGGCTATGAAGATATCCTCAAGGCTCATACCGAGAGATTCAAGGCCTATGAGTGCCCAGCGTCTTTCGGCAAGCTCATAGAAGAGCTTCTTTCTTATATCGATTCCGTATTCGCTCTCAATAGTATACGTATACGCGTCTCCGTCGCGGAGGGCGAGGGGTTCTGCGTACACTACGCCTGTCATTCCTTTAAGGAGTGCGAGGACCTCCTTCTGAGGACCGCATATTTTGACGTTGAAGCGTCTGTTGTTTTCAACCGCCTTTGTGATATTCTCGGTGAGCTCGTCTGCTACTATCTTACCCTTATTGATAATGACTATTCTGTCGCAGACAGCCTGCACCTCCTGAAGGATATGGGTGGAGAGGATGACCGTATGGTCGCGTCCGAGGTTTCTGATGAGGTTTCTTATTTCGATTATCTGCTTCGGGTCAAGTCCGACCGTCGGTTCGTCGAAGATGATGATAGGCGGGTTATTTATAAGTGCCTGCGCGATACCTACACGCTGGCGGTAGCCCTTGGAGAGGTTTTTGATAAGGCGTTTCATAACGTCGCTTATCTTAACGACCTCGCACACCTCCTCGAGGTGTTTTTTTCTGTTGAGGGTACAGCCCTTGAGCTCGTACACGAAGTTAAGATATTCTTCAACAGTCATATCCGGATATACGGGGGGCTGTTCGGGAAGATATCCTATAAGCTTCTTTGCCGAGAGGGGGTCTGAGAGGACGTTGACGTCTCCTACCTTTACGACACCCGAATTACTCGAGAGATAGCCGGTAAGTATATTCATACACGTGCTTTTTCCTGCGCCGTTGGGGCCGAGGAAGCCTATTATCTCTCCTTTATCGACGTGGAAGCTGATATCGTCAAGTGCCTGTATACTTCCGTAGCTCTTGACAAGATGGTCGATCGTGATCATATTTATTCGATTCCTTTCCTTAATATCTATATGCGGTATTTTCACAAAAAGGAGAAAACCGCAAGTGAGTATTCTTCATTATATTATAACATAAATTTTTTGACGACCTATGAACAATTATTATTATTATCAGCATTTTAGGTAAATTCTTTTCGGGAAACTGTATTTATTGACTAAAAATCTTTTTACCGAGATGTTTTCGGCGATCATCTTCAGAATACTTCAAAAAAACCGACGCGCCACATGGCGCGTCGGGGTAGGTGCTGATATTATATTCGGTTTACGGCATTCGTCTCCGAGCGGGGAGGCTCAGAGGGGAAACGGTATCATTCTTCGGCTGCCGCTACCTTATCAAACGCCTGCTGGATAGCGATAGCGTTATACTTTGCTGTTGTTTTTGCACCTGCTATAACAGAAGCAAACGAGCCTGTATAGCCTTCCTTTGCCTTGCTGTACATCTGGCTTTCCACAGAGGTGACAACGAGGGGACGGTCGAGCTCGAAGGTCTTCGAATCGAAGATGAGGTCGAGCATTTCAGCGTCGTCCGCCGTCTGTCCGAGTCGGAAGTCTGCGAGTCTTTCATAGAAGGCTTCGTTATAGTTATCTGTTTCGAGGTACTTTGAGTAATAAGCCATAGCTTCGATGATGGAGGCGGTTACCGAGATATCGTCGATTCCGTCATAGGGGATAGAGAGGGGGTAATGGTTATTACCTGATACCCAGCAATAATATCTGTCGTTTGTATCGAAGAGCATGGGAACGGGGATTATACCGTAATCAGACTTCATATCGATATAGCCGTTGACAGAGCTGAGGGCAGAGGAACGGAAGAGAGCCTGATCGTTTTTAAAGAGGGTGATCGCGTCATTCCAAACGCTTGTCATTCCTGCGACCTTTCCGTTATTTACAAGGCAGACGGACGGAGCGGAGGCGAGGAGGATAGCTTTATCGAGAGCTTCGAGGAGGAGGGGGTCCTCAAGGCAGCTTTCGAGCGAGTCGTTATGGTTCTTTACAGTACGGAGTCCGGATCCGAGGAAGAAATAATAGGGTCCGGAGAGCTCGGAGAGGAGTCCGTAGGTATCCTCCATAGACTGTCCGTTTCCGTCGGGGTCTTCATAGAGGTCCTTACTCATTTCCATCATGGTATCGAAGGTCCACTTTTTATTGCGGACGAGGTCATAGAGATTTCCGTAAGACTCATTGAGCTTATACTTTTCATAGAGGTCTTTATTTACGGTGACCTGGATAGTACGGAGGTCATCTCTTATATTTATATCGCCTTCGAGGCAATAGAGGGCTTTACCCACCTGATATTCCTTTTGGATATTCTGATCCCAATAGCTGTTCTGAAGTCTGAGCTCGGGTATTTTATAGACGTTACGGAGGGCGCCTGCTCTTGCAAGCTGGAGGGTAGAGGAGCCTGTTGTATATATAGCGTCTGCTATATGCTCACCGCTTCCCGATCCTGCATTGAGTCTTACCTTATCATCGATCTTTGAGTCTTTGACAAGTGTAATTTCGCAGTTATACATTTGTTCGAGGGTAACCTCTCGCGTATAGAGGGCATCCGAGATAGCCTCACCTGTCTGGGCACCCGTTTCATTAGCGTACATTTCGAACCAGAGCTCGTTATCCTTTGCGAGGATGATAAAGTTATATTCATCGCAATCTACGACCTCGGGGGCGAGCTCCTTAGTTTCCTCGGGGACTGTGGTGTTTTCATCGGATGGTGTCGTTACGTCACCCGGCGGTGTTGTTTCTGCGGGTGTATTTTCACCGCTGCAGGCTGCGAGCACGGACACGAGCATTACGAATACGAGTATGAGTGACAAAATTCTTTTAATGTCTTTCTTCATTTGGAAAGGCCTCCTTTTTTTCTTTATACTTTAATTATATCACATACGCTTATAATTGTCAATAGGATATTAAACAAAAAAAGAAGGGGCTGTCTCACCTGTGGAGGCGAGGCAGCCCAAATGTCAAATTATTCTTCGGAAGCAGCGGCCTTATCGAATGCCTGCTGGAGAGCTATAGTATTGTACTTAGCAGTTGTCTTAACACTGTTGATGAAGGAAGCGAAGGAGCCTGTGTAGCCTGCCTTTGTCTTCGAGTACATTTCGCCCTCGAGCTTTGTAGCTACGAGAGGCTGGTCAAGCTCGAAGGTCTTCGAATCGAAGATGAGGTCGAGCATTTCAGCGTCGTCAGCTGTCTGGCCGAGACGGAAGTCTGCAAGTCTTTCATAGAATGCCTGGTTATAGTTATCTGTTTCGAGGTACTTGGAGTAGTAAGCCATAGCCTCGATAATAGTAGCTGTCATAGAGATATCCTCTACGCCTTCATAGGGGATAGCGAGCGGGTAGTGGTTACCTGCAGCGGTCCAGCAGTAGTATCTGTCATTTGTTTCGAAGAGCATAGGTATCGGAACGATTCCGTAATCAGACTTCATATCGATATAGCCGTTAACAGAGCTGAGTGCGGAGGATCTGAAGAGAGCCTGGTCGTTCTTGAAGAGAGTAATAGCGTCATCCCACGTGCTTGTCATACCGATGATCTTACCGCTGTTTACTATACATACAGACGGTGTGGAAGCGAGGACCATTGCCTTATCAACGCCTTCAAGGAGGAGAGGATCGTCAAGGCAGCTTTCGAGAGAGTCGTTATTATTCTTAACTGCGCGGAGTCCCGAGCCGAGGAAGAAGTAGTAGGGAGCTGTTCCTTCTGCGAGGAGGCCGTATGTATCTTCCATAGAATGTCCGTTAGCATCCGGGTCTTCATAGAGGTCCTTGCTCATTTCCATCATGAGATCGAACTTCCACTTCTTATTGCGGACGAGGTCATAGAGGTCACCGTAGGTCTCATTGAGCTTATATTTCTCATAGAGGTCCTTATTTACCGTGACCTGCATTGTACGGAGGTCGTCTCTGATATTTATATCGCCTTCGAGGCAATAGAGGGCCTTACCGATCTGGTATTCCTTCTGGATATTCTGATCCCAGTAGCTGTTCTGAAGTCTGAGCTCGGGAATTCTGAGAACATCGCGGAGGGCACCTGTTTTTGCGAGGTTAAGTGTCTTTGTACCTGTGGTATAGAGTACATCTGCTATGTGGTCGCCGCCCGACTTATTATTGATATCGATCTTCTGGTCAGCGTCGCCGTCCTTCTTGAGGGTTATCTCGCAGTTATACATCTGCTCGATGGTTACCTCTCTTGTATAAAGGGCATCCGAGATAGCCTCACCTGTCTGCGCTCCTGTTTCGTTTGCATACATTTCGAACCAGAGCTCGTTATCCTTACAAAGGATAATAAACTCATACTTATCGCAATCGATAACAGCGGGAGCTTCTTCCTTGGTTTCTCCTTCGCCTGAAGTAACGTCTCCACCGCCCGAGGGTGTAGTTGCGTCGCCTCCGCCCTGGGGTGTTGTAACAGCGGGGTCGTTCGTACCGTTACATGCAACGAGTGCTGTAAGAAGCATCAACACGATAAGCGCCAGCGAGGTGAATTTCGTGAATTTGTTTCGCATGATATTTCCTCCTGAAAATATTTTATAGGTAGTATTATTATACCACATCAATTGTGTTTTGTCAATAGAATGTCACGCTTTTATTTACAAAACGAGGCGGCAGATCTTATCCTTCTGTTTTTTGTTTATTTTCGGGATCCTTTTTTCCGTTCCTCTGTCGCGTCTCCTCACCTGAATTCACACGCGGGGTAACTTCTCCTGAAAAATGAAAGGCGGTCCGCAAAGGAGCAGACCGCCTGTATTTGGTATCTTTAATTATTAAAGACCGCGCTTTTCGTAATGTGTATGGAGGATCTCGTGAGCCTTGTGGCTGTTGGGCTCGCCGAAGTACTCGTCATAGAGCTTCTTAACAGCGCTGTTCTCATGAGACTTACGGATATCGAGGATATTCTTGTCCGCGTTGTAGAGGACTGCAGCTCTCTTAGCCGGAAGGTCTACTGTATTTCTTACAGCTGCGCTCTGAACGGGCTGACCGCCGCCGTTTACGCAACCGCCGGGACAAGCCATGACTTCGATGAACTGAACGTCATACTCACCGCTCTTAACGCCCTCGAGGAGCTTCTTTGCGTTCTTTGTACCCGAAGCAACCGCAACGTTAACAGTAACGTCACCGAACTTATAGGAAGCGAACTTGATGCCTTCTGTGCCTCTTACAGCCTCGAAATCGAGCTTTTCAAGCTTCTTGCCTTCGATGACCTCAGCCGCGGTGCGGAGAGCAGCCTCCATAACACCGCCGGTAGCGCCGAAGATAGCGCCTGCGCCCGAGCCGATAGCGAAGGGCTCGTCGAAGGTTTCATCGGGAAGTGCCTTGAAGTCGATACCTGCCTTAGAGATAAGTCTGCCGAGTTCTCTTGTAGTAACAGCTACGTCGACGTCGGGAACACCTGCCGCGCTCTGACCTGCTCTGCCGACCTCGAACTTCTTAGCTGTGCAGGGGATAGCGGATACGAAGAAGATGTCCTTAGGATCCCAGCCCATCTTTTCAGCGTAGTACGTCTTAACGAGAGCACCGAACATCTGCTGAGGAGACTTACATGTAGAGAGGTTCTCTGTCATTTCGGGGAAGTAGTGCTCACAGTACTTGACCCAACCGGGAGAACAAGAGGTGATCATGGGGAGAACGCCGCCGTTCTTAACTCTTCCGAGGAACTCTGTAGCTTCTTCCATGATAGTGAGGTCAGCTGTGAGGTTCATATCGTATACGCCCTCGAAGCCGAGTCTGTGGAGAGCAGCGACCATCTTGCCCTGTACGTCTGTACCGGGCTCGTAGCCGAAGCACTCACCGAGAGTAGCTCTTACGGAAGGAGCTGTGCAGATGAGAACGTGCTTGGACTTATCAGCCATAGCGTCGAGGATCTTATCCGTATCGTCCTTTTCATGGAGAGCGCCTACGGGACATGCAACGATACACTGACCGCAGTTTACGCAGGAGGTTTCAGCGAGCTTAACACCGCTTGCGCATCCGATCTCTGTATCAAAGCCTCTGTTGTTAGCGCCGATAACGCCGATGCCCTGAACGTTCTTACAAGCACCTACGCAACGACGGCAGAGGATACACTTATTATTATCTCTTACGATAGCGGGAGAAACGTCATCTATGCTGTATTCGTTCATGCTGCCATTGAAGTGAGAAGCTTCAACACCGTAGTCACGGCAGAGCTTCTGGAGCTCACAGTCTGTGGAGCGGATACAAGAGAGACACTTCTTATCGTGAGTGGAGAGAACGAGCTCGAGGTTCATCTTTCTTGCGTTGATGACTCTCTTTGTGTTTGTGAATATTTCCATTCCCTCGGAAACGGGATATACGCAAGCTGTAACGAGTCTTGCGGGTCTTCCGCCCTCACTTGCCTCAACAAGGCAGAGACGGCAAGCACCGATCTCGTTTACGTCCTTGAGGTAGCAAAGAGTGGGGATATCTATGTTGGCAGCTCTTGCAGCTTCAAGAACCGTCATGCCGGCATCAACCACGTAGGAAGCGCCGTTTATTTTTACATTTACTGTGCTCATTGATACATACTCCTTTCTTATGCCTTATCAATTGCGCCGAACTTACATCCTGCAACGCATGCACCGCACTTAACGCACTTGGTCTGATCGATCATGAGCGAAGGAAGCTTGTGTCCGGGAGCGATATAATCGGTCTTAACGATAGCATCAGCAGGGCAGTTTCTTGCACACTTGCCGCAGCCGATACACTTTTCCTTATCAATATTGAAGGAAACGAGCTTCTTACATACGCCTGCGGGACATCTCTTATTTACGATATGCTCAACGTACTCGTCTCTGAAGTATCTGAGAGTAGAGAGGATCGGGTTAGGAGCTGTCTGACCGAGACCGCAGAGGGAAGCAGACTTAATGTAGTTGCTGAGCTCTTCGAGTCTGTCGAGGTCTTCCATCTCACCGTTACCGGATGTGATCTTGTCGAGGATCTCGAGGAGTCTTCTCGTACCTACACGGCAGGGAGTACACTTACCGCAGGACTCGTCAACTGTGAACTCAAGGAAGAACTTAGCGATGTCGACCATACAAGTGTCTTCATCCATAACGATAAGTCCGCCCGAACCCATCATAGAGCCGATAGCGATAAGGTTATCGTAGTCGATAGGAGTATCGATAAGCGAAGCGGGGATACATCCGCCGGAAGGACCGCCGGTCTGAGCAGCCTTGAACTTCTTGCCGCCCGGAACACCGCCACCGATGTCTTCAACGACCTCGCGGAGTGTAGTACCCATGGGGATCTCAACGAGACCTGTATTTGTTATCTTACCGCCGAGAGCGAATACCTTTGTACCCTTGGACTTTTCGGTACCCATGGAAGCAAACCAATCAGCGCCGTTAAGAATGATCTGGGGAATGTTAGCATAAGACTCAACGTTGTTGAGGATAGTAGGTCTGCCGAAGAGACCCTTAACAGCCGGGAAGGGAGGACGGGGACGGGGCTCGCCTCTATTACCCTCGA
>SVRJ01000060.1 GCA_015064885.1 Oscillospiraceae bacterium
CGTCAATATGATAGATCCCTTCCACCTCGAAGCATACGGTAAGACCGCGGTCAACTACAACAGAGACGTTGAGATATTCCCTGTGGTTGAAGCGATGTTCAAAAAGATATACGGAAGCTGTCCCTACAAATCCCCGACGGATATGGGCGTAAACATGGCGGGTAACTGTATCATTGACGACGACGTGGTAAGAGATGCGTCGAAGCAGGAGATAATCCGCAGATATTATACTGCGCTTTGCGAGCAGAGAGAAAATATGGCTACGAGCAATCTTGTCGATAAGCTTGAGATACTTATGAAGCAGATGACTCTCACCTCCGAGGACCGCCCGGTTATAAAGGCGGCAAATCAAAAGGCAGAGGCTATCGGTGCTCCCGCCGCCGCAATGCAGCTTCCTGACGGAAGGATAATTACGGGGAAGACCTCATCTCTTCTCGGTGCGGCATCAGCCCTCATTTTGAATGCTCTTAAGGCTGTCAGCGGAATAGACGACAGTATAGACCTTATTTCACGCTCGGTAATAGAGCCCGTTCAACACCTCAAGGTGGATCACCTCGGAAACCATAATCCGCGACTCCATACCGACGAGATACTTATTGCGCTCGCGATCAGTGCAGCTACCTCAAAAGAGGCGGCAACCGCTCTTTCAAATCTCGGAAAGCTCAAGGGCTGTGAATTCCATTCATCAGTAATTCTCACACACACGGATATAAATACCCTCAAAAAGCTCGGTATAAATATTACGTGTGAGCCTAAATATCAGGTTAAAAAACTTTATCACGCAAGGTAAGGATGAAGATCTCTCCGCAGACACAAAGGTTTGCGGAGATTTTTTAAAGGAGCAGAAGCTTAATAAAATGAAAAACAAGCTTTTTAACGTCAAAGCGGAGGATATCCGTGCACTCAAAAGAATAATGAACTGTAACCATAGGATATTGTCTCTGTATGCGCGCTTTCTCAGTGAATGTCCGAGAGCGGTAAAACGCGAGCTTATGTGCGAGCTTTGCGCAGACGGAACGGATAAGGAGACGGCATATACGTCGGTTCTGTCTTACGTTTTTGATATTGACGAGGAGAAGGAGAGCGACAGAGGCTTTGTCAGAAAATATCTTATTCCATCGGTAAGACAGGCAAACGTATCCGATTATCTTGACTG
Source organism: Oscillospiraceae bacterium (assembly GCA_015064885.1). Taxonomy (GTDB): domain Bacteria; phylum Bacillota; class Clostridia; order Oscillospirales; family CAG-272; genus SIG640. The sequence goes on from SVRJ01000060.1 coordinate 1,157, forward strand.
TGAATACAGAAGTATACTTTGCGGGCTTTCTGTAAGCAGGGGCGAGTGGAGTATAGGTGAGGATAAATACGAGCCGTATGAAGCATTTCCGTGCGGCGAGGGAGTGTCTTGTGCCGATTTTACCGAATATCCGAGGATAGCCTTCTTTGACGGTGAGTTCAGCTTTCCCATCGTGAGTCAGGGCGGCACGGAATGGATGTCTCTGAAGCCTAATGAAATAGAGACTATGCGCGAGCCTCTTACGAGGGCGCGCGGAAAAGTTACAGTATTCGGACTCGGGCTCGGATACTTTGCGTTTTGCGCATCCGAGAAGGAGAACGTTGAGAGCGTTACAGTGGTGGAAAGAGATGAAAATATCATAGCTCTTTTTGAAGAGGCGATCCTGCCTCATCTTAAAAACAGAAAAAAGATACGCATCGTAAAATGCGACGCCTTTGAATATATGGAACGCAACGACCATAATACCGACTATGTATTTGTTGATATATGGCACGATACCTCCGACGGCCTTCCTCTTTACCTTAAGGCAAAGAAGCTTGAACATAACTTTGACAGAGCAACTGTTGATTATTGGATCGAGAATTCAATTCTGCAAAGGCTGAGAGCTATGGTGTTTGAGGAATATACCGACATGACTGCAGAGCTTATCGAAGGTCTTCCCGAAATTTTCGGTAGGGAGGCACTGCTTTCGATACTTTCCGACCGTTCACTCAGAGAGCTTGCAAAGAGGATAGAACTCAAATAAATAAAAAAACGGCAGAATTCTTATTCTGCCGTGTTTTCTTTGTTATTTGATCAAGAGATCCTTTGCTTCCTTGAGACAGTCTGCGGATTCGAAAAGATGCTCTCTTCTCGATTCAACGAAGGGATACCACGGTGTCTGCATAAATCCGAGCAAATGCTCGTCTGAGACGTGCTCCGAGCAGTATCTTACTATCTCCTTCATATTTTCACGGTGACTCCAGTTGCTTCCCGTGGGCATCTGATCGTATCCGTATCTGTCAAGAGTCTCAAATGCGCGGACTCGGTTTTCTCTGCTTTCGCTCTTTGGGTCATCAAGATCTATGCCGTAATACCAGTTACATTGAATTACCGATTTAGGCATCTTTGCGGGATAGTCCTCGGGATGCTCCCAGATCCTGTCCGACCAGATCATAGGACGGGCATTTCCTTTTTCTACAGAATCAACGAGGTTATAAAAGTCTCTCCACCATACGTCTCTCTGCCTTACCACCACGTAGTCGTAATTTTTTTGTATTGCCCAGTTTTCTTCATCCATTCCGAGATGGAAATACTTTGGTTCGAACACCTCGCATACTTCTTTTATAAGATCCGAGCAAACGTTTCTGTAAAGATTTGTTGAGAGCATATACGCATAGTCCTTAAGCCATACGTCGTGACCCGCAGAGAAATTGAGCTTTGGTATGACCTCAAATCCCATGCTTCTCAGATCTTTAAGCTCCTTTTTCATCTTTTCCTTACTCCACGAGCCCTCCACGGCAAGCTCCGGGTGAGACTCGTAAACGAGCGCCTCGCCGACGTCTATAATAAGAGTATCGGCTCCCTTTTCACGAAGATAAGGAAGATAATCGTCATAAAGCTTTCTGTCAAATCTGAGAACGGGAGATGCTGTTGCCTCGGGATTGTTTTCTCTTCCCGTGCGGTTTCCTTCCTCGTTCCACATATTGTTTCCGAGATGCACGAGAACTGCCCACATAAGCTTGTTGTCACTCATATTTACGTCTCCTTGAAATTTACTGTTTAGCTGCGTAAAGCTCGCATATTCTGACAAGTGTCATAGCGCAAAGCTCCATATCGTCACAGCATGCGTATTCAAATCTGCCGTGGTGATTGTGAGAGCCTGTTCCGAGATTAGGACAGGGAAGTCCCATAAACGAAAGTCTCGCTCCGTCCGTTCCGCCTCTTACCGGATTTGACACGGGAGTGCCTCCGAGAGACTCTATTGCCTTGAAGGCATTCTCAACAAGATGCATATGGTCTTTTATCTTTTCCGCCATATTGCGGTAGGATTCCTTTACGGTGAGAGAAAGAGTGCCGTTTCCGTATTTTTCGTTTATGAAGGTTTCGCAGGCCTTCATGATATCCACCTTTTTGAGAAGCTTTTCTATGTCGTGATCTCTTACTATGTATGCCATTTCGGTCTTCTCGATGCTTCCTTCAATTCCGCAGAGATGTATAAAGCCCTCATATCCTTCCGTATGCTGAGGCTTCATTGCCGCAGGCAGCATAGAATGAAATTCGCATGCAACGTCCATAGAGTTTATCATCTTGTCCTTTGCGCTTCCGGGATGTATGCTCTTTCCGCTAATGCTTACCCTTGCAGAATATGCATTGAAGGTCTCGAAGTCTACCTCACCGAATGCGCCTCCGTCAACGGTGTATGCAAAATCGCATCCGAAACCGTTAACGTCGAACAGATCCGCACCGCGTCCGATCTCCTCATCGGGTGTGAATGCTATCATAACCGTTCCGTGCTTTATTTCGGGATGAGTGATCAGGTATTCCGCCATAGTAAGTATTTCCGCAATGCCCGCCTTGTCGTCAGCTCCGAGAATAGTGGTTCCGTCTGTTACGAGAAGGTCCTTCCCGATATATCTGAGCAGGGAAGGATATTCGTCGGGAGACATAACTATGTTTTCGGCATCATTCAGCAGAATATCTTTTCCGTCGTATTTATTTATCACGCGAAGCTTCGGCTCCTCACACGGAACCTCGGAAACAACGTCCATATGTGCGATAAAGCCTATTACCGTATCACAATCGACGGTGGCGGGGATCCTTCCGTACACGTAGCCGTGTCCGCATATTCTCACGTCCTGTATACCGATCTCCTTCATCTCGCGTTCAAGATGCTGTGCGAGAACAAACTGAGACTGTGTGCTCGGACAGGTGTTACTGCTTTCGTCGGATGCGCTCGGAATATTAGCGTATTCTATAAGTCTTTCATAAGGTTTTTTCATATCTGCACCTCGCATTTTTTCTTCTTCGCATATAAGTATACCACGAAAAATGGTGATTGTCAATCACAAAGTTATATTTATTTTCGAAAAAGCTCTTGCAATAAAAAGAGTAATGTGATATAATCGTATATATAAAGCAGAGAGGATAGATCTATGAAACTGTATTACCTCAACACCGAAAGGTTGGACGACTCTGCCGTCTCAACTCTCGAGTCTGTTGTGCAGGAGCACAGGCTCTTACGCATCGCACGGACAAAATGCAAGAAAACAAAAAAAGAACTTATATGTACAGACGCATTGCTTAAGTACGCCGTCTCAAAGGAGTGCGGTGTTTTGCCTCGGAGAGTTGAAAACGGATATAAGAAAAGCGGAGCACCGTATATCCTCGGTATGCCCGTAAATATAAGCATCTCGCACTCATGCGGACGCATACTCGTAGGAATTTCAAAACACAAAATAGGTGTTGATATAGAGCTTATACGCAGTATAGATCACGAAAGAATATCAGACCGCTATTTTACCGAAGGAGAAAAAGAACTTATTGCTTATTCCCCTGATAAGATCCATGCGTTTTTATCAGTGTGGACAGCAAAGGAAGCGTATTTCAAGGCGTCAAACGAAAGCTACGACGGACTTCTTTCGGTAGATACCTCGAATGAGAGAGCACACGTAACCGTTGAATATGACGGATGCATTGCTTCTGCGGTCGGAGAAAACGAATATGAATTTTTTGAGATCACGGAAAACGATATTGTGTCTTACGTTTTGCAGTGAACAAAACGCGGGCACTCCGATCAAACGGAGTCCCCGCGTTATTTTTGTTTCGGATGTTATCTTTGGACTCTTCCCGAGCCGTCACCGCCCGCAAGCTTCATGACCTCGTCGAACGAGACCATATTGAAATCACCCTGAACAGAGTGCTTCAGACAGCTTGCCGCTACGGCGAATTCTATTACCTGCTTCGGAGCAAAGCCCTTCATCATGGCGCATATAAGCCCTCCCGCAAAGCTGTCTCCTCCGCCTACTCTGTCAACTATGTGCATAGCGTACTTCTTGCTGAAATAGTATTCATCATTGCAGCAGAGCATAGCAGACCAGTTGTTGTCGTTGGCAGAGACCGATTCACGCAGGGTTATTGCGACGGCAGCAAAGCCGAATCTCTCCTTGAGCTGTCTTGCAACAGATTTGTAGCCGTCGTGATTTACAACACCGCTTGTAACGTCGGTACCTTCCGAACGGATGCCGAATACGTCTCCGGCATCTTCCTCGTTTGCTATAAGAACGTCAACGTATTCGCAGAGCTTTGCCATGACCTTTCCGGCCTTCTCACGCGTCCATAGCTTTCCTCTGTAGTTGAGGTCGCAGGATACCGTAAGGCCGTTTTTCTTTGCCGCCTTAAGTGCTTCAAGAGTTATCTCGGCAACATTGTCTCCGAGCGCGGGAGTGATACCCGTGAAGTGGAACCACTTCTTTCCGGCAAATATTTTATCCCAGTCAAAATCGCTTCCGGATGCGCAAGCGATAGAGGATCCCGCTCTGTCGTATATTACTTTTGACGGACGCTGGGAAGCACCCTTTTCAAGGTAGTATATACCGACACGGTCACCGCCGCGAACGATCTTTGACGTATCAACTCCGTATTTTCTCAGAGAATTTACCGCAGCCTGACCTATTTCGTGCTTCGGGAGCTTTGTTACAAAAGAGGAATCAAAGCCGTAATGCGCCATGGAAACCGCCGTGTTTGCCTCTCCTCCGCCGTACGTAGCCTCAAAGCAGTCTGTCTGAATAAAACGCAGATAGTCGTACGGGCAAAGTCTGAGCATTATTTCTCCGAAGGAAACGAATCCGTCGATCTCACAGCCCTCCGTGGGAAGAGACTTTTCTACTTGCTCTTCTTTCTCCGTCTTGGGGTTTCTTATCGAATCCACAAGCGATACAGCACTCTTTGTCATAGCGGTTATCTTTTCAAACTCTCCCGCTGCGATAAGATCCTTCTTGACCATCCAGCTTCCGCCGCATGCGATTATTTTCTTGGACGTAAGATATTTTGCGATATTCTTTTCGGATATTCCTCCCGTGGGCATGAATTTTATGCTTCCGTACGGAGCGGAGATCGCATTTATCGCATCAATGCCCCCGTTCGCTTCCGCGGGGAAAAACTTGAGGACCTCGAGTGAAAAGGTGAGAGCCTGCTCTATTTCACTCGGAGTAGCGACTCCGGGGATTATGGTTATTCCTTTTTCTATGCAGTAGGATACTACCTCGGGGTTGAAGCCCGGACTTACTATGAAGTCAGCACCTGCCGCAACAGCCTTGTCGGCCTGCTCGGTAGTGAGAACTGTTCCCGCACCTATAAGCATTTCGGGATATTCCTTTGATATGAGCTTTATAGCCTCCTCGCACGCTGCCGTTCTGAAGGTAAGCTCGGCACACGGAAGGCCGCCGTCTATAAGAGCCTTGGCGAGAGACAGCGCGTCCTTGGCATCATCGATAACAACTACGGGGATGACTCCCATAGCAGATATTTTTGAAAGTATTTCTTTGTTTTGAACAGACATTTGTATACCTCACTTTGAATATTTGTCGAGTGCTTCTATTATACCGTTTATGTATACCGCGCCGAGTGCTCGGTCATAAAGACCGTATCCGGGCTTTCCCGTCTCTCCCCAGATCATTCTTCCGTGGTCGGGGCGGATATATCCCTTGAATCCGGTGTCGTGATAAGCCTTCAGCATTCCCGCAACGTCGAGAGACCCGCATGAGGATAGATGAGCGGATTCCTCAAAAGAACCGTCCTCGAGTATCTTGACGTTTCGTATGTGTGCAAAGTGTATTCTTCCCATAGCACCGTATTTGTAGATCATCTTTATCATATCGTTTGACTTATCGCATCCGAGACTTCCGCTGCAGAGAGTAAGTCCGTGATGCGTGTCGTCGTAGAGAGCGAGAAAACGGTCTATGTTTTCTTCGTTTGTGATTATTCTCGGAATTCCGAAAACAGACCACGGGGGATCGTCCGGGTGTATAGCCATATTGACACCGCACTCCGCAGCTACGGGAATGATCTCTTTTATAAAATGCTCGAGATTCTTCCACAAGCCTTCTTCACCAAGAGCTTTGTACTTTTCTATGAGAACACTCATCTCGTCGGGAGAGTAGGAGGAATCCCAGCCGGGAAGAGACATTTTCTGAGGATCCATCCTGTTGACGTCTTCCTTGTAATATACGAGTGCCGTTGAACCGTCGGACAGAGGATGGTCGAGTCTTGAGCGTGTCCAGTCGAATACCGGCATAAAGTTATAGCAAATACACTTTACACCGAAGGATGCGAGTCTTCTTATGTTTTCCTTATAGTTTTCGATGTAGTAGTCGCACTTTCCTTCACCGAGCTTTATATCCTCGTGAACCGGAACGCTTTCAACGACCTCAAAATCAAGGCCTGCGGCATTTGCAAGCGTCTTGAGTCTCTCTATTTCCTCGTAGCTCCAAACCTCGCCTACGGGTGTTGAATATACCGCGGACACAACTCCCCGAACACCGGGGATCTGCTTTATGTACTTAAGAGGAATACTGTCACCCTCGCCGTACCACCTGAAACAAATATTCATATCCGATTTCCTTTTGCTGAATTTATTTGACGTGTCAAAATAAAAAAACTTGACCGTCAACAATATTATATCATATCCGTTTTTGAATTTCAATAGCTTGCGACAAAAAAGTTTGATATTATTATAAATCAATAATAATATGCAAAATTGCGACCGACGTTGAATAAACATATCTTGCGAATGATAATAAATTGAACGCTTTTGGGTATATTGTTCATCATAATACAAAAGTATTTCGTTTTAGTTATTTTAATTATGGCTATTTAACCGAAAATTAAGTGTAATTCTTGACAAATAGCAGTTTCTGTGGTATAATTACATTGTATAATTTTCCGAAATGGAGAGTGTTTTATGAGAGAATATGTTATTTTCACCGACTCCTCTTGTGATCTTCCTAAGGAAGTTGTAAGCGAGCTTGGACTTGAAGTTGTACATCTTGACGTTATAGTTGAAGGAGAAGAGCCCAAGAGCAACGATAAGGTAGATATCCCTGAGTTTTATAATAAGCTCCGCAACGGCAAAACCGCTTCTACGTCCGCTGTCAGCTTAGCTACCTTCAAGGATATATTCGAGCCCTTCTTCAAGGAAGGAAAAGACGTTATTTATCTCGGATTCTCCTCCGGACTAAGCAGTACCTTCAACTGGGGTAAGACCGCAGGCGAGGAACTCGCTGAGGAATATCCCGACTCTCGTTTTTTATGCGGTTGATACGCTTGCGGCATCGCTTGGTCAGGGACTTCTCGTTTATCTTGCCGCAAAGAAAAAGCTTGACGGTGCGGGAATCGAAGAGGTAAGAGATTTTGTTGAGGAGAATAAGCTTAAGCTTTGCCATTGGTTTACCGTAGACGATCTTTTCTTCCTTAAAAGAGGCGGAAGAGTAAGCGCGGCTACCGCGGTCATGGGAACCATGCTCTCGATAAAACCGGTACTTCACGTTGATGACGCAGGTAAGCTTATAAACGTAAGCAAGGCAAGGGGAAGAAAGGCTTCTATTGCTGCTCTCGCTGCGAGAATGGAAGAAACGGCGATCGATCCTGCAAACCAGACAATATTCATTTCACACGGAGACTGCCTTGAGGAGGCGGAATATCTCGCAGAGCTCGTTAAGACAAAGATGGGCGTAAAGGATATTCTTATATCTCCCGTAGGACCTGTTATCGGTGCTCATTCGGGTCCCGGTACAATGGCACTGTTCTTTATAGGCACAAAGAGATAACTTAAAAAAGAAAATATACTTTATACTTTCGAAAGAGAGGTTGATTAAAATGAAAAAGATCGACATTACGCTTTACTGCCAGAACATATGGAATCACAGATACGGTAACAGAAACGCTCTTGTCAACGAGCTCGTCAGAGAGTACGACGCTGACTTTTGCTGCTTCCAGGAGTGCGGCCCCAAGACTAACCGCGCAGGACATCAGCCTATAGAGGATCTTATGGTTGATGCGTATGAAGAAGTATATACAGAGGTTGGAAAGCTCAATTACACACCCGTGTTCTACAAGAGAGAGAGATTTGATTGTGTAAAGTGCGGTTATTTCCTCTACGAGGGTAAAAACGATGCAAACTCAAAATCCGTAACGTGGGCTATTCTTGAGGATAAAGAAACAAAGGTAAGACTCGGTGTATGCTCTACACACTTCTGGTGGAAAAATGATTCCGAGGATGATAATCAGCAGAGAATTGCGAATGCAAACGCGCTTGCGGATTGTGTGGAAAAACTCAGAGACGAATATGATGTTCCTGTAATTGCGTGCGGAGACCTCAACTGCGGACGCTATTCGGGTCAGGGAGAAGACCCCTACTACGCACTCAGAGAAAGATTGCTTGACGCAAGGGTGGAAGCTCCGGTAACAACCGATAAGCTTACACATCATTCTTATCCGGTAGAACATGAAGACGGAAGCTATACCGAGGGCGGCGAACCCAAGCGCACGCTTGATCACGTTTTCTTTACCGAACACAGAAATATAAAGAGCATAAGCTTCGACGTTGACGTTACACCGAAGGCACTTACCACATCTGACCATTGCCCGCTTGTATTCAAGGCGGAAATATACGGTTGAGCCGAATAATAAGAGTTTAAATATAACAAATATTACCCGGTAAAACTGTTTGCCGGAAAGAACGGAGAATTTTATGAATACTATAGGAGGCAAGACCTTCAAAAATATTTGCGTATCCGGAGCTAATGCGCTTGATAACGCAAAAGAAGAGATAAACAGTCTTAACGTTTTCCCTGTACCCGACGGAGATACAGGTATAAATATGAGCCTTACACTCTCGGGTATCGCAACCGTTGATAACAGTGACAATATTGCTGACGTTTCAAAGCAGATAGCAAATTCCGTGCTCAGAAATGCCCGCGGAAATTCGGGTGCTATCCTTGCACTCTTCTTCAGAGGCTTTTCAAAGGCTTTTGCTGAAGCTGAGGAAGCGACGAACGAGCTTCTCGTAAACGCGTTCAGACGCGGAACAGACGAGGCTTATAAGGCTGTTATGAACCCTACGGAGGGAACTATACTTACAGTTATGCGCTACTGCGCTGAGGCTGCAGAGGCAAACGCATACGATGGTGTAATTGCATTCTTCGACGGTATGCTCGCAGCTGCCGAGGACGCGCTTGCAAAGACTCCCGAGATGCTTCCCGTGCTTAAGCAGGCAAACGTTGTCGACGCAGGCGGAGCCGGATTTGTTACCGTGCTTAAAGGTCTCTGCTCGGCACTTCACGGAGAGCCTGTAGCGAAAAACGATACGACCTCGGGCAAAACAAATTCCTCCGCGGATTTCTCTGAGTTCAATACCGAAGATATTAAATTCGGATACTGCACAGAGTGTATAGTTGATAAGAGCGAGGAGTTTGTCGGTGAAGGAAGCGCAAAAGAGCTTTATGAGTTTATTATCACTCTCGGAGACAGCGCGGTGTTTATAGACGACGAAAGCGTAATAAAGCTTCACGTTCATACGAATAACCCCGGTCTCGTTCTTGAAAAGGCACTTACCTTCGGAAGCCTTGCTACCGTAAAGATCGAGAATATGAAGAATCAGCATACAAACCTTACCGGCGAGGAAAAGAAGACGGAAGAGGTCAAGGTCGAAGAACCCACAGCTCCCGCCGAACCCGAAAAGCCATACGGATTCGTATCCGTATGTATCGGTGACGGAATAGAGAGCGTTTTCAGAGATCTCGGTGCGGATAGCATAGTAAAGGGCGGTCAGACGATGAACCCGAGCACTCAGGATATCGTTACCGCTATAAACGAGGTGAATGCAGAGAACGTATTTATCCTTCCCAATAACAAGAATATAGATATGGTCGCAAAGCAGGCGGCTGAGATAGTAAATGATAAGAACGTAATAGTTCTTTCCACAAAGACTGTTCCTCAGGGAATTTCCGCCATGATGGCATTCGATCCCGAGGCGTCCGTTGAGGATAACACCGAAATGATGATAGAAGCCTTCGGAGCTGTCAAGACTCTTTCGGTAACCTATGCCGTAAGAGACGCTCTTATAAATAACGTAAGCATCACCAAGGGTCAGGCTCTCGGTCTCGTTGACGGTAAGATAAGAATGGTATCCGACTCGAGCAACGACTGTATCAAGCGCCTTGCCGATTATATGAGAAACGCTGCATATATAACCGTATTCTACGGTGAAGGCGTTCCGCTCAAGAAGGCGGAAAAGCTCCAGAAGATGATAGAGAGAATAGCTACCGAGGCTGAGGTAATGCTCGTTGACGGCGGACAACCTCTCTACGACTATATCGTTTCCGTAGAATGATCATTGAGAAAAAGCAAACACGTGTTTTCTGTGTTTGCTTTTTCTTTAATAATAACGAATACCAAATGTGCTGACTAAGGAGGCAATTTATGAAAAACGAATATACGGTAACGTGGAAGCTCATAAAAGAATGGACACGCGACATAGGCTACGGCGGGATCAGATTGGTGTTTAAGGTGATATATTCTATCCTCGGAGTTATTTCGCTTTTATCTGCCTCTCTGACCGCACAGCAATAATTATGTACAAGGATTCGTTCGTCGATTGCACGTGGGAGGAATGTAAAAACAGAATAACCGAAAAGAAAGCGTAACGCAAAAAGAAGCCCCTCGGAGGATATGGGTGATGTTCTTAGCGGAGAGTTTATGCTTTGAGCAAAGTGCAAGCATCGCATTTGACTAGTCAAACGTAAATATGGGCTAAGCCCAAACCCTTATAACGACAGAAAGAGATAACA
>SVRJ01000061.1 GCA_015064885.1 Oscillospiraceae bacterium
CTCGGTATAATTCATTACGAAAGCAGGGCTCTCTATAGGATCTACCGTTTTAAGAGTTATATATGAGGATTCGGCACTGTATCTCTCAAGGAACGGTTGAAGCGAGTCATTCGGCGTTCCGTTCGGGCAAAGGCAATATATCGTAACACTTTCACTGAGATTTCTCATTGCCTTTTCCGTCTCTTCCGAAATAGAGTAGATCTTATTTAAGCTTGTATCAATGACAGTGTACTTAGTTGGGAGTGAGGAAACTATCATATTTACGAGAACTATAGCCGCAAGCAAAACGAGCGAGATGACTACGGTATAGGTTCCCATTCTGGTCGTCTTTTTTAATTTGAATTTCATATTTCTCTACCTCCTCAGTTCCAGCGTTTTTTCTCAAGTGAAAGCACGGTGAGAAATACGAAGAATACGATGACCGAAAGAAAATAAACAATAGCGGTAATGTCAAACACACCGTATGCAAAATTATAAAAGCGGTCGAATACTGCAAGAAAGCTTACAAGCTTAGGGAAAAGACCTTCAAATTTTTCTTCCCAGAGCATATAACACACAGACGTGGGAATCACGCCACACGCTGCAGAGATTATGCCGACAAGCTGATTTTTGCTGAGCGCATAAGCGATGATTCCGAGTATAACAAAGAGCACACAGAAGCATATAAATGAGCCTGTGGCATCTGCCGGAAGAATTGAGATCGCACCGTCCATAATATACAGAAGAAGGACAGACGTAAAACTCAACACTGCGGCGATGACCATGCTTTCTGTAAGAGAGGAAAGGAAAAGACCGATCGCACTGAGAGCGCATCCGAGGAGGAAGAATCCGAAAATAGCCGTGTATGCAAGCGTGTAGTCTATTATTCCGTAAAGGCTTATGATTATCGGATATATCGCCATAACTACAGACGCAATAAAAATTACCGTTACCATAGCAAGATATTTTCCTATGATTATTGATGACGCCTTCATGGGGAGTGAATAAAGAAGCTTGTCTGTTTTTTGTCCTTTTTCATCAGCAACAGATTTCATTGTAAGAACGGGAATGCCGAGAAGAAGAACAAGAGACGCGTTTACGACAACGTATTCAAAGCTTGCTGACATCTGCTTGAGATTTATACTCGTAGCAAATATACCGGTGAAGAAAAGCAAAAATGCGATGAAAAGCCATCCTATAACGTTTGAAAAATAGGATCTGAGCTCTTTTTTATATATAGCAAACATTATCTTTCACCTCCGCTCGTACTGAAAAGTGAAGTGTAACCGTCGTCGTCATCGTCGTCATTTTTGTCATCATCTTCATCATCATTTTCTTCGTCACCGTCAGATGTAGATCCATCTTCATCGTTTTCTTCGTATTCTTCATCGGTCGTGTTGTCTGTGTCATCATTTCCGGGAAGGGAATAGTTATCCTCTGTAAGGCGCAGGAATACGTCCTCAAGCGTGGTAGCAAGACGCTTGAGCTCAAGTATCTTTACGTTAAAGGATATAAGCAGATCAAACAGCTTCTCACGAAGATCGTCTCCGTTTGATGTATTCACGGTGATGCAGATACCCTCGCGTATCTCCTCATATCGACACTCTGAACCGGTGAGAAGATCGATAGCATCAAGAAGACTGTTGAGTGCTGAACCGGGATCGCTTATTGTCATGCTGTATCCCGAAACGTCGGAATATCCGCTTACAAGCTTGTCGATCTTGTCGTTTGCGACTATGTTTCCGTGAGATATGATTATAATGTGATCGCATACAGACGCTACCTCTGCAAGTATATGGCTGCTGAGTATGACCGTCTTTATTTTTCCGAGATCTTTAATAAGCTCGCGTATTTCGATTATCTGCTTGGGGTCAAGTCCTACGGTGGGCTCGTCGAGAATTATCACATCGGGATCCCCAAGCATAGCCTGTGCTATACCTACTCTTTGTTTATATCCCTTTGAGAGATTTTTTATAAGCCTGTCGCAGTGATCCTCAAGACCGGTTACCGCGATAACTTCCTTTACCTGCGGGTATCTAAGATTGGGGGACACCCTTTTCGCTTCCGCAACAAAGGAAAGATACTCAAACGGTGTCATATCCGAATAAAGCGGAGGTATCTCCGGCAGGTAGCCTATATGTTTTTTAGCTTTATCGGGTTCGTCAAATATATCGTGTCCGTCGATAAGTACAGTGCCGTCGGTGGCGGCGAGACAACCGGTGATTATGTTCATCGTGGTGGATTTTCCCGCGCCGTTTGGTCCCAAAAAGCCGTATACGTTTCCTTTTTCAATTTTGAAGGAAATGTTGTTGACAGCAAGGTGAGAACCGTATTTTTTGGTCAGATTTTTAACCTCTATCAAAATTTTCGCCTCCGATTCTTAAAAATTTCATCTAATAATATATATTATACCACACTTTCATATGCAATCAATAAAATTAAAGTAAGAACTTTGTAAAATGATTTTGTATGAAACTATTGACATTGTTTTAATGCGGTGGTATAATAATTATATCTTTTAACTTTAAATTACGCTAAATAAAAAGGAGAAGATCATGAACTGGAATTCAAAAGATGAGATAATTATTGCAGGACACAGAGGAGACAAGGAATTTTGTCCCGAAAATACAATGCCCGCATTCAGAAGAGCTATCAGTATCGGGTGTGACGCTATAGAGACCGATATCCACCAGACCGCTGACGGACACATGATAATCATGCATGACCACGACGTTGACAGGACAACCGACGGTACAGGCAGAATATGCGAAAAGACACTGGCTGAAATGAAGTTGCTTGACGCCGGTATTAAATTCAGCGAGGAATTCAAAGGGACTCCCGTTCCGACTCTTGACGAATTTCTCGATCTGTGTGAGCCCCATAAGGATCTTCTGCTCAATCTCGAGCTCAAGGACTATCCTCAGGTAGAAGGAGATAAAATATCTTTTTCTTCTGTAGATAAGGTCATTGCCGCTGTCGAAAAGAGAAATATGCAGGACAGAGTAATGATAAACAGCTTTTCGGGGCAGGTGCTTGAATACTGTCATAAAAAGTATCCCGAATATCCGCTTCACGGCTTTTATCCGCTACACAGAATGAGCGGTCTCACTCAGAATCCGTATGAGTATCTCAGATACGTTTGCCTTTTCTCGGGCAATCTCGTAAACGGAAAGCTTACGCGTTCAGACGATCCCGTAAGTCCTAAGGAGGATTTTGAGTATCTCGATAAACAAGGAAACTTCACCTGTGTATGTTTTCCCAAGGATACTGAGGAGCTTATGCAACGCGGCATCGATAACGGTGTTGTGATGTTCACGTCCAATAATCCCGAAACCGCAATTGCAATAAAGAAAAAACTTTCAATCAAATAATCCGTATTTTTATTCAAAAACTATTGACAATATGCAATTTATATGATATAATATTGCATATTCCCATTTAACGAGGTACATATTATGAACAAAAAACGCGTTGGAGTAGTAGGCGCCACCGGTATGGTAGGTCAGAGATTCCTTACTCTCCTTAATGATCATCCTTATTTTGAAGTTACAGCACTTGCCGCTTCTCCGAGAAGCGCAGGAAAAACCTACAAGGAAGCTGTAGGCACGCGCTGGAAGCTTAAGTCCGAAATGCCCGCACAGTATGCTGATATGATAATCATTGACGCTGCGGATACAGATAAAATGGCAGAGCTCTGCGATTTTGTTTTCTGTGCCGTTGACATGAAAAAGGATGAAATAAAAGCTCTTGAGGAAAAATACGCAAAAGCCGAGATCCCCGTAGTTTCGAACAACTCTGCAAACAGATGGACAGAGGACGTTCCTATGGTTATCCCCGAAATAAACGATGCACATCTCGAAGTAATAGATGCGCAGAGAAAGAGACTCGGTACAAAGAAGGGCTTTATCGCAGTCAAGCCCAACTGCTCAATACAGTCATACGTTCCCATGCTTACGCCATTGCTTAAATATCAGCCCACCGAAATAGTCGCAACTACCTATCAGGCTATAAGCGGCGCCGGAAAGACATTTAACGAATGGCCCGAAATGATCGATAACGTCATTCCCTTTATCGGCGGTGAGGAAGAGAAGAGCGAGCAGGAGCCTCTCAGGATCTGGGGACACGTTGAAAACGGAAAGATAGTAAAGGCTGACGCACCTATAATAACTACACAGTGTATAAGAGTTCCCGTAACCGACGGACATACCGCTGCTGTGTTTGTAAAGTTTGCGAAAAAGCCTACCAAGGAAGAGATACTTAAGGCGTGGAACGACTTTGAGGGAGAGCCTCAGAGACTCAAGCTTCCGCACGCTCCCGAAAAGTTCATCACATATTTCGAGGAGGATAACCGTCCGCAGGCCGCACTCGACAGAGATATTTACGGAGGCATGGGCGTAACTGTCGGAAGACTCAGAGAGGATACTCTCTACGACTATAAATTTGTGGGCCTTTCGCACAACACTCTCAGAGGTGCTGCCGGAGGTGCTGTGCTCATAGCCGAGCTTCTTTAC
The DNA here is from genome assembly GCA_015064885.1 of Oscillospiraceae bacterium. Classification (GTDB taxonomy): domain Bacteria; phylum Bacillota; class Clostridia; order Oscillospirales; family CAG-272; genus SIG640. The sequence continues at coordinate 4,491 of SVRJ01000061.1, forward strand.
AAGAAGGGCTACTTCGATTGATACTTTAGCTGACGGAGATCTCCGTCAGCTTTTTTTGTGGTTGTATTAATATAAAAAAGCGGCATATACCGCTTTTATATCAGCTTTTCTCTCAGGTGGGCGAGAATCTTTTTTTCTTCTCTCGATATTTTCACCTGGGTAAGACCGAGTATAGACGCGCACTCGCTCTGCGTTTTGTTTCGAAAATATCTGAGCAATATTATTTTTTTCCAGAGCGGTGGAAGCGCCGAGATCTCCTGCGAGAGCGCTATTCTGTCGGTAAGCATTGCCATCTCCTCACTTGCGCGTTCACACTCCATACTGTCCAAAAATGTCATACCGCTTTCGTCATATTTGGGATCGTGTATAGATATTACCGGCATCGAGGCGTCAAGCGCTATTGCAGCCTCCTCCGGTTCTATACCGCATCGCTCCGCAAGCTCAGCTATACTCGGATCGCGTCCCTCTTTTTCGATTATACTGTTTTTTTCTTTAAGAAGAATGGCAGCATTCCTTTTGTATATTCTGCTTACCTTCACCGGTCCGCTATCACGCAGCTGTCTTTTTATCTCTCCGCTTATAACGGGAAGCGCATACGTTGAAAAAGAGCATTCACGGGAAAAATCAAACCCATCTATTGCTTTTATAAGCCCGAGCATTCCTATTTGTATAAGATCCTCAAGCTCTATTCCGCGGTTTAAAAAACGTACTGCTATACTTTTAACAAGACCTGTATTGAGTTCAACGAGCCGCTCATATGCCCGCCTTGATGTAGCTTCGTCAGTTGACCTTGATTCTTTAAGCAATTCGTCGTTTACCTTGAATTTATCACTTGCTCTGTTTGTTTTGCTTTCTTCCACAATACGCTCCGATCAGAAGATTTTCTCACCCGTTATCTGCTTGAACATGGTAACAGTAGTACCGCGCCCCTCTGCAGAGCTTACTTTTATTTTATCCATAAAGCTCTCCATCACGCAGAAGCCCATACCGCTTCGCTCACCGCTTTTGTCTGTCGTATATAAAGGCTGCATAGCGCATTTTACGTCGGGTATACCAACGCCCTTATCCTTTACCGTTATCTTTACAAGCTTGTTTTCATATATTGTTACGGTTATGTAAATATTTCCGATCCCGCCCTTGTATCCATGCACGATACAGTTGGTCACAGCCTCGCTGAGTGCACATTTTATATCTGCGATCTCTGTAGCGGTAGGGTTTATCTGTGCGCAAAACGCACCCGTCATCGCCCTTGAGGCAGCCTCATTGACCGACAGGGAATAAAGAGACATCTTCAACTCATTTATTTTTTTGCTCTTTGAAGTATTCATTTTAAATTCCTTTCTTGTTCCTTATTTTCTTCTACAACGTCAATTATCCTTCCCATCTGCGCAAGCTCTATTATCTTCAGAACTCTGTGAGACGGGCTTTCAATGAAGGTTTTTCCTCCGTATATCTTCATTAGTTTATATCTGCCCATAATAAGCCCGAGCCCTGAGCTATCCATAAAATCAACGTTTTTAAGGTTAATATAAAGCTTTTTCGGACGAAGTGCAAAGATCTGTTCATCTATGCCTTCGCGTATCACCTTTGCGCTGTGATGATCTATTTCTCCGCTTACGTATGCATATAGCTTGTCCTCGTCAGAGTAAAAAGAAAGAAGAGGGGTGTTTTTTTCATCATTCATTTTAATTGTCCTTTCTGTATTTGATTTCGACTATATTATATCATCCGAGATGTAAAAAAATTGTCGCATTAAGTATATGTTCAAAAAAATATATTATTTCTTTTGTGAAGAATTTGTGAGTTCAAAAATTAGAAACTTTCATAAAACTTTCACTCAGAATTTTGAGTCTTTCAAGTTTCTTTTAAAGAAACGCGTATATAATATTGTTGTAAAGAAAAATTCTCATGAAAGGACAACGCCTTATGAATAATGAAGAAAACAAAAAAATAAACGACAGCGAAAAAGAAAATTCTCAAAGCGAATACTTTGACAATTGCTTCATATCAGCGCAAACCTCCAAAAACGATCCCGAGAGTGATGCAGGATCAAATACGGCGGATAAAAACGCTCTTAATTCTTCTGCAAATGAAAGCGGACACAAGAAGAAAAACAAAAAAAGCGTCGCGCTGAAATTTACAGCGATAGTCTTGATCGCTCTTGTATCGGGGGCACTTTCGGGTGCAGGCACATATTTTTTGCTTGACCGCGGTAATGATTCTTCCGGTGTAACGGGAGATCAGTCTTTGCAAATACAGATACCGAGCATTGATCTCAGCCACGGCTCAAATCAATCGGGAACGTCCGAGGGAGTTATCACTAACGTAACGCAGGTGGTAGAATCCGTGATGCCCGCAATGGTTTCAATAAACGTTACGTCTACAACTACAGTTACCGGCATGTGGGGACAAACTCAGGAATACGAGGTCCAGGGAAGCGGATCGGGTATCGTCATCACACAAAGTGCAGATACGCTTTTTATAGCAACAAACCACCACGTTATTGATAAAGCAAAGAAAATATCGGTCACTTTCTCTGACGGAAAGAGCTATGAGGCATCTCTTAAAGGCAGTGACTCGGATTATGATCTTGCCGTTGTCTCTATTCCGCTTGCCACGATCGAAAAGGATACGCTTGCCGCAATACGCTGCGCTGTACTCGGATCTTCCGACGCACTTAATCTCGGCGAACCCGCTATTGCTATCGGAAATGCTCTCGGATACGGTCAAAGCGTTACGGTAGGATATATATCCGCAGTAGGCAGAGAGGTTCAGATGGAGGATAAAACGATGATCCTCATACAGACCGACGCTGCAATAAATCCCGGTAACAGCGGTGGTGCTCTTTTAAACATAAAGGGCGAGGTAATAGGCATAAACTCATCAAAATACGCGGATACCAACGTTGAGGGAATGGGATTTGCCATACCAATGAGCGATGCACTTCCGATAATAAACGAAATAATAAACGAAACAGCCATTCCCGAAGATGAGCAGGCGTATCTCGGTATCACCGGAGGAACGGTCAACAGCTCTTGGGTGAGTGTTTACGGATGGCCGGAGGGAGTATACGTTTCCGCTGTAACACAAAGCTCACCCGCGGCTAACGGTGGCGTGCGCGCACACGATATAATCGTTAAATTTGACGGTCGTGCGGTACAGACAATAGATTCACTTACCGAAAAGCTCGGAAAAAAGAGAGCCGGAGATACGGTGGAGATCGTCGTAATGCGCCAGGACAGCTACGGAGAATTCAAAGAGCAAACTCTCACTGTTACCCTAGGAGCCAAAAAGGATGCATAAATAAAAAAGCAGGGCTTTCACCGATAAAGCTCTGCTTTTTCATTTTACACGCGAGATATGTATTGACAAAATCCTCGTTTTATGATATACTTTCAGTGGTTAATTGTGCAAATCTCAGAAACGAGGCGTAACTATGAAAAAATCAAATAAAGTTGACGTTGATTCTTTTGCTCTGCTTCTTAATGATGAGCAGAAGGATTACTTAAAAGATCTTAGCGAAAACAGAAAAATATATTCTTCCGAATATATGCGTCCCAAATATCATTTTTACGCAGCAAAAGGAAAAATGAACGATCCTAACGGGCTGTGCTTCTGGAACGGTAATTGGCACCTTTTCTATCAGAACGACCCGGAAGACCGCGGATGGTGGTGGGGGCATGCTGTAAGCAAGGATCTTCTTCATTGGGAGGATCTCCCGCTCGCAGTTTGGGCCGAAAAGGAAAAGGAATGCTGGTCGGGTATGGTGCTCATTGAGGAAGAACGCGCAATAGCCGTATACTACGGTCTCAATACAGGAATCATGATCGCAACATCTTCCGATCCGTATCTTATAAATTGGACGAAGGTAAATGACGGTGAACCGGTAATACCTATGCCGGAAAAGGGAAGTGAATATATGATATTCGATCCTTGTATCTGGAAAAAGGGAGATACGTACTGTCTTGCCAGCGGAAGATTCAGCATAGATCAAAATTCAAAAACACGCGTACGGCAGATCTTTCTGTTTGAATCGGATATACTGACAGATTGGAAATATACGGGGAAATTCATTGAAAACGATCTTTTTTCAAGAAGTGATGACGATGCCTCCTGTCCGTATTTTCTTCCGTGTGAAAATAAGTATCTTCTTATTTCGTTCAGCCATCACTCCGGACCAATGATAATGGTCGGTAATTATGATGATGAAAGACAAAAATTCACGCTTACCGGAGGCAGACATCTTACCTCGACGTCAAGCTTTTTCGGAGGGCTGCTCGCACCTTCCGCTTTTCCGGAAAGCAACCGCTCGTTAAAGCTCATACATAACATTACTTATTACGGCGACGAAAGCTTTCCGTATCAGATAATGAGCCTTCCAAGAACGGTTACTCTCGGCAAAAGCAACAAAAACGACGTTCTTATAAAAGAAGCAGAGGAGGTCGCTTCTCTCCGCAAGGAAGAAGGTCATGTTTTTAAAGAAAATATTTTTCTTAAGGCTAACCAAGAATACTTTCCGACAGAGTGCTTTGGAGACGTTATTGAGCTTGACTTGACGTTTGAAGCAAAGAACGTTCCTCTCATTGATATTAAGGTAATGATGTCTGATGACGCGTCCGAATACAGTTCAATACGAATATACAGGCAAAGAGGAAACACATATCTTCCCGCGTTCGGCCCGGGCTTCGGATATCGCAGTGCTCATGAAACCGTAGTCGCTCTCGATACCTCATATTCTTCTGCCGGTGGAAACGTGCGCGTTCCGGATGAACAAGCATTTTATCTTGCTCCCGATGAAAAGCTGACTCTTAAGATCTTTCTCGACCGTTCCGTTATAGAGGTATTCGTAAATGGATCCGTTGCCCTCAGTGCGAGAGTTGATCCGATAAGCGGTAAAAATGACCGTATTTCTATAACGTCAAGGGGTGAAGATCTCAATATTATATCACTTGAATCCTATCATCTGGCTCTTTGACGAATGTATTTTTATTCATGACGATGAATGTCTTGTGTTTTCCTAATGAATTGATTTTAGCTAAAAAGCGAAAAAACACAGCATATATGCGTGCCTTGTTGTAGAAAAGGACGAAATTCGCCAAAAACTATTGACAAATTGATCTTTCGGTGATATACTTTATACATCAAAAATGTGAAAGGACCGTACAATGAAGGCAGTTAAGTTTTTTGGCACAAGCTATTATTACTTTTACTTTTATTTTGACTCTCAGAATAATGGTAAGAGTGTTTTGTGTTGCTCTGAAAACGGTTGACTGTAAGCTTTGTATGGCTTAACATAATCGGTCTCATGGTGATAAAACACATGAGGCCGATTTTATTTTTCCCGGAGGTTTATTATGATAGTAGCACTCAAATCAACAAGCACAAACGAACAGATAGCACATCTTGAAAATTGGCTCAAGTCAAGAGGTCTCACAGTCCATATCTCACGCGGAGAATATCAGACCGTAATTGGTCTTGTGGGAGATACCTCAAAAATAGATGACGATCTTTTGTCCGGACTCGATATCGTAGAAAAGGTGACGCGCATAAGCGAGCCCTTCAAGAGCGCAAACAGAAAATTCCACCCCGATGATACTGTTGTTGAGACTTGCGGTGTGAAAATAGGTGGGGGCAATTTTGCCGTAATGGCAGGTCCTTGCTCTGTTGAAAGCAGGGAACAGCTCTGCAATATAGCCGAAGATGTAAAGAAATCGGGAGCCTCCGTTCTAAGAGGCGGAGCATTTAAACCGAGAACTTCTCCGTACGATTTTCAAGGTCTTAAGGCCGAAGGCATAGAGCTTCTTCTTGAAGCTAAGGCTCTTACCGGACTTCCGATCGTTACAGAGATCATGAATCCCGCACATATAGATATGTTCGAAAACGTAGACATAATTCAGGTCGGGGCAAGAAACATGCAAAATTTTGAGCTTCTGAAGGAGCTCGGAAAAACAAACAAACCCATTCTGTTAAAGCGCGGTCTCGCAAATACTATAAAGGAGCTCCTTATGAGTGCGGAATATATTATGGCGGGAGGAAACGAACAAATAATACTTTGTGAAAGAGGTATACGAAGCTTTGACGGATATACAAGAAACGTGCTGGATCTTTCTGCAATACCCGTTCTTCATGAGTTGACACATCTTCCGGTAATTATAGATCCCAGCCATGCTACCGGCGTTTCAAGATACGTAAAGTCTATGGCAATGGCTGCCGCTGCCGCAGGTGCTGACGGTCTTATGATAGAGGTGCACAACAATCCATCCGCAGCGCTTTGCGACGGTCCTCAGTCGCTTACGCCCGCTCAGTTTGACGACGTTATGAAGGCTGTTGAAAAAATACGTATGGTTATCTGATCATACTAAGGAGTAAGAACATGAATGTAGGTATTGTGGGAATGGGTCTTATAGGCGGTTCATGCGCTAAGGCCTTTAAAGAAAACAGCGATGCCGGGGTATACATTTTGGACACGGATAAAGCATTGTCGGATTTTCTTGTGATGAACGATCTTTTTGACGGTGTACTTGATGATAAAACGATCGAAATCTGCGATCTTATTATAATTTCCGTCTATCCGCAGGCAATAGTTGAATTTTTAAACTCAAAGGCTTATCTTATAAAGCCCAACGCATATGTGATCGATATGGGCGGCATAAAGAGAGAGATCTGCAAAACGGGATTTTCACTTGCAGAAAAGTATGGATTCACATTTGTAGGCGGACACCCCATGGCGGGACTTCAGTTTTCGGGATATAAATATTCAAGAGCCAATCTTTTTTCCGGTGCGTCTATGATCATAGTTCCACCTACGTATGACGATCCCGAATTGCTTTTTAAGGTAAAGGAGCTTCTCGAACCTATGAAGTTTGGTTCTTTTAAGATAACAAACGCAGAAGAACACGATACGATGATCTCGTACACGTCGCAGCTTGCTCATATAGTTTCAAATGCATACGTAAAGAGCGATCTTGCATACAATCACCGGGGCTTTTCAGCAGGATCATTCCGCGACCTCACACGCGTAGCAAAGCTCAACCCGGGTATGTGGACAGAAATTTTCGCATCAAACCGCAAGCCCTTGCTTGAATGCCTGGATACGCTTATTACAGAGCTTGAAAAATACAAGCAGGCACTCATATCAGAGGATGACGAGAGCATGTATGCTTTGCTCGACGACGGAAGAAAAATAAAAGAAAAAATAGATAGGAGATAAAACAATGCAGGATGAAAAAAGACCCGTAAGGGAACTTTCGGCTATACGCGAAGATATAGACAAGGTAGACAGAGAACTCGTATCGCTATTTTGCAAGCGGATGGAACTTTCGCTCGACGTCGCGGAAAGCAAGCGAAATACCGGTAA
>SVRJ01000062.1 GCA_015064885.1 Oscillospiraceae bacterium
CTATAAGCGCATAACTTATGATCTCGGGCTTTTCGCTCGGGTCAAGCTCTGCCGTTTTCAGTGTCAAAAGGTCGAGGTCGCCTTCCTCAAGCTCAAGCTCCCAAGGAATAAATTCTTCCACCGCCCCGAAGAATTCTCCTTCCTCTGCCGTGTTCGCGGCACTTTGTGTGTTTTCCTGCGCAGTGTTGTCGGGCTCCTCGGCTTCGTCCGTTCCAAGTGCAGTAACGGGAAAGCAGAAAAGTGTCATAAGCACAGCGAGCAGCAGGCTAAAAAGTCTTGTTCTTGTTCTTACGTTCGCTTTTGCAGTTTTGTGTTTCATATACACAACCTCCTTTTTATTTTTGCGGCGGTCATCCCTCGTCATTCCGTGAGGGGTATCTCGAGACGTATCTGCCGTTTTCCACTTTAATTATATCATATGCGTAAAAAAATGTCAAGTGTAAATTTGTAGATTTTCCTCACATTTGTATGAGTGCACAAAAATATTCCTTTTTCTTTGTGCAGGATGACGGAGGTTTTTACGTGTAAAAAAGGAAGCAACACCCATTCACCTTTTTTCGGTGGAGGGTGCTGCTTTTATTTATTCGGGGTAGTATTATTCAAGCTCGAAAGCGCCTGTGTAGAGCTTATAGTAGGTGCCCTTTTCAGCAATGAGCTTTTCATGGCTTCCGCGCTCTATGATGTGACCGTGATCGAGAACCATGATGACGTCGGAGTTCATTACCGTGGAGAGACGGTGTGCTATAACGAATACCGTTCTGCCCTCCATGAGCTTATCCATGCCTCTTGACACTATAGCCTCTGTTCTTGTATCAATAGAGGAGGTAGCTTCATCGAGTATAAGGCACGGAGGATCGGCAACAGCGGCTCTCGCTATTGCTATGAGCTGTCTTTGACCCTGAGAGAGGTTTGCTCCGTTGTTTGTGAGGAGGGTATCGTAGCCTTCGGGGAGTCTTGTGATAAAGTCATCCGCACCGGCAAGCTTTGCGGCATTTTGGCATTCCTCGTCACTTGCGTCAAGCCTTCCGTAGCGTATATTCTCCATGACCGTTCCTGTAAAGAGGTTTGTATCCTGAAGAACTATACCGAGAGAACGTCTTAGGTCCGCTTTTTTGATCTTATTGATGTTTATTCCGTCGTATCTTATCTTACCGTCCGCTATATCGTAGAAACGGTTGATAAGGTTTGTGATAGTGGTCTTTCCGGCACCGGTAGCACCGACAAACGCTACCTTCTGGCCCGGCTCGGCGTATACGGATACATCATAGAGAACTTGCTTTTCTCCGTCGTAGGAGAAGTCTACCTCTGTGAGGCGTACGTCTCCGCGGAGGAGAGTATACGTTGTGGTTCCGTCACCGTGGGGATGCTTCCATGCCCATTTTCCGGTACGCGACTCGCTTTCGGTTATGCTTCCGTCTTCGGCGACGTTTGCGTTTACGAGAGTTACGTATCCGTCGTCTGTCTCGGGAGTCTGATCCATGAGGTTGAATATTCTGTCGGCACCTGCAAGAGCCATGACTATAGAATTTATCTGCTGTGATACCTGGTTTACGTTACCCGTGAACTGCTTTGTCATATTGAGGAAGGGAACTACAATATCTATACCGAAGGCAAGATTTGCTCCGAAAATGATATTGGCAAGGCAGAAGGAGGGGGCTTTGGTCAGGAGGAGTATTCCTCCGAGAAGAGCAACGAGAACGTAGAGGAGGTTACCTATATTATTTATGATAGGACCGAGAACGTTGGCATAGGCGTGGGCTCTGAAGCCGTCCTCACACAGTACGTCGTTAAGCTTGTCGAAGGCATCCTTGGTCTTTTCCTCATGGCAGAAGACCTTTACCACCTTCTGACCGCTCATAGTTTCCTGAACGAAGCCTTCGAGGTTACCTACGGCACGCTGCTGACGGATAAAGTATTTTGCCGAGCCGCTTCCGACCTTCTTTGATACGAATATCATGGCGATAACGCCTACAAGGACGAGAAGGGTGAGCCATATGCTGTAATAGAGCATTATTGAGAGAACGACGGTGACTATAACTCCCGCCTGAAGCAGGGAAGGAAGCGACTGAGATACGAGCTGACGCAGAGTATCTATATCGTTTGTGTAGTAGCTCATTATGTCGCCGTGTCTGTTTGTATCAAAGTACTTTATCGGAAGATCCTGCATTTTTTCAAACATAGCGCGGCGCATCTTACAGAGGAAGCCCTGTGTGATATATGCCATAAGCTGTGTGTGAGTGAACATGGATATAAGCGATATAACGTAAAGGGTTATAAGCTGATATATCAGCGGCATAATCTCAAGCTTTGCGCCCTGCCAGTCGCCGGAGAGATACCAGGCCTCTATTATTTTTACTATCCTTTGTGTGAAGGTGGCAGGAATAGAGGAGACTACCGCGGAGAATAGGATACACGCAAAGGTGAGCGGAACAAGAACGGGATAATATCTGAAGAGCATTTTTATCACTCTTCCGAGCTTTTTGAAGTCCATTTTGGGTCTTCCTTTTCCCCCTGCCATCGGAGGAGGACTTTTTCTCATAGGCTGTTTATTCATCGCCGCTTCCTCCCTTCGTTTGCTGCTGATATACTTCACGGTATATTTCACTGGAATGGAGGAGCTCGCTGTGAGTTCCTATTGCCGAAATGCTTCCGTTATCGAGTACGAGTATTCTGTCCGCGTTTTCAACGGATGCTACTCTTTGCGCAATTATTATCTTTGTTGTTTCGGGAATGTATTTTGCAAAGCCCATACGGATAAGCGCATCCGTTTTGGTATCCACGGCACTCGTGGAGTCGTCGAGGATAAGTATCTTGGGCTTTTTGAGAAGCGCACGGGCAATGCAGAGTCTCTGCTTCTGTCCGCCGGAGACGTTGGTTCCGCCCTGTTCTATGAACGTGTCGTAGCCCTCGGGGAAGGATGCTACAAAGTCGTGTGCCTGGGCAAGCTTACATGCTTCTTCGATCTCCTCGTCTGTCGCGTGCTCATTGCCCCAGCGAAGATTTTCCTTTATTGTTCCCGAGAAGAGAACGTTCTTTTGGAGGACTACCGCAACCGAGTCGCGAAGCGAAGTCAAATCGTAATCGCGCACGTCTGTACCGCCCACCTTTACGCTTCCTACGGTAGCGTCATAAAGACGTGAGATGAGCTGGATAAGAGTGGATTTACTTGATCCCGTTCCACCGATTATACCTATTGTCTCACCCGACTTTATGTGAAGGTCAATATCCGAGAGCGCGTATTTTGACGCCTTTGCAGAGTATTTGAAGCTTACACCGTCAAAGTCGATAGAGCCGTCCTTGACCTCGTATATTGGATTTTCGGGGTTCTTTAGTGCAGGTGTTTCATCAAGCACCTCACAGATACGGCGAGCAGATTCCGCTGACATGGTTATCATGACGTAGAACATGGAGAGCATCATAAGAGACATAAGTACTTGCACACCGTAAGTGAGCATAGCGGAAAGCTGACCTACGTCAATGCTCGACCCCGTGGTCGTAATGATTATCTGCGAGCCTACGAGCATTACGAATACCATATTGAAATACATGCACACCTGCATGAGAGGGTTGTTGAGTGCAACTATACGCTCGGCTTTAGTGAAGTCTTTGCGTATATTTTCGGCAGCCGTACCGAATTTCTTCTTTTCGTGCTCTTCTCTTACAAAGCCCTTGACGACACGCATTGCCATAACGTTTTCTTCGATCGATTCGTTGAGCTTGTCATATTTTTTGAACACCGCTCTGAATGCGGGCATAGCGTTCTTTGCGACCAGAAGAAGTCCGCAAAGAAGGAAGGGAACCACTACCACAAAGGTAAGTGCGAGCTTTCCTCCCATTATGAATGCCATAATTATGGAGAAGATGAACATAAGAGGGCTGCGTACAGCCGTTCTGATTATCATCATAAACGACATCTGGACGTTTGCCACGTCGGTCGTGAGTCTGGTTACCAAAGATGCCGACGAAAATTTGTCAATATTCTCAAAAGAAAATGTCTGAACCTTATCGAAAACACTCTTGCGAAGATTTTTGGCAAATCCCGAAGACGCTCTTGCCGCCGTATATCCTGCGGTAGCTCCGCACGCAAGAGATATACAAGCCATAACAAACAGTATAAGACCGCTTACTATGAGTTCGGAAAGTTCACAGCCGGCTTTGATATCGTTTATTATCCTTGCCGTGATAAAGGGTATCAGGCATTCTATAACGACCTCGCCGACCATAACGATGGGCGTTATAATTGCATAAAGCTTATATTCACCCACACATTTTGCAAGTTTTTTTAGCATAAACTCGGCGTTCCTCCTTTAAATGAAAGTACCTATATTTCTAAATACTAATTATAAATTATATCATTTTATCTGTGCCTCTTCAACCGAATATAATGTCATTTTTGTGAACTATTTTTGTGTAAATTTAAGGTGTGCTTTTTGCATGGCGCACCTATACAGGGAGTAGGATTTTTTTGCTTTTGTTTGAGCGTGGTTTTTGAAAATCAACTTGACAGGCAAAGTATTTTGTGCTATAATAATCGCAAGTACGGTTGAAAGGTGATCTGAAATGATAAAATATGTTTTCTTCGATCTTGACGGCACTCTTCTTCCCATGGACCAGGACCTTTTTATAAAGATATATTTTAAAGATCTTTCCGCAGTGTTTGCACGTAAGGGATATGACCCTAAGGCTTTTTACGACTCTCTTATGCGTTCTATAGACCTTATGATAAATAATTCCTCGGATATGACCAACGAGGAGGTGTTCTGGAAATGCCTTTGCGAAGATCTCGGAACCGGTGTTATGGATATGAATGATGATATCGATGAATTCTATCACGGTGATTTCTTGAATGCGAGGAAAGCATGCTCATGTAACCCGCTTGTAAAGCAGGCGGTTGATACACTTAAAGCGAAAGGAAAACGCCTCATGGTTGCCACAAACCCCGTTTTTCCCGCTATAGCGAGTGAGACGAGAATGCAGTGGGGTGGGGTCTATCCCGAAGATTTTGAATATATAACCACCTATTCGAATTCAAAACGCTGTAAGCCGAATATTGAATATTATCTGTTCCTTGCAAAAAAATTCGGCTGCGACCCGAACGAATGCCTTATGGTGGGTAATGACGTTTCGGACGATATGCCGGCAAGAGACGCGGGATGGAAGGTGTTTCTCGTCACCGATTGCCTCATAAACAGAAAAAACGTCGATTTATCGGTGTACCCAAACGGAGATTGGAAGGATCTCCTTTCATATGTTGAAAAAAACGATATCTTATAAATACCGAAAGGGGGATATTTGCCGTGAAAATAGGAATATGCGGTGACACAGTGAAATGGAAAAAGATCGCTGAGGCGGGCTTCGATTATGCGGAGGCTAACTTTTCAAAGGTGGTATCTGCGTCTGATGAGGACTTCGATCATTATCTTGAAGAAAGAGGATCTGCGGGTATAGAAATAGAGGCGTATAACGGCTTCTTCGGTTCGGGATTTTGCTTATACGGTGATATTCGTGAGGATGGAAGCGTTGCTCTTCGATTAGATTCAAAGCTCGACGAGATAAGAGAGTATGCGGAAAAGGGGTTTTCGCGCGCAAGCAAGCTCGGAGGAAAGATAGCTGTTTTCGGATCATCAAAAGCGAGAGATCTTCGCGCCGGGATCACAAAGGAAGAGGCTGAGGAACATGTGGTACGAGTTCTTCGTATATGCGGTGATGTGGCACAAAAATACGGTATGCGCGTAGCCCTTGAGCCTTTACGCCGTCAGGAAGCTAATTTTATCAATACGGTGAGCGAGGGTCTTGAGTTATGTAAGAGAGCCGCTCACCCCTCGGTCGGACTTCTTGTGGACCTTTTCCACTTCTATATGAACGGAGAGGATATAGAAGATATAAAGAAAGCAAAGGACTATATCATTCACGTCCATATGGCAAGACCCGATCCTGACAGAAAGTATCCTACAGAGGCAGATATCGAGCCGTGCAGAGTGTGGGCAGAAACTCTTCACTCTATAGGCTACGATGGAAGGGTGAGTCTTGAATGCTCGTTTAAGGATGAATTCGATATCGGACTTACGAAGGTGAAATGCGTTACCGATATGTTTAAATACAGGGGTTAATGAGGTGTACTATGTCTGATGTAAATGAAAAAATGCTTAAAATAAACGAATACGAGCTTCTCTCAAAGCTCCCCGATCCGTTTTTATTTGATGACGGAAGCAGGGTTTCGAGCAAGGAAGAGTGGGAAAAGAGAAGAGCGGAAATATATAAGACTGCCGTTGAGCTCCAGTATGGAACCATCCCGCCGACTCCCGAGTTCTTTAAAGCCGAGCTTACGTATAAGGGCGGCCCCGGGAGAAGCAATACCTATAGAATAACCTGCGGAACAGAGAAGGACCGTCTCACTTTCAGAATGAAGCTTTTTCTTCCCGAGAAAAAATTCTTTGAGGACGGTAAGAAAGTTCCCGTTATAGTTGACGGAGACATGTGTTTTAATTACGCATATGATAAGGAGTTCTGGCACACCGCAACCGATAAGGGTATTGCCATGGCAATGTTCGACAGAACAGAGCTCGTGTCCGATCTGAAGCTTTCCGATCGCCCGGTGGGGCCTCTGTGTGAAATTTATCCTGAAAAGACCTTCGGTGCTCTCGGTGCCTGGGCATGGGGATACGCAAGATGCGTTGACGCTCTTGCGACCACAGATCTTATCGATATGGATAATATAGCTTTTACAGGGCATTCAAGAGGGGGAAAGACCGCCCTGCTTGCAGGTGTACTCGATGAAAGAGCCGCAATAGTAAACCCGAACGGAAGCGGTGCGGGCGGAAGCGGCTGCTACAGAATACACGTGAAAGCGGAATACCTTGACGATGAAGAGAAGAGGACAGAACAGCTTTCCGACCTGCTTCGCAATTTCCCGTTCTGGTTTGGTCCCGACATGAAGGACTACGCCGTAAGAGAGGGAGAGCTTCCGTTCGATGAGCATATGCTAAAGTCACTCGTTGCTCCGAGAACCCTTCTCTCAACCGAAGGCGCAGGAGATATATGGGCAAATGCCGTAGGTACGTGGCAGACAACGCTTGCAGCAAAAGAGGTTTACAAATTCCTCGGTGCAGAGGACGAGGTTTATCTCTATTTTCGTGACGGATACCATAATCACAAGGCGAGTGACCTTGCCATCCTCGTCGAGCTGATAGAGAAAAGAGCGAGCGGAACGCCTGTTAAAACAGAATTCTGGAAGCTCCCGTTTGAGAAAACAGAAAACGCTTTTGATTTTGAAGCACCGAAAAAATAAAAATCAAGGCCCCAACTGTAAAGTTGGGGTCTTGATCTTATTTCAGTAAAGATAATACCCATTTATTTTCTTTGTATATTCGGACAGAGGTTTTTCTGTCTCTTTTAAAAATTCATCAACGTCGAATGCTTCCGATCTTATGGCGTCGGTTCCGAGAAGCTTGTCTATAAACATTCTTCCTTGATCGTCCGTCTGATCCCTGAATCTGAAATCCGGATATGTCTTCCGGATAAGATCAATAAGCCTGAGCCCCGCTTCAAAAGGCTTGAAGGCGCGGCTGTCGGTTACGTGAAGCTGGACTCCCGAGCAGAGATCGCCTTGGTGCTTTGAAAATGTAGGAGTGAAATGACATGGTCGGAAGATAACACCCGGAAGAGCAATTTCATTCATTGCATCCGCTATATATTCTCCGTCTGTGAATGGAGCCCCTACAAATTCGAACGGGTGAGTGGTTCCTCTTCCTTCGGAAAGGTTAGTGCCCTCCGCAAGACAGGTTCCTATATAGCAAAGACACGTATCGGGTGTTGGAATGTTCGGCGACGGAGATACGAAGGGAAGAAAGGTGTCCGAAAAAAGCATATTGCGTGTCCATCCCATAAGAGGAATGACGGTAAGATCACAGCTTATGCCTTCAGTATCGTTTATATAGCGCGCAAATTCTCCTATCGTCATATTGTGACGCGTTGCCGTCGGAAATCTGCCGACAAAGGAAGAAAATTTTCTGTCAAGGATCGTGCCCTCGGGATACACTCCTCCTATTGGATTTACTCTGTCGAGCACTATCATTTCCTTGCCGTACTCTGCACAATCCTCCATAACGTACGAGAGCGTGTACATATACGTATAAAACCTTGCACCGATGTCCTGAACGTCGAAAACGACAGCGTCGAGCGTTTCTATCAGTTCTTTTGGAATGTGATGCACACCGCCGTACAGACTGAATACGGGAAGGCCGCTTTTTGCATCCGTGTAGTTGGACATCTTTACTCCAGCCTGGAGGTCTCCTCTGACTCCGTGCTCGGGAGCAAAAAGCATCTTCAGATCTGCAATCTCCTTGAGGATATCTATACTCGAGCGCAGTGAAGCATCAACCCCCGTGGGGTTTGTTATAAGGCCGATCCTTTTGCCTTTAAGAGAGGAAATATATTCTCCATTCTTGAGTCTGTCTATTCCGCTTTTTACGTGATGCATTTTATATCCCCCGTTTTTGCTATTTATATCATCATGCAAGCCACCGAGACTTATCGTACAGTGACTTCTGTATAGTGCTTTTTATTGAAGATGTTTTCTTCCGTATCACTGCCTTACCTTACTTGATAAAGAAAACCGCTATTGCACAGGCGAACACAAACACAGCACAGCCGAGACTGAAATATGCGGTCTTGCGGCTTGTGTTCCATTGCATATAAGTCTGACAAATCAGATTTACCCCCATCAGCGGAATGCACAGATTAATTGCCTGTGTCCATATATCAAATATTTGTAATATAGCCAGCGTTACAACTGCAAGGCTGACGATAACCGAGAACACAGTAATCACCTTATGTATCGTCGGTGTATCTTTCCATTTTGTTTTCATTTTCTATTCTCCTTTTCCTTTGTGAACATCCAACCGAAGCCGAATACACCTATCGCCATAAAGATATGCGAAAATTTAAGGCTGAGATCAAACACAGCTTCATCACCCATACCCAAAATCATCATAATACTGAACAGTATAATTCCTATTCCTTGTAATTGTCTTTTCATACTTTTACTCCTTATACACAAAATACACGATCTCATCGGGAATGTTCACGATGTATTCCTTTGCCTGCGGCGGATAGATATTCTTACTCGGCACGTCTTCAAGCGGTATCCAACACATATCAAGCTCGATGCGCTCGTTGCCAAGCTCGTCAAGTGCTTTGAAATTTCTGTCAAGCGGTATCTGTGTTTCGTCCTTCAAGGAAACCAAATAGTATAGGTTTATCTGCTGACAAGGGCGAGTACCCCAAGGGAAGAAATTCTCGTTCACCATAAAGAGTCTTTCAACCTTTATGTCAGCACCGATCTCTTCCTTGAATTCTCTTACGATCGTTTCTGCTGTCGTTTCTCCAAAGGCAACGTGACCGCCGATAAAGGCATAGCCGTCATCATTAACCGCCTTTTGCATAAGCACCTTGCCGTTGTGGATCAGAAGTCCACCGACACGGTACGAAAAAACATAATCGTCTGTTTTGAAAAGTATGTCGCTCATTTTTATCTCCTATAAAAGAATTGACCAATCCTCATAGTCAAATCTGCCACTTCCGTGGCAAAGCAAATTATCATCGTCAAGTTTTTGCAAAGCGTTTTTTATGCGCCCGACAAGTCCTGTGGAAACATCCAATGAATGATGTCCGGGAAAAATCCGTATAGGGTTATAAGCAGATATTTTCTTAACAGAATCCAAATAGGCTTGTGGGTCTGTTGAAGGATAGTTCGCATACAAGACTCCCTTGTATATCAAATCACCGGTAAACATAAAACGATTGGTATCATCCCAAAAACACATATGCCCCGGAGAGTGTCCCGGTGTATGTATAACTGTTATCCTTCTATCGCCCAATTCGATTACGTCGCCATCGTCAAGGAATCTGCACGGAACACCTTGGAATAGCTCATATTCTTCCGAATCATAACCGCTTGGCAGATCACAACCACCAACAAGCATTTTTTGAATCAAGGATCTTGGCAAAGGAAATTCACCGCAAAGCCAACTCAACTCATCCCTGTGAGCGTAGAATTCGCTGAAATATTTATGACCGCCGATGTGATCCCAATGCACATGAGTGGCTACCACCATAATCGGCTTATCTGTCAGTTTTACAACTTCGCCATATATATTGGAAATTCCCAACCCGGTGTCTATCAATAATGCCTTTTCAGAGCCGCATAGCAAATAACAATGTGTTTCTTCGGGATGACGGTATTCACTTATGATATAGGTTGATTCATTGACCTTATCTGTTGTAAACCAAGCTCTATCAGACATAAATTATCCGTTCCTCTCGCTTTTCTTTTTCCACGCAAGCCAATCCTTATCAAGTACGGTGGAGTGAGGCCTCTGCATAATCGTATCACACGGAAAACTCTTGCACTCTCCGCAGAAATTCAGCTTCTTTTCTTTCACGCAATCACGGGTGAAGCAATCTCCCGGAGTGTGTTCTTCCTCGCAACCACGGCAACCACCTTTTATGTATGTAGGGCAAGCACCGCAGTAAAAGCCGCATTTGCCGAGTAGTTCTTTATTCATATCGTAATCCAAAATCTTTTCAAATATTCTTTTTCATTCGGCTCATATACCGTGGATTCATATACGCCGCCATTGGAAAGGATCGTTTTTTCGCTTCCTACGTTACCATCAATGCAAGTGATCAATACTCTATCAAGCCCGATCTCTCGGCAGAACGGAAGTGCCATTCGCAGCATTTCCTTGGCATAGCCCTTGCGTCGTTCGCTCGGTCTTACCGAATATCCTATGTGCCCACCGAACTTTGATAGATAATCATTAAACTCGTGTCTTATCTGCAAGAAGCCCAACACCTTGTTATCATCCTTCCTCACAAGCATAAACTGTGTTGCAGGAACAAGCGGAGCAGGACAGGTTTCGGGATTTTCGTACTCTGCGCAGGTTTTTATGTATGCTTCGGGATTTTCAAATCTCCTGAGAGGTCCTGTTCCGTCCATAGAATCGCCCGCATCAAGAAATTCTTGCCTATACTCAACGATCTGACTTGCGTATTCGCTCGTCGGTCGTATCAAAATAAACTCTTCCATAATGTGTTCACCTTTATTATTTCAAATCGTAAAGCCACTTGCTATTTTTTTGATAGTAGAAAAATTCGCTTAAATCGTCCTCTGTAAAAACACGGAGCATATCTTTCATATCAAGCGAAAGATTGAGGTTGGGAAGATTATCAATTTCCTCCCACCAAACCTTTCCTTCATCAGAGGAAACAAGCTCACCTTCAAAATGGGTTGTTTTATAGAACAAGACAACGTATCTACAACCGTTTTCGGACCAATCCTTTATTCCACATAATTGAGGGGAGGATATTTTCAATCCGGTTTCCTCTTGTATTTCACGAATTACCGCATCTGTAAAGGATTCGCCTAACTCAACGTGACCGCCCGGGAACGTAACTCCCGACCAATCCTTCTTTTTCCTGTCTATAACAACAACCTTACCGCCGTTGCAGATCATGCACATATTCGTAAATTCAACCTTTTCTGTCCTCACCATATCTTTACTCCTATCATAACTCTATTCGTATTTAGAAGCGGGCGGCGACTCGGCGAACCGAATCGCCGCCCTTTTGTTAGTTATTCAATATGTGCGTAAGTTGTACCCAAGCCGATGTCAAATCCAAGAGCTTGATACATCTTTTCATCACACGGGGCACAGCATACCGTTAAGCTCGATATGCCATTATCCTTGCACCAAGCCTGTGCAGCCTGTGCTAATTTACGAGCAATA
>SVRJ01000009.1 GCA_015064885.1 Oscillospiraceae bacterium
TACGGTGCATGGTTTACCGTATACGGTTTTCATAGAACTCTGCTTTGATCTGTCGGAAAACCTTCCGCATCAAATCTTACTTGGTCTTCTTGGGCGAAACGACCATACTCAAAATTTTTCCGTCAAGTACGGGCTTCTTATCTACCGTGCCGAACTCCGAACAAGCCTCTTCAAAGCGTGTCATCGTCTCACGTCCGAGCGCGATATGTGCTATTTCTCTTCCCTTGAAGCGCATAGCAACTCTTACCTTGTTTCCGTCATCAAGAAAACGGTGCGCGTGCTTCACCTTTGTCTCAAAGTCGTGAACGTCTATTCTGTAAGACAATCTGATCTCCTTGAGCTCCACGGTCTGCTGACGCTTACGTGCTTCCTTTTCTTTCTTTTCCTGCTCAAAGCAGTACTTTCCGAAGTCCATTATTCTGCATACGGGCGGCTCTGCAGTAGGTGCGATAAGTACGAGATCGTATCCCTCATCCTCTGCGATCGCCAATGCCTTTGCGGGCTCCATGATTCCGAGCTGCTCACCGTCGCTGCCGATTACTCTGACCTGCGGTGCCGTTATTTCCTCGTTGATCTGCTGCGTTTTTTTAGTGCTGATACCAGAACACCTCCGTTTCGGTTCTACCGACAAAAAATGTGCGGAAAAGCAAAATTTCTCCGCACAAAACACACGGTATGAAAATACCGCATAAAATTCTGTTATCAACCCGTAAACGCCCTTGCGTACAGGTGAGAGCGGGAAACTCTGCTTTTTTCGTCGTAATATTATACCACATTCCGATCGGTTTGTCAATACCTTTTTTCGCGATTTTTAATTTTTTTTGCGGCTTTTTATCAAAACCATATTTTTGCATTAAAAGATATTACTGTTTTGTTGTTTGTTTTGCACAATTACAAGCCTCTTTTTCTGCGTTTTTTTCACATTTAGTGCACCATATAAAATTTTCGCCTCAAAAATCGTTGGAAATGACGAATATTTTTTTCGAAAAAGCCCTTTACAAATGCGATGGATTGTGGTATAATTTTAGCACTGGAAGCAATGCGGCAACTGCTGACGGTAAAAAGGGTGTATTTTACTTACGGATAACTGCGGAGTGTCAAACACATGACGCCAACACGCTCTGTCCATTTTCGTAGAATACACTCTTTATTATTTTGTGCTTTTGCGCTTCCGCGGCAAAATTATTGTATAATAATTGTAAACAATTTAAAAAGGCTATGGAAAACTCGGCCTTTTTGTGTTATAATGAATAGAAATAATCTTTAGTATTCGTAACAGTTCAGGAGAATATAATGCATAAAAACGATAAATTGACCTCACCCATAGTACTTCTTAAAAATTCGATAGTCTTCCCCGGCAGCCAATATACCTTCGTCGCCTCCGACGCGCACGATAAAAAGGCTGTATCGCTTGCGGCTTCAAGCGGGGGAATCTTACTTCTCGTCCCCGCTCTGTACGAGGATGGCTCCGAGACTCCTCAAAAGGTTCTCGGCACTGCCTGTGCGGCGTCGATAGAAAATATATCAAACGGTGAGAATTCCTCTGTCGTCGTAACCGTAAGACTCTTGCAGAGAATGAAGATAGAGAGCACGGGTATGTCTGCGGGAGTTAACACTGCGACGGCAGTAGCCATTGAAACGAACGAGAACTCACTCTCTCACGAAGAAGAGTCCGCGGCAAGAAAAAAACTTATAAAAAGCGCGCAGGACAACGTGGAGATATTCAAGGTAAGATTCCCCAACGTGACCTTCTCGGCAGTGCCCGAGGACGTGGAGCTCGATATTCTTTGCGACTACATCTCAGCAAACGTTCTCATCTCGCTCGACGCAAAAGAGGACTCCTTCACCACGTTTGATATACGCGAACGTGTGATAGCGGTCGCAGCAGGCCTCGCCTCCGAGACAGAGCTTCTTTCTCTTGAAAGAGATCTTCTTGAAAAAGTAAGAGAAAGCCTCGGTGACAGTCAGAAAAACGCCTTTCTGCGTGAGCAGATGCGCATAATAAAGCAGGAGCTCGGTGAGGACGAGCCTGACGAGGTCGAGGAGTTTTACAATAAAATAGAAGAATCCCTCTTCTCGGAGGAGATAAAGGAAAAGCTTTATAAGGAAGTGCGCAGAATGGCGTCCTTCCATTTCGGCTCGCCCGATTATGCGGTCATCAAGGGCTATCTTGACACCTGCCTCGAGCTTCCGTGCGAAAAGATCAGACGTGAGTCATACGATATCGACGCCGCCAAAAAGATACTTGACGACGACCACGACGGCCTTAACGATATAAAGGAGAGGATCCTCGAATTTCTTTCCGTCGCAAATCTTAAGCCCGACGCCCCGCTTCAGGTTCTCTGTCTCGTTGGCCCTCCGGGTACCGGTAAGACAAGTGTGGCAAAATCGATCGCACGTGCTATGAACAGACCCTATGCAAGGGTTTCGCTCGGTGGTGTGCGTGACGAGTCTGACATCAGAGGACACAGAAAGACTTACGTCGGAGCTATGCCCGGACGTATAATCAACGCTTTCCTTCAGGCAAAGGCAACAAATCCGGTCATTCTTCTCGACGAAATAGACAAAATGGGACAAAGCCACAACGGTGACCCGGCGGCCGCTCTTCTTGAGGTCCTCGATATGGAGCAGAACGTCAACTTCCGCGATCACTACATCGAGTTCCCGTACGATATTTCCGAGGCTCTCTTTATAACGACCGCAAATACTCTCTCTACGGTTCCCCGCCCCCTTCTTGACAGAATGGAGGTAATAGAGCTTCATTCCTATTCGAGAGCGGAAAAGCTCTCTATAGCAAAGCATCACCTTGTACCGAAGCAGCTTGACAAGCACGGTGTAAAAAGATCTCAAATGAAATTTACGGACGGTGCTCTTCTTAAGATAATAGACGAGTACACCAAGGAAGCGGGAGTCAGAAATCTTGAAAGAAAGATAGCCTCCGCAGTGAGAAAGGGCGCTGTCAGCATAGTAAAGGGTGAGACGGAAGACAAAATAAGCGTCAAGGTCTCAAACGTAGAGGATTTTCTCGGCCCCAAGATCATCTTTGGTGAAAAGAGCGAAAAGAAGGATCTCGTCGGTGTTACGAACGGCCTTGCTTACACCGAAGCAGGCGGCGATATGCTCAAAATTGAGGTATGCGTTCTCCCCGGAAGCGGAAAGATAGAGCTCACGGGCTCTCTCGGTGACGTAATGAAGGAGTCTGCAAAAATAGCCGTAAGCGCAATACGCGCAAGGAGCGAGGAGCTCGGTATCGACAGCGAATTCTACAAGAACAGCGATATACATATACACGTTCCCGAGGGCGCGGTCCCGAAGGACGGACCGAGTGCGGGAGTCACTCTCTTTACTTCTATACTCAGTGCTCTCAGCAAGCGTCCGGTAAGAGGAGATATCGCAATGACGGGTGAGATAACCCTCACGGGAAGAGTTCTTCCGATAGGTGGGCTCAAGGAAAAGTCTATGGCTGCCATGGCTGCCGGAATAGATACACTTCTTATCCCGAAGGATAATTTCCCCGAAACGCTTAAATTCGACGATTCAATAAAAAGCGCGGTAAAATACACGTCGTGCACGACCGTTGACGACGTTATAAGGATCGCTCTGCGATAAGCAAAAGGAAAACAAAGTGAAAAGAATAAATTTTAACAACGTAAAGCTGCAAATAAGCGCGGGCAGACCCGAACAGTTTCCTGCCTCCGCTTCTCCCGTGGTCGCGTTTTCGGGACGGTCAAACGTCGGGAAAAGCACTCTTATAAACAAATTTCTCGGAAGGAAGTCTCTCGCAAGAGTTTCTTCCGCACCGGGTAAGACGGTAACCGTCAACTTTTACGATCTTGACGGGGCTCTCCTTCTTGCCGACCTTCCGGGATACGGCTATGCAAAACGCACCCCTGCCGAGAGAGCCGCACTTTCGAGAATAACCGACGCTTTCTTTACTAATAACAAGCAAATAAACAGGCTGAAGCTCGTGCTCCAGCTGATAGACTCACGCGTCGGAATAAATGCGGACGACGCGACTATGCTCGACTATCTCAATTCCATGCAGATCCCCTACTGTGTTGTTATGACCAAGACAGACAAGCTGAACAAAACAGAGCTTGAAGCATCATACAACGATATAGCATCCTCTCCTTTTCTTGCCGAGGCGGCAGAAATATTCGGAAAGGATATTGAGATAGTCCGCTTTTCCGCGCTCAACGGAACAGGCGTCGAAAGAATAAAAAGCCTTGTAATAGGCGCCTGCAGCTGAATTATATAAGATTTTTTTACGAAAGGCGAAATATATGTTAAGTTCAATCCTGCAAGGAGATTTCAACCTGATGTCGGTTATATCCTTGCTCCTTCAGATACCTATAGTGCTTCTTGCCCTCTCAATGCATGAGGCCGCTCACGGATATATTGCGTGGAAGATGGGTGACCCCACGGCAAGGAATCTCGGAAGAATAACTCTCAACCCGATAAAGCACCTTGACCCGATAGGAGCACTCTGCATGCTTCTTGCCGGCTACGGTTGGGCAAAGCCGGTGCCGATATACACGAGAAATTTCAAAGATCCCAAAAAGGGCATGGCGCTCACCGCCCTCGCAGGCCCCGTGTCGAACCTTATGCTCGCGTTCATATTCATGATCGTGCGAGTTCTGTTCATTATTATTTTCGGTGCCCTCAATATTCCTCTCGACGAAAAGGGAATGCTCATATATGCGGTTATAAACACCTTCCTCTACATGGGCGTATATCTCAACGTTTCTCTCGCGGTATTTAATCTTATTCCCATTCCTCCGTTCGACGGATCGAGAATATTCCTCACTTTTCTTCCTCCGAAGATCTATTTCGGAATAATGAAATATGAAAAGTATATCCTCATAGCAACTCTTGTTCTTCTCTACCTGAATATTCTTAATTATCCGATAGAATTTGTGACCGACCTTGTAATTGCCGCGTTCGACGGCTTAGCACACCTTATACTGGGGTTATTTGTCTGACATGCAATCTATTAATTATAAACTTGAACAGTTCCGCTTTGAAGGTCCGCTCGATCTTCTGCTCACGCTTATACAGAAAAACAAGCTTGACATAACGGATATTCCGATAGCTCTTCTGTGCGATCAGTATCTCGAATATATTGAGATGGCCGAAAGAATGGATATGGAGCTTGCCGGAGAATTCATCACGATGGCAAGCAGACTCATGCTTATAAAAAGTAAAATGATACTGCCGCGCAACGAGGCGATAGAGGAAGATCCCCGCGAGGATCTTACCGATACTCTTATAAAGATAGCAAGAGCAAAGGCTCTTGCCGAGCATCTGCGCGGACGCTACGCAACTTTCGGCAGAAGAATGGTAAAGGATACCGATGAAATATCACCCGACAGGACATTCGTGCTTGATCAGGACAGCGGGAAGCTTGCCGAAGCGGCAAAGCGCATATTTGCGTACAAAAGAAGCGAAAAGACAGAGGGCATTGCCAAGATAACTCCTATTATCAAGCGCCCGATAGTTCCCGTCGAGGAAAAGATAGTGGGCATCATATCACACTTCAAGAAAAAGAAAAAAGCCTCTCTGCACACTCTTCTCAGCGATGCAAGATCTCGCCCCGAGCTTATCGCCATATTTATCGGTGTTCTCGAGCTTATAAAGCAAGGTCAGATACTTATAGTTGACAGTCCGGACGAATTCACCTCTCTTCACGGTGTGAACACGGTTTTTGAAATGTCGGACAAAAAGGACGTAAGCGGTGACGAAGGGCACGACGGACAAAATCCGGATTTTTCCGATTACAACTGATTTTAATTACGGAGCTAATAATGAATAACGAAGAAATAAAAGACGTTCAGACCGCCGACACGGACAGTACCGACAAAAGGTCAAAAAGAAACGATGCGGTCATATCAAACGAAAAAGAGCAGCTTGAAGCAATAGTGGATATCGAATCATGCATTGAGGCCATACTTTTTGCCGCGGGATATCCGGTAAAGTACTCAACCCTTGCAGAACTCTTTTCCATAACCGTTAAAGACGTAAAAAAGATAGTATCACATATGGAGGAATATTTTAATTCCGCCGATAACCGCCGAGGGCTCGAGCTTCTTATGTTCCCCGACACCTGCCAGCTTTGCACAAGAGAAAAGTTTCTTCCGTACATACGGGAAGCACTCGGAATAAAGCGAGGAGGAAATCTCTCTGCCTCATCTCTCGAGGTGCTTGCCGTGGTTGCTTATAACCAACCCGTTACAAGAGCGTTTATCGATAAAATACGCGGTGTTGATTCGGCTTATGCGGTTACTACGCTTACAGAAAAGGAGCTTATCGCTCCGTGCGGCAGACTTGACGCTCCCGGAAAACCGGTGCTCTATGCCACAACAGATAAATTTCTCAGAGTTTTCGGGCTTTCTTCTCTCCATGAGCTTCCCGACGAGGAACAGATGCAAAATGCGTTTATGGCTCTCTCGGACGAGGGAATACAGCAGTCTATGGAGCTTGACGTAAAGTCAACAGAGGAAACCGTAATATAAAGGTAGGTACTCATATGAAAAAGCAGTTACTTGTATTTATATCCGTAATCTTGGCAACACTAATCCTGCTTTCGGGATGTGACAAAGCCCCCAACGCGGATAACACCACCACTCCTGCCGACACGACAACGGCGGAAACCACCGAGAGCAATTTTATTCTCCTGCTGGACGAAGATAACGATGACTATAAGATAATCCGCCCCGAAAAAGCAGAGGAATACGAGGTAAATGCAGCCGTAAATCTCAACAGAACGCTTATGGACAAATACGACGATATTTGGGACAGAAAGCTTACGGATGATTTCGTCAAGGGCAAAAAGGGCGAAATAATCGAAAACAATGAAAAAGAGATACTTATAGGCTACACTAACAGAAAAGAAAGCCAAGACGTTTATAAAACGCTTAAAGAAGACGAATACACCATACGCGTGGTAAACCGGAAGATAGTTATCATAGGCGAGAATCAATACGCTACCGCCACCGCCGTTGCCGAGTTCATTGAAAATTACGTAAATAAGGCCGACGGCAAAACGTTCAGCATTCCGCGCGATCTTGATCAAAAAGGTATATGCGAGCTGAGAAAGGTTCCTGTGCACAGCAGCGCGACCTATAGAATTATGACGTATAACGTTGTAGGTGCAGACGGTAACGTTGAGCAAGCATCCGAACTTATACTCAGGTATCTCCCCGACATAATAGGCTTCCAGGAATGCAACAAGAACGCTCACACAAAAATAGTTTCTACCCTTCCCGACTACTACAGCGTTGCAAACGAATTCCATTCAAATAAGAAAACATATAACTATACTCCGATCGCATATAATACAAATCTATTCACTCTCGTTGATTCCGGTCTTGAATGGCTTGACGGAAGATACACGGGCACAAATACAAAATCTATTGCCTGGGCTCTCTTTGAGGACAAGAACGGCGCACGGTTTGCGGTAATCAATTTCCACGGTGCCGTGTGCTCTGCAAGCTACAAAGGGTTTGAGAACATGACAGACGCTGAAAGATCGCAGCAGGCTCTCACGTGGAGAATAGACAATGTCCGCCAGATAATCGAGATAAAAGACAGAATATTCAAAAAGCACGGCACTCTCCCCCTTATGGTAACGGGAGACTACAACTTCAACTCATCATCAGAACCGTACAAAAACCTCACTGCGGGCGGATTTGAAGAGGCTGAAGTGATCGCAAAGAATAAAACTGCAGGTTACAAAACGTACTACAAATTCGGTTCAACCACAACCGCTCAAAAGGGATTGAGCATCGACCACATATTCAGAATAAACGGAATTGATTTCATAAGCTTTAATACAGTAAGAGATCCAATAGCCTTCACCGCATCCGACCATATCCCGGTCTATGCGGATTTCAACGTGATCAAATAATAAACAAAATAAAACGTTCTCGAAAGGAGGGTCTGTATGACGGGACTTATGATCACACTCTGCATCATTGCATTCATACTGCTTATAAAAGCAAAGGTCATACTCATCCTCCACGATGACGAAATGACTCTGAAGCTGCGGATATGCGGAATACCTATAACGATACTCCCCAAAAAAGAAAAAAAGGTCGACCTTGATTACTATTCCAAAGAAGCAATGGAAAAGAGGCGACTCGCAGAAATCAAAAAAGCAAAGAAAAAGCAAGAAAAAAAAGAAAAGAAAAAGAAAGCTAAGGAAGACAAAGCAAATAAACAAAAGGCAAAGATAGAAAAGCTGAAAAAAGAGGGAAAATATAAGGAGCCGAAGCCCAAGGAAAAGGACGAGACAGCTCTCACTCTCGCAGACAACATAAACGCCGGAGCATCGGCGCTCGGCAAATTCTTCTATCAATTCGGGAAAAGGCTTCGCGTTGACGTTACCAGAATAGTAATAACGGTTGCGACGGGAGACGCCGCAAATACCGCCATTATGTACGGCGCCGTTGTCTCTGCAGTTAACGTTCTTCTCGAGCTTTTACAAAGGATAACGAATATCGACGGTCTTAAGGATGCCGAGATAGACGTAAAATGCGATTATCTCTCCGAAAAGACCACTGCAGATATACACGTGGCACTCTCTCTCCGTGTATGGCATCTGTTCGACTTCATCATTGCCGCGATCAAGGCTTTCTTCAAAAAGAGAAAGATTATAAAAACGGCAAAAATAAAACTCGCGGCAAGAAAGCACAAGGCTGCCGAAATAATACGCGCCAAGCGACGTGCCGCCGCGAAAAGATCAAACGCGAGATCCTAATTTTAAAAAAATATAAATCTATATACATTTGAAAGGAACAATTGCTATGGCAAGCGAAAACAAACTTCAGGATATCATAAAGACTTCTCTTGAGAACATCAAGACTATGGTAGACGCAGACACAGTCATCGGTAAGCCGATAAACACAGCTTCGGGAACTACCATCATCCCGATATCAAAGGTAAGCGTAGGCTTTGCAACCGGCGGAGTTGACTACACCGGCAAGAACGAGGCTGCAAACGCAGCAAAGATGCAGAACTTCGGCGGAGGCGGAGGAACCGGTATCAGCGTTGCTCCCGTAGGCTTCCTCGTTGTAAGTGCTGCAGGCGACGTTGAGCTCATCAACATAGGCGTTCCCCAGGGAAGCGACCCCATCGACCAGATCGCAGGCATAATCGAGCGTTCTCCCGAAATATTCGGCAAGATAAAGGCTGTTTTCTCCAAGAAGACGGCAACTGACGACGACGGCGAAACAGAGATAGCTGACGAATAATCACATCCTGCTTTAAGCATAAATACCGACCTCGTAAAATATACTTTTGTAAAAACAAAGTATGTTTACGAGGTCTGTCGGTATGTCTGTTTCTTTTTTCAAGGTCATAAAAAGGTATTCTTCTACACTTGTTGCGCTGGTTTTGGTGCTTTCCTGCGTGCTTATTGCCCGCGGTACGCCAAAAAAGGCGGCGCAGTCAGCCTCTCCTCCGGCAGAGACCGGGTCTCTTCTGATACGTTCGCAAAGCAATGCTTCTCTTCCATCGCTCTCCGCCAGAAGCGCGGCTGTGATAGAATGCACAAGCGGCGAAATAGTATTTGCAAAGAATGAAGACGAGCGTCTGCCAATGGCCAGCACGACTAAGATAATGACGGCACTGACCGTTATAAGCACGTGCCGTCTTTCGGATACAGTGACCGTACCGAAGGAGGCATGCGGAATAGAGGGCTCGTCTGTATATCTTCGAGAGGGAGAGTGCTTTACGGTCGAGGAGCTTCTCTACGCCCTTATGCTCGCGTCTGCCAATGACGCAGCAACCGCTCTCGCGATACACGCAAAAGGGAGTGTCGAGGCGTTTGCCGAGGAAATGAACAGACAGGCTGAGGCTCTCGGTCTTTCGGATACTCATTTCACAAACCCTCACGGGCTTAATGACAAAGATCATTACACCACGGCAAAGGAGCTTGCAATCATCTCAGCCCATGCCGTTAAAAACGAGACCTTCCGAAAAATATGCTCAACAAAAAAGACGGTAATAAAGCGCGACAGTAAGGAAAGCGCGCGCTTGCTCACAAATCACAACAAGATGCTCAGTCTCTACGACGGGGCATTCGGAATAAAAACAGGCTTCACCAAGATCAGCGGACGCTGTCTTGTTTCGGGTGCGGAAAAGAACGGGCTGTCTTTTATAGCGGTAACTCTCAACGCTCCGGACGACTGGAATGACCACAAGGCCATGCTTGACCTTGCCTTCTCTCTTTACGAAAAAAGAGTGCTCCTCAA
This sequence comes from Oscillospiraceae bacterium, assembly GCA_015064885.1. GTDB lineage: Bacteria > Bacillota > Clostridia > Oscillospirales > CAG-272 > SIG640. The sequence goes on from SVRJ01000009.1 coordinate 10,254, forward strand.
AAAGGGGGAGCTTTCGATCACGCTTCCGCTGGTAGGCTCTCTGCAATCCTCCGTACTATGCACGAACACCGAGGATATCTGCGTAATAGTTCCGCGGGGACTTTCCGATATCGAAAGGATCGTGGAGATAAAACGCTTTGAATTTGCACCTATAGATAAAGGTGAGCAGGTGGGAAGGATAATTTTCAAATACAAAGGAAAAATAATTGCGCAAGCTGCTATACTGACCGCATTTTGCGCAGAAAAAAGATAGCACGAAAAAGGATGCTCAATGGACAACAATAATAACAGCAGTAGTATAAAACTTCAAAAATACTTTTCCGAAAGCGGTGTAATGTCAAGACGCTCAGCGGAGGAAGCAATTCTTGCCGGTGATGTACTCCTCAACGGAAAGGTCGCACTGATAACAGACAGAATGGTCCCCGGCAAGGACAAAGTAGTTTACAAGGGAAAAGAGATAAGAGTACAGAAGGACAAAAAGGTCTATATTCTCCTCAACAAGCCGATAAACTATATTTGTACCTTAAACGATGAAAAGGACAGGAAATGCGCATTTGAACTTGTAAAGCCGTTGACAGACAAGCGCGTATGGACGATAGGAAGACTCGACAGAAATTCGGACGGTCTTATAATACTTACAAACGACGGAGAGCTCACAAACCGTCTCACACATCCAAAGCACGATATTCCTAAGACCTACCGTGTTAAGATAAAGGGAATGATCGATACAAGGACTATAGGCAAGCTCTCTTCCCCTCTCGTTATAGACGGATATCCGATAAAACCCGTAAACGTTACATACGTTTCGGGCAATGAAAGGTACAGCGTTCTGCAAATGGTGCTTTATGAGGGACGCAACCGACAGATAAGAAAGATGTGCGAGATGTGCGGTCTTGAGATAATAAGACTTACACGTATCGCTATAGGAGATATACAAATGGGCGATCTCGGTGTCGGAAAATGCAGATTCCTCACCGACAGCGAGGTAGCTATGCTTTATAATAAACAAAAAGGCGGAAATAAAAATGCTTGAAATATTACCGATACAAAATAAAACCGACCAAAAAAGCGTCTGTGCGCTGGTAGGTACAGAGTTTTCACCCGATATGCTTGCATATTCGGCAAGATATAAGGGAGAGTTCTGCGGAATATGTCAATTCAAGATGACGCACAGAGGCGGTTCACTCTTTTCCATCAACTGCACAAAGACACTCCCCGACGGGATAACAGAATTTCAGGTCCTGTTCACCCTCGGAAGAGCGGCGCTTAATTTCATAGATCTGTGCGGTGTGCACAAGGCCTACTACGATGGGATTGAAAAGGACGATATGCTTCTCAGGCAGATAGGCTTTGATAAAAACGCAAACGGAGAATACTTTATAGATCTTGAAGGCTTCTTCACCTCTCCGTGTAAATGCCACTCAAAATAAAATACTCAAAAACCGAAAGGACGTGTAAATATGGCTTATATCAAAACCCCCGTCAAGGGCATGAGCGATGCTCTTCCCCGCGACGCAAGACTCAGACAGTACGTAAAAGGAATAATCTCCGAAACCTATCAGAAATTCGGTTTTTCGGAAATAGAGACTCCGTGCGTTGAGCACATTGAAAATCTCACCGGAAAGCAGGGCGGTGAGAATGAAAAACTGATCTTCAAGATAATGAAGAGAGGCGAAAAGCTTGATCTTACAACAGAAAACCCCGACGATCTTTGCGACAGCGGTCTCAGATATGACCTGACCGTTCCGCTTTCAAGATACTATGCATGCAACGCAAACAATCTTCCCGTTCCCTTCAAAGCTCTGCAGATAGGAAACGTATGGCGCGCGGAAAGACCTCAGAAGGGGCGCTTCCGTCAGTTCGTTCAGTGTGATATAGACATACTCGGCGATCCCTCCTGCCTTGCGGAGATAGAGCTTATAAGCGCTACCCTCACCACTCTCGGAAAGCTCGGTTTCGAAGGCTTTACAGTCCGCGTGAACGACCGCCGTCTTCTTAAGGCAATGGCGGCTCTCTGCTCATTCCCGGAGGATGATTACGACAAGATATTCATCATTCTTGACAAGCTTGACAAGATTGGTGTTGAAGGAGTCAAAAACGAGCTTCTCGCGTGCGGATATGCAGAAGAAAACATAGATAAGTACGTATCCATGTTCAAGGATATAAGTGAAAATACAGACGTAGCCGAATACGCCGAGAGAAATTCTCTTTCCGACGGAGTTGCCGCTGACGCTATAAAGAACATTGCGGATATACTCGACTGCGTAAAGGTAAACATTTCGGATGCGGTTTCTTGCAAGCTGGTATTCGATCCCTCGCTCGTGCGCGGAATGTCTTACTATACCGGTACTATTTTCGAGATTGGAATGGACGGTTATTCCTTCTCTGTTGCGGGCGGCGGAAGATACGACGAAATGATAGGGCGCTTCTCGGGACACAAGGTTCCCGCATGCGGATTCTCTATCGGATTTGAAAGAATAGTTACCATACTCAAGGATAAGGGATTTGAGGTCCCCTCATCCGGCGGAAAATACGCCGTTCTCGTGTCCAAAAATGCGGACAAGCAGACCATGCTCAATGCGTTCAGCAAGGCTTCCTCACTCAGAGAGGAAGGCAACACCGTGCTTCTTACGTCGAGACAGAAAAACGTAAAATTCCAGAAGGACCAGCTCCTTTCGGAGGGATATACCGAATTTATCGAATTTTAACCTCTGCCCCTCGTATACTTACCTATATTGAGGGGCAAATTATATAACGTCACTTTATCATCATGCTTTTGCACATACTATTACATAAAAATGCAAAGGGAGTGATGATAATTACAGAGCTTAAATGTAATTCTCTTTTCGATACCGATAAGAGCGTTGCGGGAAAGTATATAGAAAGATTCGAATTTCCGTGGGAGGCTGTTTTCGGGCTTGCCGAATTTATACGCGGACTGATCGCGCTTTATAAAAAGGACGGGAGATATATTCTTCTCTCAGAAAACGTTCTGGTAGCTAAAAATGCAAGCATTGCAAGCGATACGCTCATTCTTCCTCCGTGCTTTATAGATGAAAACGCGGAAATACGCAAGGGGGCGTTTATACGTCCCGGAGTTATCATCGGTAAGCAATGCGTTGTCGGAAACTCGTGCGAAATAAAGAATTCTGTTCTCTTCGATTCTGCGAAGGTTCCTCATTTCAACTACGTTGGAGATTCAATACTCGGATACGGTGCTCATCTTGGCGCAGGTGTTATAACGTCAAACGTAAAGTGTGATAAAAGCGAAATACGGATAAAATATAAGAACATGCACGTACCGACGGGAATGAAAAAGCTCGGAGCCCTGATCGGAGACTTCTCCGAGATCGGTTGCGGCTCTGTTCTTAATCCGGGCAGTGTGGTCGGAAGAAATACCGTCGTCTACCCGCTAACGTCGCTTAGGGGCTTTCTTCCCGAGGGTCACATCTGTAAGAGAGACGGTGCATATACGCTCAAATCTCAATATGAGTCAAGATCACATCCGAAGGGGCGTGATCTCATATGAAGAAATTATTCGGAACAGACGGAATACGCGGGGTAGTCGGCAAGAAAATAACTCCGCTTCTCGCATACCGCACGGGTATAGCCATCGCTTCGGTTGTGAAAACTAATACGTGTGACAGACCGAAAATTATAGTGGCGACCGATACACGTGCGTCTTCTGACTGTCTTTCTCTTTCTCTCTGTGCGGGAATAACCTCCGCCGGAGCAACTGCAATAAACGCAGGCACCATACCGACACCCGCAGTATCCTTGCTCACAACAGAATGCAAGGCAGATGCCGGAATAATGATATCCGCATCCCACAATCCGCATATATACAATGGAATAAAGATATTTGACAGCCATGGACTCAAGCTTTCCGATGAGCTTGAGAAACGCGCGGAGGATATCATCTCCGACCGTGAGAGCGCTTCTCTCACCTATGACGGCAAATATTATTCATCTGATATGACAGATATATACGTTTCGCACCTTTTGCGATCAAACGACGTAGCACTGCGAGGCTTCAGAATCGGCATAGATACGGCAAACGGAGCTTCTTATAAAAGTGCACCGCTTCTTTTTAAAAAGCTTTGCGGCGAGGTATATTTCATAAACGACACACCAAACGGTGTGAATATAAACGAGAACTGCGGATCAACCGATGTTTCCTCTCTGAAACGGCTCGTAAAAGAAAAGGGGCTTGATCTCGGACTTGCATTTGACGGAGACGCAGACAGGCTTATCGCAGTAGATGAAAACGGATGTGAGGCTGACGGTGACGCTATACTGTCTCTATGTGCTAAAAGCCTTCTTATGCAAGGCAAGCTCAAGGGCGGTGTAGTCGGAACGGTCATGTCAAATCTGTCACTGAAAAAGTACTGTGAAAGCATCGGCGTCGGTTATGCCGAGGCGGCGGTGGGAGACAGGAACGTATTTCTCAAAATGTCAGAGCTCGGCTACAATCTCGGCGGTGAACAATCGGGGCATATAATATTTTCCGACTTCTCGCTTGCGGGAGACGGGCAGCTGTCGGCAATAAAGCTGCTCGAGGCACTCTCACTGCTTGATATTCCTCTATCACACGTTCATTCATCAATAAAAAAATATCCTCAGATAACCGTTAATATTTATGCAGACGATAACCAAAAGGAGCGTATTCTCTCCTCGAAGACTGTAATCAACGAATATGAAAAGTCAAAAGCCGCTCTGAGTGAAAACGGGAAGTTGATCCTGCGCGCGTCAGGTACAGAGCCGCTGATCCGTATAATGGCGGAAGCCCCGACAAACGAGGATGCCGAGCGTGTCGCAAACCATCTTAAGATCATCATAGAATCCGAAAAGAATAAATAGCCTTTACGTCTAACAAATATTCAAAAGCGTCATCCCCTTTGTCTCGGGATACCGCACGTCCGACACAAGGAGGATGGCGTTTTTGAAGCGCCAAATACAAAAAAGGCATGGATTTATTCCATAAGGTAATACAATATGTGCGGAATTATAGGTTTTATCGGTGAGGACAATGCGTCCGATATACTGATAAAAGGTCTGAAGGCACTTGAATACAGAGGCTACGATTCCTCCGGAGTAGCTCTCGGAGACGACGGAAAGCCTAAAATAATAAAAAGCGCGGGAAGAATATCGGTACTTGAAGAAAAGCTCGCCTCCGCTTCACTTCCCGTATTTCACAGAGGCATTGCGCATACGCGCTGGGCCACGCACGGAGGCGTGTCAGATCTCAACTCACATCCTCACTCCTCCGACAGCCTTTCTCTCGTGCATAACGGAATAATCGAAAATTATTATGAGCTTGAATCAATGCTGAGATCCGAGGGATATACGTTTTCATCCGAAACGGATACCGAGGCGGCACTCATGCTCATAGACTATGAATACAGGAGACTTCACGACCCGGAAAAAGCGATATTCAAGGCTATAAGCGGGATACGCGGATCGTTTGCCTTCGCAATAATTTTTAATGATGTCAAGGAAAAAATATATGCCGTAAGAAGGCAAAGTCCACTGATCGCGGCACACACAAATAAGGGCTCGTTTATTGCATCCGACGTAACGGCACTTCTTCCGTATACCAAGGATATTTACCGTCCCGAGGACGACGTACTGATCATACTTTCAAAGGACAAAACAGAATTCAAAAACAAAAACGGTGATGCCGTTTATCCGATCAGCGAGCACGTCGACTGGAATGAAGAAGAAGCACAAAAGGGAGGGTTTCCTCACTTTATGCTTAAAGAGATCTCAGAAATACCCGATTCGGTAAGAAAAACAGTATCATCATATCTTGCTGACGGTATTCCCTATTTTGACGCAGCCTCACTCAAAGAAGACAACGTCTTAAATATCGGGAGAATACACGTTTCCGCATGCGGAACCGCCATGCATGCAGGGCTTATAGGCAAGCGTCTTATCGAGGAGCTTGCGCATATACCCGTAAATATCGAGACGGCAAGCGAGTTCAGGTGCCGTTCACAGATCCTTGATAAGCGAGACCTTATGATAGTTCTGTCGCAATCGGGTGAAACCGCCGACACTCTCTCCTCGCTCGCTTATGCAAAGGAAAGGGGTGTCAATACGCTTGCGATAGTAAACGTATTCGGTTCAAGCATCGCACGCAGTGCGGATGACGTCATATATACCAAGGCAGGCCCCGAAATTGCGGTGGCAAGCACAAAAGCGTATACGGTGCAATGTGCTGTCCTTGCCCTGATAGCACTTCATCTTGCAAGGATCAAGAAGCGTATGACGGCGGATGAGGTAAGAACTCATACGATACTTCTTTCATCATCGCTTCCTTCTGCTATAGAAAAAGTAATATCCGAAAGCGACGGTATAAAAGACGCGGCAAACGATATCTGCAATGCCGAGCACCTTTTCTTTATCGGTCGCGGTTCTGATTCTGACGTCTGTGCTGAAGGGTCGCTTAAGCTGAAGGAAATATCGTATATACATTCCGAGGCATATCCCGCGGGAGAGCTTAAGCACGGAACGATATCTCTTATAAGCGACGGTATTCCCGTCATCGCATGCGCATGTAACGAGGACACGTGTGATAAAATGATCTCCTCTATCCGAGAGGTAAGGTCGAGAGGAGCGCGCGTAACCGTTCTGACCACAAATAAGCTTGCAAAAAGTCACGCGTTTCCGTGTGACCGCATAATAACGGTAGACGATGAAGGCGGCCCCTATACCTTCCTCACTGCCGCAAGTGCCATGCAGCTTTTGGCATATCACGCTTCCGCGAAAAAGGGGCTTGACGTAGACAAGCCGCGAAACCTCGCAAAAAGTGTAACCGTAGAATAAAAAAAACGGGCAGATAATTCTGCCCGAACAGGAGAACGTCTATGAATGACCGTAAATATACATTACTTGATAAAATAAAATCACCTGCCGACCTAAAACGGCTTCCGAGGTGTAAAACGGAAGCTCTCTGTAAAGAAATAAGAGAGTTTCTTATTGAGAACGTTTCAAAAACCGGAGGTCACCTTGCCTCGAATCTCGGAGTTGTCGAGCTTTCGGTGGCACTGCACAAGGTGTTCGACTCACCAAATGACCACATAATATTCGACGTCGGTCACCAAAGCTACGTACATAAGCTTCTCACCGGCAGAAAAGAAGGATTTTCCGAGCTTCGCATGCCCGGAGGCCTTTCCGGCTTCCCCAAAAGAGAGGAAAGTGAGCACGATGCGTTCGGCGCAGGACATTCCTCGACCTCTGTTTCCGCAGCTCTCGGCTTTGCCCTTGCGGACAAGCTTGAAGGGAAAAACGATCACACGGTCGCGGTTATAGGAGACGGCGCCTTTACCGGAGGTATGGTCCACGAGGCGCTCAATAACTGCAACAAGAATCTCAATCTCACTATAATACTGAATGAAAATGAAATGTCTATATCCAAGAACACGGGAAGATTTGCAAAAAATCTTGCAAAGATACGTACAAGCGGAGGATATTTCAAAGCGAAAGCAACCACGAGAAGTATAGTTCAGGGAATTCCGATAATAGGTGAAGATATCTTTGAGGGAATAAAGCACACAAAGAAAGCTGTAAAGGACGTGCTCTACGGATCAAATTACTTCGAGGATATGGGAATATTCTATCTCGGCCCTATAGACGGAAACGATTACAATGCGGTCGAGTCGGTGCTCAGGGAAGCGCGCGGCCTCGGTCAATGCACGGTGGTCCATATCAAGACAACAAAGGGCAAGGGATACTTCCCTGCCGAAACCAAGCCCGCACTTTACCACGGAATTCAACCGCTCGGTACTCAAAAGCCGAAAACCACCTACTCAAAGGAATTCGGTCAGGCGCTCTCTATAATGGCAAGCTCAAACAAAAAAATATGCGCCATTACCGCCGCGATGAGTGAGGGCACGGGACTTGAGATGTTCAGATATCAGCATCCCAACAGATTCTTTGACGTCGGAATAGCAGAGCCCCATGCAGTCACCTTTGCAGCAGGACTCGCCGCAAACGGAATGAGACCGTTTGTTGCGATATATTCCACATTCCTTCAAAGGTCATACGACAATATCATACACGACGTTGCCCTCCAATCGCTTCCCGTCACCCTCTGCATAGACAGAGCGGGACTAAATCAATCGGACGGCGCTACGCATCACGGAATTTTCGACGTGGCATTTCTCTCTCAGATCCCCAACGTTGAGATATATACCCCTGCATGCTTTAAAGCACTCTACTATGCTCTTGAGGCTGCGGAAGCATCGGATAAATGCTGTGCTATCCGTTATCCCTCGGGTACGGAAAACGAAAGCATCGTAAAAGAGTTCTACAGCGGTAAGGATGCAGACGCGTACGATTCAATACGCTGCAGCGGTGTCAACAGCAAATGCGATGCAATTATAATCACCCACGGCAGAATATGTGCCGAGGCTATAAAAGCACGAGACGCCCTAAGAGCAAGAGGCATATCGGTAGGTATTATTCTGGCAGAAAAAATAAAGCCGTACGACGTTCTCGCAAAGAGGGTTGCCGAGCTTCTGCCGAAGAAAAAGATAAAAGTCATTACGCTTGAAGAGGAAATACGTGCGGGCGGATTCGGTATGCTGCTGCTTGACAAGCTTTCATCCTATGAGGTAATGAAAAACAAGGAGACCGTCATACTTGCAACAGACGACAATTTCTGTATTCCGAAGAAGGGCGAAACCTGTTTTGAAGCTTCGGGCATAAGCGCCGAGAATATCGTCGATCTCTTTGAATAAAATTATAACGGAGTGAGTCCGCTGCGGTAACTCACTCCGTTTTTTTATTTATGCTTCTTGCACTTCACCATAGCAAAAACAGATTCTATTATCGTCCACACAACTCCGCCTATTACCCAAACGAGCCATGTTATATGCCAGTCCATACTCTTGAAGCTCCAGACAAGATAAACAACGAGCAAAAGCGTCCAGTATATCTCTTCCAATCCCCCAAGTACGCTAAAGGCGGTACTTGTTTTTTCGCGTCTCTCTGCGTTTATACTGTATGATAAATAAAGCTTCTCATATCCGTCTCTGATCACAGAGACTCTTACAATAAGGAACACGCCTACCGAAACGACAAGCAAAAGTATATCCACAGAGCATACTACGTAGAACAGATCCGCCTCTGAAACGGCGGAAAATATAAGCGGAAGGGGTGAAAGTATACACAGTACGATACCGATTATGAGATTCACAAGAAACGGACGTTCAAAATCGTTGCGCTCGCGGCAAAGTATATCGTAAGCAGCAGTTCCCGGCTTACACACGCTGCCTTTAGCAAGCGAATCACACTTTGCAAGTCTGAAGCCGGTAAACACAAAGCCCGCAACCGCCAGAGCCACTGTCAGCAACAAAAGAACTATACCTATCGCCGCCGCAAGCTCGGATGAAATGACAAATCCCGCAGTATCGGGATACGTGGACGCTCCCGCAAGAAATATAAGTAATATCGGAGAAATTATACACAAAAGCACGCACATCGAAAGAAGAAGTGAATTTTGCTTTATATCCGATATATAAGATACTGCCTCCTCCTTTGAGACCAATGCAGGACAGGAGGCGTCCTCCGAGCTTTCTTCGGTCTCTTCAACACAGTAAGAGGACTTTTCCTCTTCACCTTCGGTATACGTATCTTTAAGAAGATAATCCGTGCTTACACCGAAAAGCTCGCTGATCCTTACTATCTTATCTATCTCGGGGAACGAGCTTCCGCTCTCCCATTTTGACACCGCCTGTCTTGAGACGTCAAGCTGCTCCGCAAATGCCTCCTGAGACATGCCGTGCTTTTTTCTGAGAATTACGATTTTTTCTGCTAACATGATAACCTCCTATGCTGCCGCTTTGCTTTTTTCATATTGATTATAGCATATTTCAAGGTTTTTCACCACCAAGTAAGGCTTGCTTTTTGTCAACCTAAGGTTGCATATTGATTATTTTTTCAAAAACACACCCTCATGCGCCAAAAGCCCGAGCTTTACGTCAACACCGGGAGCAAATCCTACCGGTGATCTTTTGAATCCTATCACACGGTGGCAGGGGATTATGATAGGTATGGGATTTCTGTTCAGCGCACCGCCAACGGCTCTCGCACACGGATTTTTTCGCAAGGCAGAGGATACCCTTTTCGCAATATCTCCGTACGTGCATATCTCTCCGTATCCAATATGCGCGCACTCGTTCAGCACCGCGTGGGAAAATTCACTTACGCAAAGCTTATACCTCGGAGTAAAATCGGGAACAGAATGCGAAAAATAAACGTCAAGCCATCTTACCGTATCTCCGATCACGTTATCCTTGTCTTCGCTTATCTCGCTTACGGAAGAAAAAAACTCTATTCGGGTAAGGAATTTTCCGTCGGACGTAATATACAGATCGCCTATCGGACTTTTATATCTGTACGTCATTTGATATAGTTTACAAAGTGAACTATTATACTTCTTTCTTTACCGCTTATAAGATCGGGGCCGGTAAAGACAACACCGTCACGTGACATAAGCTCGCTCGTTTGCAGTTCTGTCACGTTTGCCTTAAATACGATATCGGATGAAGCAAAAACGGTGAGAACGTCGTCACGTATATTTATACCGCCCTCTCTGCCTATCACCTTATCTACGTCGTTTTCTCTTTCGGTAACGTACTTTATATGGTGTCCGCAAACTCTCTGCGCCATAAATCTTCTGTATCTCGGACTTTCCGGATCGCTTTTAAGGGCGATCTTTTCTTTTATTCTTTCAAACATTTTCTTTTCTCCTTTTTTAGAGCTCTGTAGCTTCCATATAGACCGTGTTCTTAGGAAGCCCCATTTCTTTTGCCACGAGCTTTACAGCTTCTTTTTTCTCGACACCCGAGCTTATGTAATCACGAAGCCTATCCTTCACGCTTCGGTCATCCGAAACCGTCTCTTCGGTGCTTGCACCCTCTATTATAAGAACGTATTCACCTCTCGGTTCGGACTCCTCATATCTTGCGACCGCGCCCGCAATATCGGTTCGGAACACCTCTTCGTTAAGCTTTGTCATCTCACGGCACAACGTTATTTTTCTCTCGCTGCCAAAGTATTCGCAAAGATCCTTAAGAGTGTTTTTAAGCTTATGCGGCGCTTCGTAAAGTATAAGTGTTCTCTTCTCCTTTGAGATCTCGGAGAGTCTTTCCTTTCTGTCCGCCTTATTCATCGGCAAAAATCCCTCAAAGACGAATCTTCCGGTAGCAAGTGCGGAAAGAGCGAGAGCGTTTACGGCGGCACAGCAACCGGGTACTGATGTGACCTTTATCCCTTCGCTCGCACACAGTCTGACAAGGTCCTCGCCGGGATCGCTTATCGCCGGAGTGCCCGCATCCGTGATAAGAGCAACAGAGCTTCCGTCTCTCAGCATTTTTACTATCTCTTCCCCGCGCTCTCTTTTATTATGCTCAAAATATGAGATCATGTTTTTACTTATCCCGAAGAGGGAAAGCAGCTTTGCCGAATTTCTTGTATCCTCAGCGGCGACAACGTCAACCTCCGAAAGCACCTTGAGCGCTCTTTCGGAAAGATCGGCAAGATTTCCTATAGGAGTGGCAACAAGGTAGAGCACGCCCTTTTCGGTTTTGTTCTTTTCTGTTTCGGGTGTGAATTTTTTAGCAGAGCTCATATATATACCTCAAATTACTATTGTTTTGTTTTTTCGATGTCAAAAAGCACTCAACGTGAATAAACTGTAAAAAAGCAGTATGAAAGGACACGGCTATGGCAATCAAAATTTACATCGACCAAGGACACAACCCCGTAAATCCGAATGCGGGTGCAGAGGGAAACGGCTACCGCGAGCAGGATATCGTATATAATATCGGGCTTGCTCTCTCGGATCTGCTTACGTCAAACGGCAATTTCGAAACACGTCTTTCAAGACCGACCTCAGACACACAACTCGGAACGTCAAACGCCTCCAGTCTTCGTTTAAGGGTAAACGACGCAAACACGTGGGGCGCAAACTATTTTATAAGTCTGCATACAAACGCCTCTTCGCTTCCGTCTGCAAACGGCAGTGAGGGATATGCTTTTTCGAGAAGATCTCAAGGCTTTATACTCGGAGAATATATACTTATAAATCTGTCGCGCACAACAGGTCTCAGAAACCGCGGCATGATGGTGCGCCCGTCACTTTACGTTCTGAGAGAAACGAATATGCCTGCCATGCTCATAGAGCTCGGATTTATCAGCAATGCCTACGAGGCCGATCTGATGGCAAGCGACCCGTATCTGTTTGCCACCGGAATATATAACGGCATGCTCGAATACTTCGGGCTGTCTCAGATCAGCCCTCAAGCATCCTCTTGAATTCTTCCTCGTCTATTATTTTTATGCCGAGATTCTGAGCCTTTGTAAGCTTTGAGCCTGCGGCAGCTCCGGCAAGGACGTAGTCGGTCTTCTTTGATACCGATGAGGTGACCTTTCCCATTCTCGACTCTATCATAGCACTTGCCTCGTCTCGCGTCATTGTGGGGAGGGTCCCTGTGAGAACAAAGGTCTTACCTTCAAAGATATTTCCGACAATAGAGCTTTCGTATTCACATTTTACACCTGCGTCCATAAGTCTTCTGCAAAGCTCTCTGTTCTTCTCTTCGGAAAAGAACTCCACGACCGATCTTGCGGTTATCTCACCGAAATCGTCAAGCTCGGTTATCTCTTCGACCGTAGCGTCAAAGCACGCGGTGAGAGTACGGAATCTCTTTGCAAGAGCACCTGCTGCGACCTCTCCGATATTTCTTATTCCTATAGCAAAGATCACTCTTTCAAGGCCGGCATTTCTTGATCCGTTTATAGCGTTTACAAGGTTCTCCGCACTTTTTCTTCCCATTCTGTCAAGTGCCTCTATCTGCTCGACCTTAAGCGAATACAGGTCTGCGGAATCCTTTATAAGCCCTTCGCTCAAAAGCTTTTCAACCACTTGAGGACCAAGTCCGTCTATATTCATAGCATTTCTCGAAACGAAATGCTCTATCATTCTTATCTGCTGAGCGGGGCAGGATGAATTTATACAGCGAGTGGCAGAGCCCATTCCACCGTCATCCTTGACAAGAGGCTCTCCGCAAGAGGGACAGTGTGTAGGCATTGAGAATACCGCAAGCTCTTGTTCTCTCTTTTCGGGATGGCTGCAAACTATCTCGGGAATTATATCTCCCGCTTTTCTTACGGTAACCGTATCGCCTATTCTTATATCCTTCTCACGTATAAAATCTATATTATGAAGCGCGGCACGGCTTACGCTCGTTCCCGCAAGTCTGACGGGAGAGAGAATAGCCGTAGGAGTAAGAACTCCGGTGCGTCCGAGAGCAAGCTCTATATCAAGAAGCTTCGTCTGCTTTTCTTCCGGGGGGAATTTATACGCCACCGCCCACTTGGGAGTGCTTGTTCCCTCCCCGAGCAATATCCGGTCATCAAGGTCGTCAACCTTTATAACTACTCCGTCTATATCGTACGGAAGAGTCGGACGCATAGCGCCTATGCGCTCTATATGAGCGACTATATCATCATATGAGGAAGCAAGCCTTCTGTTTTCAAGAACGTGAAATCCGAGCTTGGAAAGCGTATCGAGTATCTCACTGTGGCTTCTGCTTTGTATCTCGTCCGATTCCTGAAGATTAAACACGAATATATCAAGACGTCTCTTTGCACAAACGGTAGGATCAAGCTGACGGAGTGATCCTGCCGCCGCATTTCTCGGATTTGCCATCAGCGCTTCTCCGCGCGACTCACGCTCACGGTTTATCTCTTCAAAGACAGCGCGAGGCATATACACCTCTCCGCGCACGGTTATATTTTTAACACCGTCGATGCTGAGCGGAACCGATCTGACAGTTCTGATATTTTCACTTACGTTCTCCCCGGTGCTTCCGTCACCGCGAGTAGCACCTACTGTGAATTTTCCGTCCACATATTCAAGAGCCACAGACAAGCCGTCTATCTTCGGCTCTACAGAAAATACAGGCTCGCTTACCGTCTCCTTCACCGTGTCGATGAATTTCTTCAATTCTTCAAATGAGAAGACGTCTGTCAAAGAGTCAAGTCTCACTCTGTGCTCTACCTTTTCGAATTTATCAAGTGCCCTGCCGCCTACACGAGAGGTCGGAGAATTCGGATCGTAAAGCTCCGGATGTTCTGCCTCAAGCTTTTTCAAGGTTTCGAACAGTCTGTCATACTCGTAGTCGCTTATTTCGGGAGCGTCGTCATTGTAATAACGCTTTGAATGATATTCTATCATAGCGCGAAGTTGCTTTATACGTTCGCTGACCGTCATACTGTTATCCATAAGAGCACCTCTCTTTTCGGCTGAATATATTATCCAATAAATTATTATACCATATTATTATTTTTTTTCAATAGCAAAAAGTAAATTTTTTATTTAATCTGTTATTAGGGCATATCCTACAAAAAAACGATGATGTTATTTTGATTAAATAGCAAAAATTTTTAAAACAAATAGTTAAAATATAAAAATCCCTCTTTTATAATTTGGATAATTATGATATAATATAATCGCAGGATAGAAATATCCTGTCGGTAACGGGCGGAAGTATACACAGTTTCCCCATACCGCCCGAACTTCCGTAAAGTATGGGGGAGGAAAGGAAACACCGATATGAAAATTACATTTAACTCAAGGCAAACAACAGTTAAGGATTCCGTAAAAGAGCTTGTTGAGAAGAAACTTGCCAAGCTTGATAAGTACTTTGACAAGGAAGCCTCAGCCTCAGTTACCTTCAGCAACAAGAGAAATCTTGAGTGTCTGGAGATCACAATTTCTCACAACGGTACCCTTTTCAGAAGCGAAGTTGAGGACGAGACCTATCGCGATGCACTCGACAAGTCTATTGACACTATCGAGCGTCAGATACGCAAGAACAAAACCAAGCTTGAAAAGCGTCTCAGAAAAAATGCGTTTGACGATGCATTTAATTATGAGACTCCCGCAAGCGCTCCCGCCATTCCCGATGAGGAGGACGCGGTCGTAAAGGTCAAATCCTTCAATATGAAGCCTATGACGGTGGATGAAGCCATTCTTCAGATGGATCTGCTCGGACATATGTTCTTCGTATTCAAGAACATCGACGACGGAAAGACAAGCGTTGTATACAAGAGAAAAGACGGCTACTACGGACTTATCTGTGAAGCAGACTGAAAATATACTTCAAGTCCGATTTAAATAAATGATACTTCGGGCTGCCGCATAAGTGCGGCAGCCCTTTAATTAGGTGAGACTATGAGAACAGTTATTTTTTATTCAAGCAAGGGCGGCTGCTCAAGAGAGTGCGCCGAAATACTCAAAAAGCATATGGGCGACAAGGATGTGACTCTTGCGGATATCGCACACGATACACCGGGCATTTCTGATTTTGACCTTGTTGTTGTCGGCGGCGGAGTACGCTTCGGAAAATTTTATCCCGCTATGACAAGCTTCCTCCAAAAGCATGCAGATGAAATATGCGAAAAGCCGCATATCCTCTTTCTCTGCTGCGGTTTCATGGAGCTTGCCGAAGGGTATATGGAAAAGCTTTTCCCCGTGAAGCTTTACGAAAGTGCTCTTTTCGTTGAATATTTCGGCGGAGAGCTTAAGCCGGAAAAACATAAAGGCATTATGAAATTCGTCGTACGCTGGATAAGAAATTCTATTGCAGACAGAGAGGACGACAACGATCTTCCCGATATTATTGAATCAAACATTTCACTGCTCGCGACAAAGGTCCTCGCAATGAAGAAAGAACTGGACAAACAACAATGACACTTATAATTGCGGAAAAGCCGAGCCTCGGCAGAAATATTGCCACCGCTATCGGAGCAAATAAAAAACAGAACGGATACCTTGAGGGTAACGGCTATATCGTAACGTGGGCCTTTGGTCATCTCTTCTCTCTTGCAGACGTTGAGGACTATATCGAGGGTTATACGGGCGAAAAGAGACATTGGACACTCGACAATCTTCCCTGCCTTCCCGAAAGCTTCAGATTCAAGCTCAAGGGTCAAACGGGATCCGAGCCGGATGCGGGCATACTCAAACAATTCAATACTATAAAGACCCTTTGCAACAGAGAGGACGTAAGCACTATCGCCAATGCGGGAGACGCTGACAGAGAGGGAGAAATAATAGTCCGCCTCTGCATAGAAAATTCGCTTCCGCGCGAGCACAAAAAACAGCTCGTCCGCCTTTGGATGCCCGACCAAACGGAGGACACCATAAGGTCGGAAATAAGTGCGATGAAGCCTATGAGTGACTACGACCGACTTGCAGACGAAGGGTATGCAAGGACCTACATAGATTGGCTCTACGGAGTAAATCTCACAAGATACGCCACTCTCAAGTGCGGTCCTCTCCTCCGCGTGGGAAGAGTTATTATCCCTATCGTCAAGGCAATATACGACCGCGATATGGAAATAAAAAATTTCGTTCCGGAAAAATATTTCGGTATACGAAGTGACGAGAAGACAAACGGAGAGACAATAGAGCTTGTAAGCTCGCTGAGGTTCCCAAAGGAGGAGGAATACCGTCTTCCGAAAGCGTGCGCTTACTATAACGGATGCACGGCGACAGTAACCTCGATAAAGAAAAGAAGATCCACTATGGGTGCGGGTAAGCTATACTCACTCTCAAAGCTCCAGAACGTTCTCGGCAAGAAATACAAAATGCCTATGAACGAAAGCCTCGAAACGGTTCAGAAGCTTTATGAGATGGGATATCTGACATACCCGAGAACCAACTCCGAATACCTCGCAACAAAGGAAGCGGATAAGATAAGATCGATCCTATCAAACGTCGCAAAAATAGGTTACCCCGTTAAATTCAAAAACAGTAAGTCCATATTTGACGACTCGAAGATAGAAAGTCACTCCGCGATCACTCCAACCTCAAAGATTCCAAACAAGAGCACGCTCACCGAAAAGCAGCTTACCGTATATAAGACCGTATTCAATCGCTTTGTGGCGGTCTTTTGCGCAGAGGAATGCATATGCAATAAGACCGATATTACAATATCTCTCGCTCGCGACGGAAAAACGGTTGAGGAATTTACTCTTAAGGGTAACATCGTAATACAGCCCGGTTGGACGAAATATGACGGTGGAACTCAAAAGGACAAGCTGCTCCCGAATCTCGAAAAGGGTAATACGGTGAATATAAACTTCGTTCCGTTTGAAAGAGAGACCACACCGCCAAAGCATTATACGATAGAAACGCTTAATAATTTTCTCAAGAATCCGTTCAAGGAGGAAAAAGCTGAGCTTTCCGACAATGCGGAGACAGAGGATGATACTGCCGAATACAAGGCAATGCTCGACGGTCTCGAGCTCGGGACAGAAGCAACGAGAACTTCAATAATCGACAACGCAAAAAGCAGCGGATATATTTCTTTGAAAAAGGACACGTATTATATAGAGAAGGACGGTATCTTTCTCATCGAGTCGCTCAAGCGTCTGGGCATCAGCATGGACAAAAACAAGACGGTCATGATGGGCAAGCTGCTCAAGGACGTATATAAGGGCGTAAACACGATCGACAGCGCGGTAGATACCGCAAAATCTGAAATATCACAAATATTTGAAAGGAAAAAAGTCTCCCCGGAAACAGATACTGATATAGGTGTATTCAGGCAAGAGGTCGGAAAATGTCCGATTTGCGGGAAGCCGGTAATACGCGGGTATTACAGTTACGGTTGCTCGGGATATAAGGAAAACGGCTGCAGGTTTTCAGTGTATTTATCAATATGCGGAAGAAACATTTCGATATCGAACATGAAGCTATTACTCGAAACCGGAAAAACATCAAAGATAAGCGGATTTATTTCTCCGAAAACACAAAAGCCGTTCGACGCTTTTTTGGTGCTTAAGGATGGAAAAGCAGTTTTTGAATTCAACTGAAAACGATCCTTCGGTCAAGGAAAAGGACTCCACTCATCACGGGCACAGGCGCAGAATGACCGAAAATTTCATGTCCGTGAGCAACGCCCCGCTCACAGACGTTCAGATAGTAGAAATGCTTCTCTTCTACTGTATACCAAGAAGCGATACCAATCCTACCGCACACAGGCTTCTCGAAAAATTCAAGAGCATAGAGGCAATACTTCGTGCTGAAGAAAAGGAGATCTCTTCGGTAAAAGGGATGGGAAAGGCATCGGCTAAAAAGCTGCACAGAATATCGGACGCCTTCTTTAAATACAGCTCTCTTATACGAAGATCACGCTATAGCGGAAAGCTTACCAAAAAGCAGATCTGCGACATTATACTCCTCTCGCTCAGAGATTCCATGCGGAAATCAAGGCTCACGCCGACTTTTATGCTTCTCTGCTTTTCCGATAGCGGGAAGCTTCTGTATAGGAGCTTTTTCGGCAACAGAGTGAAGGAGCACCTGAAGATGCTCTCCCTCACCTATCCCAGAAGGGATTCATCGGTAAGCATATTTTGCATCTCCGACACCTCACTTTTCAGCGACCCCGCTGCCGCTGCAGAGCTGAGTACACTCACAAAGGACGTTCTTTTAAGCTTCGGAATAGATCTGGTCGCACACGTAACGCGTGACCTTACCATTGATTTTAACGTATTATAAATTTTTTTATTTTTTTTGCAACCGAATTCAAAAACGCCACACTTAATGAGTGAAGGTACAAAAAACGTACCGATGGAGGCAAAAGGAATGGCAATGAGCGAGACACTTCGAGAAAAGCTACTGCTCGAATACACCGAAAAGCACATGGGAAAGGTTTTCTATTTCTGTCTGAGAAAGACCTCCGACAGATATGAAGCCGAGGATCTGACACAAGATATATCTCTGAACGTTATCCTCGCGCTTGAAAAGGAGATCCTGCCGGATAATTTCTCTGCATACGTGTGGCGGATAGCGCGCAACCGCTATAGCGTATGGGCGGATAAAAAACGCAAAAAAGAGGAAGCTCTCAGCCCTTGTGATATTTACGAATACGAGCACGAGATAGCCGATAGCGATGAAAACATCCTTGAAAATATGATACGCCGTGAGGAGCTTGCGCTTCTCAGACGTGAGCTTGCATTCATATCATCGGATTACAGAAACATTGTTGTAGCATATTATCTCGAAAACAGAAGTATACGCGATATTGCCGGTTCATTATCCCTCCCCGAAGGCACGGTAAAGGCAAAGCTCTTCCGTGCAAGAAATATACTGAAAGAAGGTATGAATATGGCAAGAGAATTCGGTAAAAGAAGTTATAATCCCGAGGACATAGATTTTGTGAATTTCTGCTCGGGCTTCGGTGACAACGGTCAGCCGTGGAGTATACTTACACACGCACTTTACAAAAACATTTTTCTTGAGGCATACGATAATCCGTCAACTGCGGAGGAGCTCGCACTCGAGCTCGGAGTTGCTCTTCCCTATATGGAGGATGAGCTTGAATTTCTCACAAAGGAAACCTTTCTCCTCAAAACAGGTAACAAATACGAAACCGCATTCCCAATAATCGGCAAGGAAGCTCAGGATGAGATACACGAATACAATCTCACTATCATCTCTGATCTTACACGCCTTATCGAAGAGCTCATAGACGGATACGCAAATGCCTGCTCGGCACACGGTATCGATTTTTACGGAAGATATCAAAGCTATGAAGACGCCAAGTGGACTCTTCTTATCCATACGTTTGACAAGCTGATGGCAGAAGCGGCGGGTGAATTGAACCACAAGCGTACAAAGAGACCAAGCCACGGAGAGTGGGATATACTCGGATACAAGAAGACCGAGCGCAGCTACAATGGTTGGGTAGGAAGGCACGGCTCTATCACACATAAAAACGTTTTGAATGCAGAGACCATAGATTTTGTGCAGTTCAAGTTCATGTATAAGGGCATTAATTCCAAAACGCCGCCCTTCCTCTCATATGACGAATCTCTTACACTCAAGAGACTTGCCGAGGGAAAGACCGAAGGCCTTGAGGAGACATATCTCGAAAAGCTCGTAAAATACGGCTATGCAAAAAAGAGTGAAAGCGGTTATACCCCCGCCATAGTAGTATTCAAGGGCTACGACACTTCAAACACCCTTGAAAAATTCACAAACGGTGAGAAGGAAGAATTAAAAGAAAAAGCGACGGCAATAAGAAAATTGCTCTCGTCGGCATCTGTATACGCAATGAATATTACAAAAAAGGACCTTCCCCAATCCTTTAAAAAGGACGAAAGGATGTGTAGCCTCGCTTGCAACAACACCAAAGTAGAAGCAGGACATCTGATGCACCGGGCTCTCCTCGACGGCTGGATCAAATATGATGAAAATACAAGCAAGGGCATGGGTGCCTATCTGTATATTTAAATCGCACGTTAGCAATAAAAACGACCGCATTCCTTTTACGGAATGCGGCTATTTTATTAAAGCGGCTTACACACCTCCGCGAAAAATCCCTTTTCTCTCAAAGCCTTTTGTGCAAGACGGGCATCGCTTTCCGACCTATAAAGACCAAACACAGCAGAACCGCTTCCGCTCATTAAGGAAAGTGACGCACCGTTGCGCTTCATCTCATCTTTTATAAGAGATATTTCGGGGTCATTCGGTATAACTATTTCCTCAAAAATATTGAACGCGCTTTCAGAAATTGCATCAAGGCTTCCGCTGTACATAGCGTCAAGGCATTTTTTTGCAAGCCCTCCTCTTTCCGAATAGTCTCCGTACATAACGTCAAGAGATCTATACGCTCCCGGTGTTTTTACTCCCGAGTTTCCCTTTGCAAGGAGGACCGTACATTCGGGAAGCGGTGCGCAGTAATCTATTATTTCTCCTCTTCCGCTCACAAAAGACGGATCGGATGAAACGCAGAAGATAACGTCGCTGCCTATACCTTCCGCTATTTTTCTGAGCGTCTCATCAGAGAGGCATGCACCGGTAAGAGTATTAAGTGCTCTGAGAACGGCGGCAGCATCTGCACTTCCGCCGGCAAGTCCGGCCTGATCGGGAATATTCTTTATCAGCTTTATGTGTACGCGCGGATTTTCCTCTATGTATTCATAAAATGCCGCGGCAGCTTTGTATGCAAGATTTTTTTCTCCGGTCGGAAGATCTGATCTTGAGCATTCAAGAGTGATGCCTATATCGTCCGTCTTCTCCACCGTAACGTCATCTGCAAGCGTAACGCAAAGCATAACGCTCTCTATAGAGTGATATCCGTCCTCTCTTATTCCGGTTACGTCAAGACATATATTTATTTTGGCGCAGGCTTTTTCGGTTACCGTATTCATACAAGCTTACCCTCCTGTTTCATATAGATATATAGATATTATATCATATTTCTCTTATTTTTCAATAGATTTTCCGATTCTTTTAATATATTAACAAAAAATTTAAGAAAGCTGAAAAACTAAGCGATGAAAATTTTATTTTATAATGGTATAATATATTATTATATTACTTAGTCAAAGGAGTGATTTTTGTGTCACAGGATTCTTTCAACAAGGGCGGAATAAGTGTAAAAACAGAGCACATATTCCCGGTGATAAAAAAATGGCTTTATTCGGAAAAGGATATTTTTCTCCGCGAAATAGTTTCAAACGCATCCGACGCTATAACCAAGCTCAAGAGGCTCGCCTCTCTCGGTGAGATAGATCTGTCAGAGGAAGAACTCAGCTCGTTCCGTATAAACGTTACGCTTGACAAAGATGCGGGAACTCTTACCGTGAGCGATAACGGAATCGGTATGAGTGAGGACGAGCTCAAAAAGTATCTTTGCAACATTGCCCTCTCCGGCGCGCTTGACTTTATCGCAAAGTACGAGGGTGAGAATGAAAACGAGAGCGGCATCATAGGTCATTTCGGACTCGGATTCTATTCCTCGTTTATGGTCAGCGACAAGGTAGAGGTAAATACCAAAGCATTCGACGGCTCACCTGCCGTAAGATGGATATGCGGTGAGGACGGTGAATATGAGATAAGCGCAGGCGACAGAGACAGCTTCGGAACCGACGTCATCATGTATATAAGCGATGCCGAAAAGGAATATCTCGACGCCGCTAAAATAAAGAGCATTCTCAACAAATTCTGCTCGTTTATGCCCGTAGAGATCTTCTTCACAGATACCGCGGAGGAAAAGAAGGAGGACGAGGAGGAGCATGCGATAAACGAAACGCTTCCTCTCTATCTGAAGCGTCCCTCCGAATGCACTGAGGAGGAATACAACGAATTCTATCACAAGGTGTTCGGAGATTTCAGAGATCCTCTCTTCTACATCCATATAAACGCGGATTATCCCCTAAACTTCAAGGGAATTCTCTATTTCCCCAAAATAGAAAATGAGTATCAGTCTATCGAGGGGCAGGTAAAGCTTTACTACAATCAGGTATTCGTCGCGGATAACATAAAAGAGGTCATTCCCGAATATCTGCTCATGCTCAAGGGCGTTCTCGACTGTCCTCAGCTTCCTCTTAACGTTTCACGCTCATATCTGCAGACAAACACATACGTATCAAAGGTATCCGCACATATTGTAAAGAAGGTTGCGGACAAGCTTAATTCTCTTTGTTCGGGTGACAGAGAAAAATACAACTCTGTATTTGAAAATATAAAGACCTTTATAGAGTATGCCTGCATACGCGACAGAAAGTTCTACGACAGAGTAAAGGATTCTATTCTCTTCCCCCTCTGCGATTCAAGCTATAAAACAATGAGCGAGTATCTCGACGAAGTAAAGGCTGCAGGCTTTGAAAACAAGCTTTTCTATGCAAGTGACAAGGAGATACAGAGCCAGTATATCTCGCTCTTTGAGGCAAAGAAGATACCCGTTATATATATGCCTCAAATGATAGACACACAGTTTGCCTCTACACTTGAGCAATACGGTGACGGAATATCGTTTATGAGAGTAGACGCAGACAATTCGGGCGTTCTGAGCAGTAAGGACAGCGAGGATAATTCAGAGGCACTCACCGAGCTCTTCAAAAAGATAAGCGGCAATGACAAGCTTACACTTAAGCTTGCCGATCTCGACGGAAGCGAGATCCCCGCAATAATCAACGTTTCCGAGGAAAGCAGACGCTTCAACGATATGATGAAGATGTATTCTATGGGAGGCTCGGGCATGGATATCCCGGTTGACACCTCGCTTGTCATAAATACGTCCTCTCCGATATACGAAAAGCTCAAGGTAGCCGATGACGAGGCTCTTGCAAGATACGTATACAGCCTTGCCCTCCTTTCATACAGAAAGCTCACCTCTGATGAAATGAACTCCTTCATCAAGGAAAGCGTTGAAATACTGAAGAAGATATAAGATCATAGAAAATGAAAGAAGAACAGAGAAAAATACTCGATGCAAACGTAAACCGACTTTTTTCTCAGCACGCGGGATTTTCGGCGCGGTTCACGCACCAGGCAAATGAAATGATATCACTTCAGAGTGATAGCCTTGATGTCGATTCTGCGTCAGGAATAATAAACGGAGAATACCAAAGCACTCTCGAGGTTGAGAGATGCGTAGCATTTATCCGTCTGAGAACTCTATCGGAAATAATATATGACACTCTCGGATCGGAGGCGGTATGCGAGCATATAAAGCCGCTGTTCTCCTCCCCGGACGAATCTTCCGATATGCGAAGCTCGGGAAAGATCTCGTATATGAGAAACAAGTTTACCGAAAAGGCGTTTGACAAGTTTACAAAGTTCGTCTACGACGCAAAAATAATCCACTCGGACTCATTTGAGGATTCCTGTATGGATACCTACAACGGAATATGCGAGTACTGCATCCTTCCCACCGAGAATTCCTCCGATGGAAAGCTCTCCGCATTCTACAAGCTGATCAAAAAATACGATCTCCATATAGCTGCAAGCACAGAAATACACGACGGAGACAACGTTACAACGGTATCACTTGTTTCAAGAGATATCGACCTTACAAAGCTTGAAGGCAGAGTTAAAGGATGTATGCTTGAATTTGAGGTAGCCTGCACCGACACCTCGGATATAGGCGGTATACTTACGTTTGCTTTCCATTACGGGCTGAAGCTCGTGAGAATAGATTCACACAACTCGGGTGACGAGGTCAGCTTCTCTCTTCTGTTTTCCGCAGATGACGTACTGCTGAAAAACATAGAAATACTGACCTTCTGCCTTTCCTCAGTATATCCGTCATTCAACGTGATCGGTCTTTATAAGCACATAAACTGATTCGTTCAAATTTTATAACCGAAAGGAATTATATCATGATAAAGAACATAAACTATAAGACAAGCGGAGTATGCTCAAGAGGCATAAGCATAAGCATTGACACGGATACCGATACCGTTGTTTCTGTAAAATTCGAGGGCGGCTGCTCGGGTAACACCCAGGGCGTTGCAAGCCTTGCTACAGGCATGACTGTTGACAGTATTATCGAAAAGGTTCAGGGAATTCGTTGCGGATTCAAGGCTACGTCCTGCCCCGACCAGCTTGCGCAGGCGCTTCTTATCTACAAAGCAGAGAAATAATCAATAACAAAAATCAAAAGGAAACAACCGATGGAATACAGATCTCTCTACGAAAAATGGCTTACGCTCGGTTCTGCAGAGGAAAGAGCAGAGCTTGAAGCCATAAAAGACGATGAAAAAGAAATCAAGCACAGATTTTCCTCATATATCAACTTCGGCACCGGCGGCCTTCGCGGTTTTATGAATGCAGGCACGAACGCAATGAATCTGCGCACGGTAGCTCTTGCTACCCAGGCTATATGCGATCTTATAGCAGAATGCGGACGCAAGGAGGACGGTATCGTTGTGGGATACGACTCGAGAAACAATTCCGAGGCGTTTGCCAAAAAGACAGCAAGTGTTGCGGCGGCTAACGGTGTCAAGACTTATATTTTCGATGCGCTGCGTCCTACACCCGAGCTTTCATTCGCTATACGCGAGCTCGGATGTGTTGCCGGTGTAAATATCACGGCATCTCACAACCCGAAGGAATACAACGGATACAAGGCGTACTGGGATGACGGTGCGCAGCTCCCTCCGGAGCATGCCGAAACAGTAGCCGAAAGGATGAAGCAGATCGACGTTTTCGAAGGAGTACTCGACTGCGATTTCGATAAAGCGGTATCCGACGGCAGCATTACCGTTATCGGCAGTGAGCTTGACGAGATCTACATGAAGAACGTTATTGCCGAAAGAATATATCCCGAGGTAGTGGAAAAGGTTGCGGACGATCTCAGGATCGTTTATACACCGCTCCACGGTGCGGGTCGCATTCTGGTACCCGAGGTTCTCAGGAGAACCGGTATAAAGCATATTTACACGGTAGATGAGCAGATGATACCGGACGGAAATTTCCCGACTGTAAAAAAGCCGAACCCCGAAAATGCGGACGTTTTTGCCATAGGCATCGACCTTGCAAAAAAGGTTGGAAGCGACCTTGTAATTGCTACAGACCCTGATGCGGACAGAGTAGGAGTTATGATACGCAAAAATGACGGAAGCTTCATAACCATCACGGGAAACCAGATGGGTGCTATGCTTCTCGAATATATTCTTTGCGCTTATGAGGAAACGGGAACGATGCCCGTCGCGCCGTATGCGGTAAAAACTATCGTTACTACGCCTATTGCGGAAGCTATATGCAAGGCTCACGGAGTTAAGCTTTTTAACGTTCTTACGGGATTTAAATTCATCGGTGAGGTCATAAAAGAACAGGAGCGCAAGGATGAGCCCTCTACCTTCGTGTTCGGCTTTGAAGAAAGCTACGGTTACCTCAAGGGCACCTACGCAAGAGATAAAGACTCTGTAGTTGCGGCTATGCTGATATCCGAGATGACGTGCTTCTATAAGCTTAAGGGACAGAATCTTTACGACGTGCTCTGCGCCCTTTATGACAAATACGGCTATCACCTCGAAAAGAACGCCGAGCTTGTTTTCGCCGGCCATGACGGTTCGGAAAAAATGTCTGCTATAATGCAGAAGCTCAGAAACGCTCCGCCCGAAAGCCTTGGCGGAAAGAGAATAGTACAGATATCCGACTATCTCACAAAGAAAACGACAGATCTTCTGAGTGGAAAGGTCACACCTACCGATCTGCCCGTATCAAACGTGCTCTATTTTGTCCTTGAGGGTGACGACATTGTAGTTATCCGCCCTTCGGGAACAGAGCCCAAAATCAAAATTTACTACCTTCTCAGTGCCTCCTCACACAGTGAAGCCTACAGTGCTTTTGAAGTGTACAAAAAGGATTTTGAATCACTCGTTTAATATATAAACAAACGGTCTCGGAGCTTTTCCGAGACCGTTTGTTTTATTCAAAGGACTTCGATAACCGCAACGGTATATCTGCCCATTTCATCAACCTTCAGGACCTCTATTCTGACCTGATCGCCCGCCTTGGCATTTTCGTAAAAGCCGTCCGGCATATTATCTCTGAATGCCATACATATATTAAAATCTCCCGCGTCTACAAAAACACCGTATGGATTTTTATAAGTTACAGACGCATTGCAAATATCTCCTGCCTTAAGTTCCACCATAATATATCACCGTACCTTTCCTTTACTTATATATAATATTTATCTTTCACTTTTCGCCGTAATCGTAATAATAGGTTATTTCCTGCGGAAGGACAAGACCAAGCTCTTCTCTGGCTATACGTATAACGTAGTCTCTGTCAAATTCACATTCCTTTTCATAAAGCAGCTCGTCTTTCTCAAGTTCAAGCTTTGAGATGATCTCAAGCTTTTTCTTTTGCTCGCTCAGAGCCTCGTTATAATCCATCATCATCTTAGCGGAAATTATAAGCACCGCTATAATAATAACGAAGGATGCTATCTTTATAAATGCGTTGAAATCCATTTCAAACTTTCTTCTCTGCTTTGTCTTTGACATATTTATTCCTCCGCTTTTCTATCATAAGCTTTTTTGCGTCTTTTTCGTTTTTATCGTTTTCCGGTATAAATCCGTGTCCTGCTTTTTGCAGTATCTCGTGCCTGTATTTTTGACTGTCGCATGCCAAACGCCTTTTTGCATATATTCTTAAAGCAAACAAATACAAGGCTCTCGCAATGTTTTTTGCGCATTTCAAGGCGCACCTTATCGGTAGCAGCAATGCGAAGAGAAGATACGAAACGCTTAGCCTCAGTGCAAAAACTATCAGCTCGGAAAACCTTATGACAAGTCTTCCTATACTTATATAATAGCAAACGAACCCGAGCACGGATACAAGTATAACTATAAGTCTGAATTTGCCATCGTTGCGGAAGAAAAACAGAATGAGCAAGAGTGCCGTTGCTATCAGCATAAACAGTATATCCTGAAAAAACAAGATCACCGATTCGTATTTTTTTCTCTTTTCATTTCCACGTGAAATTCTTCCGATAAGAGGATACTCCCTTTTATAGAGCGTTTCAAAGCTAACACCTGCACCGGGAGACATTCCGAGAATGAGCCTCGCTATTCTGAAAACGTCATATACCGCACCGAGTATCGTACCGCACAAAAATGACTGGACCGTAAGCAGTAAAAATTCCTTTTGATGATATACGAATATCATCCGCGTCCCCTCTTGAAAAGGCCTTTCTTTTCTTTTCCGAAGCTGTCGGAATAGGTAAGGGCACCGATATCACCCTCAAGAGCCACTACACCCGAATCGGTGTCGAGCGCTCCTATCTTTATGTTCTCTCCGTCCACGTACAGATGTCCGCACACGGTATCAAGCTCTACGTAGCATCCGTCAAAGCCTATGATATCTCTGACTCCGGTTATCCTCATCTGTTTTCTTGAAACAAGGGTTATATCATGTTCTGTATTACCCGCATTTCTTTTTTGGGTCGTTGCACTTTCCGCCATGCTTCCGCCTCCTTATACGTAAATATATTCTACATAATATATGCACAAGGAATGTGGAATATTACACCGAAAAAAATTATTCTATAACCTCGTAAAGGAGTGCGGCATCGTTTTTAGCCGTATATTCCTTTACGTCCTTTACTCTTACCTTCATAAGCCTCTGACCGAAAGTTATCTCAAGCACGTCACCAACCTTTACGTCATAGGACGCCTTTACGACCCTCCCGTTAACACTTACTCTTGCCGCGTCGCAGGCGTCGTTGGCGACCGTTCTGCGCTTTATTATTCTGGATACCTTCAAAAATTTATCAAGTCTCATATCTTTTTCCTATCTGAAATCAATTGTGTTTTAGCGTTTCATATATCTTGTCAAGCTCGTACACGTCAATATCAGCCATGTCACGTCCGCTTTCGGTAACAGCATTTTCAAGACGCTCGAATCTGTCTATAAATTTATTTGTAGAGCTGTTTAGTGCCTGCTCGGGATCGACGCCGAGCTTTCTTGAAAGAGACGTAAGTGTAAGAAGCACGTCTCCAAGCTCCTCCGCACAATCGTCGGTACTTCCCTTTGCGATCGCTTCCTTAAGTTCAAGCATCTCCTCGTCAAGCTTTTCGATAACAGACTGAAGGTCGGGAAAATCAAACGTCTTTGCCTTCTTACCCACCTTCACGCCTCTCATAAGTGCAGGAAGCATAGGGGGAATGGCGCGGAGCTTATCAGTATACGTCTTTCTGCTCTTCTCCTCGCTTTTTATCTTCTCCCAGTTAACGAGCACCTCACCGCTTCCGCTGACAGAGGTGTCGGCAAATATATGCGGGTGTCTGTGTATGAGCTTTTTACAAATATCGTTTGCGACGTCGTCTATATTGAAGTTTCCTTCCTCTTCCTCTATTCTCGCATGGAAGACCACCTGCAAAAGAACGTCTCCGAGCTCTTCTCTGAGAAGCTCACGGTTGTCCGTATCTATCGCCTCGATCACCTCGTACGTTTCCTCTATAAAATCATTTCGTATACTTTTATGTGTCTGTTCTCTGTCCCAAGGACATCCGCACTCGCTTCTGAGAATGACCATTATATCAACAAGATCGTCAAAATCATACACATCTTGCTTAAGTAATTCTTCTATTTTAAGTTTTACGTCGTTCATTTTTTACCTCATTATATTTATAGTGCTGTTTTGTCAGCTTTAATTTTTCAAGTATTCTGTATATTTTCTCTCCACTCGGAAGCATAAGTATATCATCCCGCAGAAAAGCTCCCGTTTTAAAAAAGAGCGGTATATAGATGATCAAAGCAATGATTGCGGAAAGCAGAAACGCAACCGTCATTCCAAGTCTATCAGAGAACGTAAAGTAGGATACGGCAGATACGATCCCTGAAAGAGCCGCACATACAAGCGGTTTTGTAAAAAGCCGTATGGGGTAGATCTTATTTTCAGTAACCTCTGACAGAAAATAAAAATTTGCGATCAACACGGTAAGTGAGCAGAGGAACGTGCTCATCGGCGCTCCGAATATATTAAGCGTCGGACTCGATACCAAAAGCATCTCGGAAACAAGCTTGACACCCGCACCGAGTGCAAGAGAAATTATAGGTTTTGACTGTCTCGCGCAAGACTGTAGCATAGCATTTGTTACTGTTATCAGTCCCGAAAAGAATACGGAAGCAGACAGCACTGAAAGCAGCTTGGCCCCTATGGCAATAGCGGATGATCCTCCCGAAAACACTATCGAAAGAATAGGAAAGGACAAAGCACTCATAAGAAAAACACACGGAAGCGTCATAAAAGCGCAAAGCCTCAGCGACAAGCTGAAAACTCTGTCTCTGTGCTCAGCATCACCAAAGCACTGCGCGGATGATACGGCAGGTATAAGCACGAGCGAGATCGGAGTTATAAAAGCCGTTGGAAAGGCAAACAGAGGGAGCGCGAG
The DNA here is from genome assembly GCA_015064885.1 of Oscillospiraceae bacterium. Taxonomy (GTDB): domain Bacteria; phylum Bacillota; class Clostridia; order Oscillospirales; family CAG-272; genus SIG640. Next base: position 39,975 of record SVRJ01000009.1, read on the forward strand.
ATTAGTATACGTGCTGTAAAGATTAAGTGCTGTATACTCATCTATTCCGGCTCTCATAAGAGAATTAGGAATCACAAGCGTGTCGAGCAATGCGGTAAGACTCAGGACCGCAGAACTGAGAGTTACGGGAAATGCGGTTTTTATAAGCCTCAGATAAGTGCTTCGTTTCGCATTCGACGTGTGCCTGACGGTACCGCTTCTGTACCTTCTGTCATGCAGCTTTTTTGCAACGAGAAGATATAGCGAAGAGATCAGAATTCCGAGTGTAAGACCGAATATAGCGTATGCTGAAACTATGTACGGAGGCTTATTCCGCTTCAAAGCCAAAACAGCTGCTCCCAGACCGAGAAATAATTTTCCTACCGCCTCTATCATCTGTGAAACAGCGGTGGGGGTCATTATACCGTGGCCCTGAAAATACCCTCTGAAAGCGCCGGAAACGGTAACGAAAAGGACCGCCGGCGAAACCGCCAGAAGGCAGTATTTTGTATTCGGTATTCCGAGAAATTCGGCTATTTCTCCGGAAAAAGCAAGCATAATTGCTGAGAATATCGCACCGAGTGTACAAAAAAGCCGCACGGCACAGATAAAATCGCTTTTTACACCGAGAGTGTTTTCCTTTGCGACATCTTCCGAAATGAGAAGAGATAGTGCGACCGGCAGTCCTGCCGTGGACACCGTCATCAGCAGGCTGTAAAAATGATACGCCGCATTAAAATACCCCATCCCCTCTATACCAACGTATTTGATCATGGGGATCTTGAAGAGTGCTCCGACAGCTTTAACAAACAGTGTGGAAAGGGTAAGAACGGCAACTCCCGAAAAGAAGCCCCCGCTTCCCTTTATCCTATCGATCTTATGCTCTGTTTTCTTCATTTATGTGCGCCTTTCCGATATATCTTCCGCAATTATCGGTATATATTATGTCGGAGGCACTCCGGGTAGAACGCTATCAGATAAATTCTCTGTAAAGCGAATTTTCGTAAAGATATTTTCTGCTCATCGGCTCGACGCCCTCTATTTCCTCAAGAATAGCATCGGCAATCGACCTGTATTCTCTTTCGCTTATATTTCCTCTCTTTGAGTGAGGAAGCGCAAGTATCCTTTCAAGATACGGCTTAAGCATGTTTATATCATATCCAAGTGTAGAATCTATTATATAATCGCAAGAATCTGCATTCGGCATTATATATTTGTCCTCGTTTCTTCTTACACTCTCCCAAAGGTAGATCGTAAAATCTGCGGATGCTCCGCGGAAGTTATAGTCTCTGACAAGCCTGCGAAGAAATCTTATATGATTCGGCAAAAAAAGCTTATCATTCACATATATCTCACTTCTCGGGCATATATATATGCTTTTATACGAATCGCTGTTCTTAAACAAAGAGGACACCTCGGAATAAAGGACTTGTATTCCTTCAAAGATAAACATATCGTTATCATCCGCATCGATAACGTCCCCTTCTACTCGCTTTCCTGTGAGAAAATCGTATTTCGGAAGAACAACTCTGTCTCCCCTCAGTATCTTTTCGGCACAATCCGCAAGAAGCCCGGTGTCGATAGTGCTCGGCGAATCGTAATCTATCTCACCGTCCTTGTTCATCAGATCAAGCTTTTCTCTGTCGTGAAAGAAATCGTCAAGCGATATCACGTGTACTCTTTTTCCGACACCGTTAAGCTTGTTTATCAGAATATTTGCCATAGTGGTCTTCCCCGAGCAGGTTGGACCGGTAAGACCTATTATATTTATCCTTTTGTTTTCGGAAATATCTCCCGAAACGCGATCAAGCCGCTCAAAGAAGGATCTCTCACATTCTTGCACGAATATGCGAGCCTCCTCTTCTGTGTAACTGTTTTTTACTGTGATCATATCAAGGCACCTTTCTTTAATTATTCTTCCGCCCCTATATGCTCCTTATAAAAGTCTGATACCGTATCTTTAAAATGCTCGTAAGGGTGTTCTCTGTTTTCGGTTTTGAGATACTCATACGGATATTTCGGGTTAAAGAGTCTTATGATCTTAGAGTCTCCGATATTGGCCGGAACGTACTTTACAAGCTTTGAGACAGCGCCTGCTCCGACGGCAAAAATGCTGTGTATCTCTTCCATCATATATATATTGTATCTTCCCTCGCACCCCGGCTTTGCAAAGCCGACGTTTTCGTAATTCCCCATAGAGTTTTTCTGTCTGTACATATAATACGGATAGTAGCCGTTAAGGGGCAGCTGCATCTGTGAATAGTCTATGCTCCTTCCCACGTCTCCGCCACGCATTGAGTAAATATTCGGATTTTTTCTCAAAAGCTCGGCGCTCTTTTTAACGCAGAAGGTATGTATTGTAATATTCGTCGGATCGAGAGCGATTATTCGGTCAAGGCTGCTTGAGAACATGTCGAAATCATCGCCCGGAAGTCCTGCTATAAGGTCGGTATTTATATTCTCTATGCCTGAATTTTTTACTATCTCAAACGCTCTGAAAAATTCATCAACTGTATGTCTTCTTCCTATAGCATCGAGAACAGACTGGTTAAGCGTCTGCGGGTTTACACAAACTCGGGTTATTCCATGATCCTTTGCTATTTTAAGCTTCTCCTCGGTGATCGTATCCGGTCTTCCGCCCTCAAGCGTAAATTCCTCTATTTCTCTGTTTCCAAGACAAGCGCGTACACACGAGAGGAGATCAAGAAGCTCACTCTCGGAAAGTATGGTGGGAGTTCCTCCTCCTATATAGACGCTCTTAACGTTGAGTCCAAGCTCGTCTATCATAGAAAAGGCATCCTTTATCTCGTTTTTGAGTATTTCAAGATATTCGGGAATCAGCGATAAGAGCTTTTTTGAGGTGTAGCAAACAAACGAGCAGTAATCACATCTTGTAGGGCAGAAAGGAATGGATATATATATACTGCAATCCTTTTTGCCGGGAGTTCCGATTATTCTCTTCTCAGCAAGAGCTACGTCTACGCTGAGCTCCGCCTTCTTATGGAACAGTCTGTAGTCGCTTACGAGCATCTTCTTTGCCTTGGTCTTACTGAAGCCCTTCATAAGGAGCTCGCTTGCAACCTTGCTCGGCCTTACACCTGTGAGCATTCCCCAGCTGGATCTGTATCCGCAGTGCTCATTGCATACTGCAAGCACTGCGTTTCCGACGGCTATTTTTTTGCTTCTTTTCTTTGTTTTATCCGGAGTATATTCTACAGTGCTGTCTTTGATATACTCCTTATCATTTACTTTCAGGACTGCCTTAGCGTAAAATTCGTTTTCCCTCTCCTCGCAATCCACACATATAGAATACGGGCTTTGGTCATCACTGTCCGAAAACTTTTCGCCCGGGAAAAATATCATACAAAGAGTCTGTACATAATATCTGTTTATGTCTGCACTCTCGTTATTTACCGTTACCTTCATTTGTCTTCTCCAACTAAAACTTTTTACTTCTGCTTAACCAATATCTTGCTGTCTATAACAAGTGTGACAGGTCCGTCGTTTACGATAGTGCATTCCATTTCCGCTCCGAAAATTCCGTTCTCCACGTGAAGTCCGCACAAGCGGAGAGCGCTTGAAAAGTATTCGTAAAGCTCATTTGCGCGCGCAGGCTCGGCACCTGCGAGATAATTAGGTCGGTTTCCTTTCTTATAGTCGGCGTTCAGTGTAAAATTCGATACCACGACCGCTGAGCCGCCGACGTCAAGAACAGAAAGATTCATCTTATCGTTTTCATCCTTGAAAATGCGCAGCTTCGAGAGCTTTACAGCTAAGGCGTCGGCATGCTTTTCGTCATCTCCGCCCTCTACTCCGAGAAGTATCATAAGTCCCTTATTACATTCACCGGTTATTTTTCCGTCCACTCTGACAGTGGCACTGCTCACTCTTTGAACAACTGCTATCATATTTTCTCCTATCACGCAAATCCTCTCGAGACCTGCTCAACGTCCGAGATCGAGCGAAGCCTTGAGACTATAGAATTCACATGGTCAATATTTTTACAGCCTATCTTAAGGCTTATGGTTATTTTCGAGTCGTTTCTCTTTTGCATATTCATCTGGAGGATCGCGACCTTCATATCGGCAAGTGCCGCTGTAATGTTTGCAATAAGCGTGATGCTGTCAAAGGCATATACCTGAATATTTGCCTCGTACACTTCCCCGTTCTTTGAGTGTCCCGCTCCTGCCTCCCAGGTTGCGTTGACCCATCTGTCCGCATTTTCGGGATTTTCCAGACCTGCAACTACGTTCGGGCAATCCCTCTTGTGTATCGATATTCCGTAACCCTTCGTAATAAAGCCGATAACACGGTCTCCGGGAAGCGGATTGCAGCAGCGGGCAAATTTGACCTGACATCCGCTCTCACCATCCACTATTATTCCGCCGTTACTGTTTATCTTCTTGTTTGTAGCTATCGGGATCTCGGGCTCGAGGACCTCCTCTTCTTCACTGCTGAAGAGTCTGTCGTACTCATCTCTTATCTTTATAGCTATCTTGGATACCGCAAGACCTCCGTATCCGATAGCATTGTAAAGGTCGTCCGCATTCATATAGCCGATGCGTCCGCTTATATTTCCGATGACCTCATCGCGCATTGATTCGGTGCAGCCTCTTGAGAACTTCTTGATCTCGGCATCGACAGACTGCTTTCCGACCTCGATGTTTTCGGTTCGCTTTTCCTTCTTGAACCACTGACGTATTTTAGTCCTTGCCTCACCCGTCTTGACTATCTTAAGCCAGTCTCTGCTCGGTCCCTTGCCCGAGGAGGAGGTGAGTATCTCGACGATCTCACCGTTTTGCGGAACTCTGTCTATAGGAACGATCATTCCGTTTATCTTTGCGCCCACCATCTTGTTTCCGACGGCAGAATGTATAGCATAAGCAAAGTCTATAACTGTGGAGCCCTGCGGAAGTGCGATAACGTCTCCCTTGGGAGTAAAGACAAAGGTCTCGTCGTGGAATATATCTATCTTGAACAGATGCATAAACTCATCTGGGTCTCTTGTATCGTCCTCATACTCAATGAGCTTTGATATCCATTCGAGCTTCTTATCGATATCCTCCTTCGAACGTTCACCTGACTTGTATTTCCAATGTGCCGCGATACCGTACTCTGCGATATTATGCATTTCCCACGTACGTATCTGGACCTCAAAAGGAATACCGTCGCGCCCTATTACGGTAGTGTGAAGAGAGCGGTACATATTCGGTTTGGGAGTTGAAATATAGTCCTTGAAGCGTCCGGGAATAGAATTGAACATCTCGTGGATTATACCGAGCACCGAGTAACATTCAAGCTCTGTGTTTACGATTATACGCAAAGCGTAAAAGTCATATATCTGATCAAAGCTCTTATTCTGGTTATACATTTTTCTGTATATAGAATAGACAGATTTTATTCTGCCCTCGAGCGTAAAGTTTATATCATTTTCTCTTAGCTTTGAGTCTACACTGTTTCTCACGTTTTCGATAAAGTCAACACTCAGATCATACTTCTGTGCTATATGCTCCTGGACCTCCTGATATCCTATGGGATCGAGGAAGGCAAGGCTGAGGTTTTCAAGCTCCTGCTTTATTTTATGCATACCGAGACGGTGTGCGAGAGGAGCATATACCTGCATAGTTTCATGTGCCGTAGATCTTCTTTTAGGATCGGATTTTACCGAAAGGGTACGCATATTGTGAAGACGGTCACACAGCTTTATAAAGATAACGCGTATATCCTTGGACATAGCAAGAAGCATCTTACGTATGTTTTCAAGATGTATTTCTTCCTTGTCGGTGACGTCCATCTGAACTATCTTTGTAAGACCGTCAACGAGTAGTGCTACGTCCGATCCGAACATTTTTTCTATCGTAGGAAGGTCTGTGCAGTCAGAACAGTCCTCAACCGTATCGTGGAGAAGGGCCGCGCATATAGAGTCGGTGTCAAGCTCAAGACCCGCAACTATTTCGGCGACTGCGACGGGATGCGATATATAAGGGTCGCCGCTGACTCTGAACTGTCCCTCGTGAAGCTTTGCAGCGTATTCATACGCAGACAGTATCTTTTCGATATTATATTTCTTTCCCGTTGCCTTAAGAATATTCAGCAAGCGCTCAATAATTTTCATATCAGTTTCCATAAGTAGTTACCTCACCTGCACATCTGTTTCCTCTTGCGCAGGATTTTCTGTATCTGTCAAGTAATTTTGATTCGGAAAGATCCACCTTCTTGCTCTCCTTCGGGAAGAGTATTTCATACAGATCGTCCGAAAATTTCGAAATGTTCAAAAGCCCAAGCTCAAAAAACACGTTGAGTATAAGCGCGACCGCTGTAGCGCTTACGTCTATTCTCTGCTCGGATCTGAGTACAGAGGCCGTCCTTCTGACCGAAACGGTAGCGATACCCTCGGCATTTATTTTTCTCAGGTAGCTGTAAAGCGCAACGAATTCCTTCCTTTCGGGGCATCTTTCCCCCTCAAGGCAAGCATCCTCGTCCGCCTTTGTAAGTGCGTCAAGCACAGAAAACTTAGCACTTGATTCCTCAAGATATTTTTCGGAAAGCCTTACGTCCTCAATATTCAACTGAAGCGAGGATACACCCTTAAACTCATTAAGCTCAAGAGCATATGCAACGTCCGCACGCTCTCCCTCATAAACCGGGAAATTATCGTAGGAGGTGGAAAACGAGAGTCCGGATATCTGGATACCGTCCTTCTCAAACAGTACCTTTACGTACTTTCCTCCCGAAAGAGCGGTAACTCTCTTTACAAGAACATCTCTCGTACAGAAATACGGCTGCTCGTTGCCTACACCGTACGGCTCAAACTTTGCAAGAGTATTTACACATTCGAGGGTCAGCTCGGAAAACTCCGCTTCATAATCTATATTTACTGCGGACACCGCTTCCTCGGTATTGAGCTTATCCTTTGCATATTCTGAGATGCGCTTTTTAAACTCAGCGAGATCCTTGCGATATATCGTAAGACCCGCGGCAAGCTCGTGGCCTCCGTATCTTACAAAAAGATCACTGCAGTGATCGAGTGCCTTATGTATATCAAAGCCCTCAACACTTCGACACGAGCCCTTTCCTACGTCCATGGGAGAGGGTTCATCGGTCATTTTTCCATCCTCAAAGGATATCATAATAACCGGAAGCCCGTATCTTTCGAGTATTCTCGACGCAACTATTCCTATAACTCCGTGCTGCCACTCGTCAGAGTCAAGAACTATTATTCTTTCCTCATCGGTATAATTCTCTTCTATATATTTGACCGCATCGGCAAAGATCACGCCCTCCATGTACTTCCTTGCGTTATTTATACTGCAAAGGTTATATGCCGCCTCGGCAGCCTGCTTCTTATCTGTGGAAAGGAGAAGCTTAAGCGCGTCGTTTGCATGAGTAACACGGCCTGCGGCATTTATTCTCGGAGCAAGGACAAAGCCTATATATGAGGAATTGATCTTTCTCTTTTTCGTCTCCCGCGGTTTATTCATATAGTATTCGGCACTTGCCGTTACCGTGTCACCGAGAGACGCCATATACATAAGAGAATCTATGGCAACGGACGGCTTTTGATCTATAAGATAAAGTCCCATAGCGCAAAGCAATCTGTTCTCACCGCGCAACGGCATAACGTCGGCTATCGTTCCCACGGTTACTATATCCGCATACCTGAAGCAAAGAGCTCTTACGGCATCCGAAACGGTTTTCCCCGAAGCCGCACAAAGTTCTGTCTCTATCGCACATACTGTTTTGAACGCAACGCCTACTCCGGCAAGCTCGGTGTGCGGGTATTGGCTACCCGGAATCTTTGGATTCACCGCGGCATCAGCCGAAGGGATAACCTCATGGCACGAGTGGTGATCGGTTATAACGACCTTAACACCCATCGCCTTAGCATACGCTATCTCGTCTACTGCCGTTATTCCGTTATCTACGGTAACGATAAGCTTTACTCCGAGCGACGCTATTTTTTCGACAGACGCCATGTTCATTCCGTATCCCTCGCTTTTTCTGTCGGGGATATAATGTATAACGTCTGCCCCTTTATCCTTAAGATACGAATAGATAAGCGCGGTGGCGGTAACTCCGTCCACGTCGTAATCACCGTAGACGCATATTTTTTCATTGTTTCTCAGACTGTCTATTATAACATTGCACGCCTTTTTCATATCCGGAAGTAAAAACGGATCGTGAAGCAGGGTAGCTTCGTTGCGTATATATTCGAGCGCCGATCTCTCATCAAAGTACCCTCTGTTTACGAGTACTACCGCCGCCGGAAATGGTATCTCGAGTTTTTTTGCAAGCTCTTTGGCAATTGCGGTCTTCTCGTCACATGTGGAAACTATATTCCATTTCTTTTTGTTTGTCTTCAAATCGTATTTCCTTATCTTAATTTTGCGGTTTAAATCTCTCTATTATTTTTTTTGCAACGTTAATTCCGTCACATGCGGCACTCGTTATTCCTCCCGCATATCCCGCTCCCTCACCGCAAGGATATATAAATCTTCTTCCCTTTGCGATCATATCGGGCTCGCGCACTATCCTGAGAGGAGCGGAGGTCCTTGTTTCAAATGCCGACAGGACAGCACTTCTGTCGTTGAAGCACTCCATTTTTTTCGAAAAGCTGCTAAGACCTCTCAAAAGTCCGTCGCAAAGAAAACGCGGCATCGCAGATGCGATATTTGCGACTGTATATTTCCCATCCATATAGGTAGGTATGACCTTTGACGGCTCATTTATGCATTTTCCGTCGATAAAGTCTCCCACTGTAAGAACGGGGGCATTATAATTTGACGCTCCGAGAATATACGCATCGCTTTCAAGCTTACGCTGAAAAGCGATCGCCTTTCTGACGTCAAAGGAAAAATCCTCGGGCGTTACAGACACGAGCATGGCACTGTTGGCGTTTTTTCCGTCGCGCGCCTTCTCGCTCATTCCGTTTACGACCACACGCCCTTCCTCGCTGGTTGCAGCCATAACGTACCCGCCCGGGCACATACAGAAGGTATACACACCTCGTTCGCCCTTTGTATTTGAAAGCGCATATTCTCCTCGCGGAAGTCTGATGTCGCCCGCGCGATCTCCGTAAAGAGATCTGTCAACGTCCTCTTGAAGATGTTCGATGCGCACTCCGACGGAAAAGCTTTTCGGAAGTATTGAGAATCCGGAAGAAAGCAAATATTCGTAGGTATCTCTCGCACTGTGACCGACCGCAAGCACAACGGCACCGCAGCTTATATCCCCCTTTGAGGTTTTTGCAATACAGTATGATCCTGACTCTGTTATTCCGTCAAGTCGGCAATTATATATTACCTCGCCTCCGAGTCGAACGATCTCAGAAAGCATATTATCCACTACAGAGCGCAGAACATCGGTTCCTATATGAGGCTTTGCGTTCTTCAAAATATCCTTATCTGCTCCGTGATCGACAAACGTCTTCAGAACGTAAGAGCATGAAGGGTCCTTTATTCTTGTGACGAGCTTCCCGTCCGAAAACGTACCCGCACCGCCTGCGCCAAACTGAACGTTTGTCTCGGTATCAAGGCTTCCGGTCTTATAGAAGGAGGATACCGCCTTAACTCTTTCATCTATGCTTCCGCCCCTGTCTATTATTATAGGTCTGTATCCGTGCTTTGCGAGCAGGTATGCCGCAAAAAGTCCGCACGGTCCCATCCCTACGACAAGCACTCTCCCACCGAGAGCTTCACTTCCCGGAGAGAATGAAAGCTCGGCGTAAGGATCTGATATTTCCGATATTTTGAGAGCTGTCATTTTTGAGCGGTCGACACCGCAAGCCCCGCTTGCCATAACAGAATATACAAAGCTTATTGCATTTCTGTCCCTCGCGTCAACAGATCGCTTATACACAGAAAGCTCTGCCCCGTCGAGAGAAGCTCCCGCTCTTTTAAGCTTATTTTTCGCAATGGCGAGTGCTTCCCTTTCATCCGAAAGGTAAGGCAGCTTTATATCCGATACAAGTAAAAATTTCATATTACGGTGATTGTGTTTCGACAGGCGCGCTTATCACGGCATCTGTAACTGCCGGCTCTGTTACATTCGAAGCGGGTGTTACCGGCTCGGTGACAGAAGGAGTGGTTACCGACGGCTCACTTGTTGCCGGAGTTGTGACAGTAGGCTCGTTCACGGGAGGATCTGTTTTCCTCTTTGTTATTTCTGCTCTTATGTAAACGCTTGAAATATCGTCCTCTGTCTTTACTCCGTCGGGAAGTTTTAGATCAAGGCTTTTTTCGAACGGCAGATAATTTCCGTTCTGATCCTCCTTGAAGTGTGACCTTGTGAGAGTGAGAACGCATATCTCATCTATGGAAGACACCTTGAGAACCTCACCTATTATACAAACAGAGTCAAATTCAAGGCTGATATCAAGGTTATAGTCTTCGAAGACCTTTTCATCGTATTCATAAGTAAGCTTTATATATTTTCTGAGGTAAACGGGGATAGTGATCTCCACCATGTCGGCATCCGTTTTAAGATACGGATTCTGTATCTTTGTGCCCTTTTTATCTACGAGATAAATCGAGGTAGTACTCTTTACACTTCCGGTGAGCTTTCCGATATTACTTTCGGCAACCGCACATTCCACGTTCTGAAGGACACTTACGGGACCTGTGACCTCAACAAAATCTATACTCTTGGTGATCTTATCGGTATCGACAAAATAAGCACCGTCTATAGTATAGTAGGGCTTTACCACGACCGGAACGTCCTTTGTATCGATAACGTCCGCGTAGACAGCGATCGCAGTCGGAGATATGACGGTAATGCTGACGTCGGGGAGAGCCTCAACGCTGACGGTGAGCATCTGCCTATCGGCGCTGTCTATTTTGCTCACGTCCACGTAAGCGTAAATGTCGTTCACCGTATATTTGTTTACGTCTGTTCGCTTACCCTTAAGCGTAACGTTTACCGTGTTATCGTAACCGCTGATGACAGACATATTGTTGCTGTATTCAAGCTCTGTTGCACCCACTATCTGAACGGGAACGAGGTTTATGGTCTTTTCGTATTCTCCGTCCTCCATGCTCATAACGTACAGCCATACCGACATGGCTATAACGAACGAAAATATAAGTATGAGGATATTATGTTTTCCGCCCTTGGCGTTGTCGTTCTTTTTGTTTCTCTCGCTTTTTTCTGTCTCTGTATCGACGTCATCCGATATAGCCTCAGTGAGGTTATCGGTTTCATATCTGTTGTTTTCAAGTGCCATATATCTGTACCGAGCCTTCGGAAGAAGGCAACCTTTCTGTGAATTTAAAAATGCGCTTCGGCTCTGCCTATGCTATCGGAAAGCTCTTATCAGAGCTGCGACTCATCAGCTCCGTTGCTGCTCTGATGAGAATGGTGCTTATCCGACAGGAATCTCTGCTTACGCTTTTCCTTCGAGAGTCTTCCGAAAAGCTCCTTCGTGAGCTTTTCTTTAGTGTAATTACGCTTCATCTCTCCGTTAAAGCAGAGCGAAACGATTCCGGTTTCTTCGGAGACTACTATTACCAGTGCGTCACTTGCAATTTCACTCAGACCGACAGCCGCATTGTGTCTCGTTCCGAGCGTCTTGCCTATCTTTCTTTTTGTAGCGGGAAGGCGGCAACCTGCTGCAGTGAGCCGCATTTCTCTTATTATTACGGCACCGTCGTGAAGAGGGCTCTTATCCACGAAAATATTCTGAAGAAGCTCTGACGACACCTTGGCATCGATCTCGGTACCCGTCTCTATACAGTCTCCTACCTTAGTATTGCATTCTATTACTATCAGAGCACCCGTGTTGCTCTCCGACATTTCAAAAACCGCGTCGCTTATCTCATCGACAAACTCTCTTACCTCTATCGCTCCCGCCGAAACGCTTTGCTTCTCTATTCCGCTCACAAGCTTTGAGGAAAAGCCGCCCACCTTCTCAAGCGCCGTGCGAAGTTCGTCCTGGAAGATGATTATAATAGCGATAAAACCTACTTGATAGAAATTAGACAGAATATATTTCATTGCGTGCATATCCGACATTTCCGCAATAACGAATACGGCAATAATAAGCAAGCATCCGGTAGCAAGCTTTCCCGCTCTTCTGTTACTTACAAAGCGTATTACCATATAAAGTATCACAGTAAGCAAAAGAACGTCTATGCAGTCTGTAATGCTCATTTGCTTTATCGGTTCCATGACGTTTTCGGTAAAAAACGCCGCGATCTTCTCTATCATCCGAGTTATTCTGTCCATATCAATGTCTCCTTTGCAAGCAAGAAAGGTGCTTTTGACGCGCGCATACGCGTATATATTATATTATATCATTTTTATTTATATTTGTAAAGCAGTTTTTGTGTTTTATTGTAGAATTATGACCCGATAGTTTGTAAATTTTTTAGTATCCCTTTGTTAATAAGCGTATTTTTTGCAAAAAAGAAAAAAATACCGCTAAAGCTTTGCTTAAAGCGGTATTTTTTCGAGTCAGCATCTTCCGCCGCCTCCGCCCCCGCGCGAGCCTCCTCCGCGGGATCCTCCGCCGGAATTGTTATCCGGCTTTCTCATTCTCGATACCGTTCGGTAAAGGAATATATCCGCGGCAGACCGCACGTTGAAAGAGTCCTTTGCCGCATACATATGAGCTTCATTCTTGAATGCCACCGACTTCATCTGCGACTTCATGATCAGCACCGAAACGAGAGCGATAACAGCGGATACAAGGAGTATGACCGGCAGATACTCTGCGAGGACATCCGTCTTCTTTACAACGCTGCCTCCGTTTGAAAGCGCCAGCATAGCCTCGTCGGTAAAGGAGAGGAATTCTGTTGCCGCACCGTAAAAATCATTTTGTGTAAGATACTTTTCAGCACGCTTTTTAAGAAGCTCCTCTTCCCTGCCGTATTCTATGGCATCAAAGCATCTTCCGAGTCTGTAAAAGTAGTAATCTCTGTATCCACCGTCAAGTGACATATAGAACAGAACCGCATCTTCCTTCGTCTTATGGTCATAGATCAGCTTTCTTGCGTCTCTGTCCATCATATCCATAAGGTCCTCCTCGTCAACGTCGGAAGGATACTTATTCCTTGTGAAATATATGATAATGCATATTCCGTACTCGTCTTCTATCCTTTTCATTTCTTCCGCTATCTTCTTTTCTTCACCGCTTGAGAGAAAATCCGCGTCGTCGAATAAAAGATCGTCCGAGCCGTCCGCCGATACGGATACCGAGAAAGCCGCGATCATAAGAAGTGCGAGAAAAACCGCAATATATCTGTTAAAGCTTTTCATTTTCGCACCTCACAGTAAAAGAGTCAGCGCGCTGAGGATAGCCGCGCAGGATGCAAATATTCCGCCAAAATATGCGGCAAGCCTTCCGAATGATATCGGAAGATCCCCGACAAATTTTCCGGTCTGCCCGTTCATCGCAAACGAGTAGCTTTTATCCTTGTATTTCGTGTTGAGAAGATACACGGGCATAAGACCGTATTTTATTTTTCCGTCCTTAAGGCTGATGTTTGCGTTTCTCGTAATAACGCTTGTATATCCTACAACGGTTTTTCTGAAAGCATCCACCACCGTGCTTTTCACACGGTCGTTTACCATGGGTTTGAGCGCCTCAGCATCAACGTCATATTTATCCGCAAGGAATCCGGAAAGATAGTTTGAGGAAAAAGGTATCATTTCGTTTGTGTCAAACGGCTCTATCGACTGCATTATGGCGTCGTCGATCTTAGAGGATCCGTCGGCGGGTATCATCTCAAAGTCAAGAGTTCCGGATCGTCTGACAAGGTAGTAAGAGGTCTCTGTGTATATGTAATTTGCGTCGCTCCACTTTCTGACGCGCGTCGCATTATAGGTTATGTTTGAATCGGTAGCACAATCAAAAAACCAGAACGGAACGTATATTCCTTTTACCTCTTCTATTCTGTTTTCATCCTTAAAGCATTTCGGAAGAAGCGGCTTTTTCTTATAGTGCTTTTTAAGAGCCTCCACGGCCTGCTCCTTTTCGTATTTGAAAGGAATAAGCACGTCGGGCTTGAACACGTCTCTTGCATTTTCCGCAATAATGGTAGGGTTATCGCAATACGGACAGATAGATGCCACGGTATTTTCATCACCTATGACCTCGCCGCCGCAGGAAGGACATATATACGTACGCATCGCGCCTTTTTCCTCACTTGACCAGTCGCCGCTTCCGCTATCCTTGGTATAATCCTCCCACTCATAGCTGTCTGTCGCCTTTTCTGCCTCAAGAGAATCTATATATGCTTTCGTATCCTCTGCCGAGAATTTCGTGTCGCAGTGCTCGCATTTCATCTCTCCGCTCTCGGGATCAAAGATAAGCGGTGCCGAGCAGCACGGACACTTATATGTCTCAACCTTATTCATCATCTCACCTCGCATATCTTATTTTAAGAATATTATACACTATTTTTTTATAAAAGTCAAGATTTTTTCTTGACATACGGTGAATTTTAATATATAATATTATATGCTGATCATTTCTTAAACTTTTGAGGATACCTTTATGAAACAAACACTTGTTGCCACCACTCTTTTCGGACTTGAAAAGTCTCTCGGAGAGGAGATAGATGCTCTCGGATATACCCGAGAGGAGACCATGGACGGAAGAATAACCTTCACCGGCGATGAAAACGCCATCGCACGCGCGAACGTTTTTCTCAGTCAGTGCGAGCGTGTATATATTCTTGCGGGAAAATTCCCCTGCGACTCCTTCACCTCGCTTTTCGACGGAACTTTCGGCATTCCGTGGGAGGAGTATATCGGTGAGAATGACGAATTTCCGGTAACGGGACATGCTATAAAGAGCACGCTCTTCTCTGTCCCCGACTGCCAGAAGATAATTAAAAAGGCTATAGTGAACCGACTTTCGTCGAAATACGGAATATCGGTATTTCCCGAGGACAGCGGAATGAAGGTGCGCGTAGAATTCTTTATTTTTAAAGACGTAGCGCATCTTATGATAGACACGAGCGGAGTACCTCTTCACAAGAGAGGCTACCGCCCCGCCGCCAACGCCGCTCCAATAAGAGAAACTCTCGCCATGGCAATGGTAAAAAACGCGCGTCTCCGCGATGATAATCTCCTTTGGGATCCCTTCTGCGGATCGGGAACGATAGTAATAGAGGCAGCACGCGACGCCATGAGGATAGCTCCCGGAATATCGCGCGGCTTTTGCGGTGAAGATTATTGGTTTGTTGACGGAGATTCGTGGGACCTCGCGCGCGAGGAGGCGAATTCTCTTATAAAACGTGATTGCTCTTTTGAAGCGTACGGAAGCGACATAGATCCCGAATGCATAGAGATAGCCAAGGAAAACGCCAGACGGGCGGGAGTTGCGGACCGGATAAAATTCTTTGTCAAGGATGCTCGCAGAATAGAAAAGCCAAACAGACGCGGAAGTATAATCTGCAATCCTCCGTACGGCGAAAGAATGTCAAACGAGGACGAGGTGCGATTGCTTTACAAAGACATGGGAAGAACCTTTGCGAGATTTGATCCGTGGCAAATATACGTTATAACAGGATACCCGGATTTTGAGTACTGCTACGGCAGGCAGGCTGATAAAAAGAGAAAGCTCTACAACGGTATGATACCCTGCACGCTTTATCAGTATTATAAACCGGCGCATGCGCGCACAGATACACCGCAAAGAAAAAAGCACGGTACGGGCAGACCGAAAAAATAAATAAAAGGCATCGGGAATATCACCCGATGCCTTATCATTTATTTCAGCGCATTCGTGAGCGCATCCGAAAGAGCGCAGAATTCTTCGAGCGTGAGTCTCTCTCCCCTTATCCTCGGATCTATTCCGCAGGATCCTATGATCTCGGTCAAATCTTGCTTTGACAGCTCGGAGAATCCCGTCATAAGAGAATTGGGAAGCGTCTTTCTTCTCTGTTCAAACGAAGCCTTTACCGTTCTGAAAAAGATGTTTTCATCTATAGGCTGTACCGGCTTTTCCTTATGCATTCTTATACGGACGACCGCCGAATTGACCTTAGGCTGAGGAACGAACAGATCCGCAGGCACAGAGAAAAGCCTCTCTGCCTCTCCGTAATAAGCAAGAGATGCGGTGATGGCTCCACAGTCCTTTCCACCAACACTCGACGTAAGTCTGTCGGCTACCTCGCTCTGTACCATTACGGTTATATAGTCGAACGGGAACTTGCTCTCGACAAGCTTCATAAGTATGGGCGTAGTTATATAGTAAGGAAGATTCGCACACACCGAAACTCCGCCGTCGATATAATCGCCCAGAAGCTCGAATATGTCGGTTTTCATAATATCCGAATTGACAACGGTAACGTTATCAAGTCCGTAAAGAGTATCCTTGAGAACGGGTATGAGTGCCTCGTCTATCTCTACCGCTATAACTCTTTTATAGCGTTCGGCAAGCTCGCGGGTCATGCACCCAAGTCCCGGACCTATCTCAAGTATAGTCTCGCTGTCAACGCAACAATCCTCAGCGATAGCACACACGGTGCCCGCATCGGTAAGAAAATTCTGACCGTACTCCTTTTTGAATTTTATTCCGTGCAGCTCCATCACCGCGCGTATTGTTTTTATGTCACACAGATCAACACTCATTATGATATTTCTCCTCAAAAAAATACAATTCAATTGTAACAAAAATGTTAATATGCAAAAAAAGCAGTTGCATTTTCATTTCGTTTGTGCTATAATATTACTGTTCGAGCGCTGGTGTAGCACAGTCGGTAGTGCAGCTGATTCGTAATCAGCAGGTCGTGTGTTCGAGTCACATCACCAGCTCCAACATTCAAGCCTCGGTCTCCGAGGCTTTTCTTGTTTTATTATAACATAAATCTTCAAAAAAATCAACACCAAAACCGAAAAAGCAGCACAAAAAACTTTATGCTGCCTTGATTTTCGGTATATTTTCAGTTCCAGGATGTAGTTTTCAGCAAGGGAATGAAGTTTTCCCGCTCCTTTGCGGTTGCGCTCACAGAAGCACCGGACACCGGATCGTAGAAATACTGATAGCAAAAGTAGGATACTCCCACGCATTTGTCAAGCTCCTCGGTGTATTTGAGACAGCGTTTGAGAATATCGTCGCTCTTTGCCCACTCGTCCTTTCCGCTTCCCGCATAGTTATCCACCTTGGATTTTGCTTTTCCGAGAGTCATACCTATGATGAGCTTTACGTTGTCATTCTTAATGATCTTTCGCCACACGTTGCATATTTTCACAAAGTCACACGTCTGATGCTCAAGACCGAAATAGACCTGCGGACATATGTAGTCTATATATCCGTCCTCCTTGCACCACGTATAGACGTCTGCATACTGCTTGTCCGTAACCGTTGCTATAACGCCTGCGGGGCTTATTCCGAAAAGCGCATTCGGATCCTCGGACTTCACCGCGGAATATATAGCCGAAACGAGCATATTCAGATTGTTCTTGCGGAAACGCGAAAGCGATACCGCTTTATCAGTCTTGGTATACTCCGCATACGCATAGCTATCAAACGATACGTCCTGCGTCGGGTAGAAATAGTCGTCCATATGCACGCCGTCAACGTCGTATTTCCTCACTATTTCCGCAGCCCCCGAAACGATAAGCTCTCTCACCTCTGCATACGCGGGATTAAGATACAGCCTTCCGTCAACGGTGACGACATATTTGCCGTTAGTTTCGGCAGAGTCGTACCACTGTCTTATCTTATATTTTGTGTCGACCGCAGCCACGTCCTTTTCAAGCATGCCTCGCATCGGGTTTATCCATGCATGGACAGACAATCCTCTTTCGTGTGCCATTTTCACTATGATCTCTATCGGGTCGTAAGTAAATTCGCGCCCGTATGCACCTGCGGCATATGAGGAAGCCGGATAGTACTCGGACGGATACATACTGTCTGCATATGGACGCATCTGGACAAATATTGTATTGATCCCGTTATTTGCGACGTTGTCGAGTACAGTCCTCATAAGAGACTCAAACGATCTTTGCGACCTTTGTCTTCCGCTCTGCGTGTAGACAGAGTTAAGATCGAACTGTGACAGCCACATAGCCTTCACGTCACTGTAATTTATGCTTGTCAAAGTCTCGTCACCTCCGTCTGCGGTCACCGCCGCACTTACGTTTCCGCCCGTGTTATCCGGATCCGCATCCGAAGAAATATCTTCCGTATCCCCGAAAATCACAGACATTATCTTGTTTCCGCTCAACGCGGTAGTAAGTATCACCGCTCCGAGCGCAAGCGCGGCAAAGAAAAGTCCTGCCGCATACATAATATATATCTTTTTTCTCTTTTTTTTCATACCGTATCTCCGTAAAGAATGCAGAGGCAAGCGTCTCTGACACTATTATTATAACCCAAACGATGATTTTTGTCAATAGAAAAATCGCCAAACACGATAAAACACCGAAAGGAAATAATTACAATGAAACGCCTTGTATCATTCTTCAAAGGCCTTTGGCTTAAGGCGGTCACCGCACCTCTGTTCAAATTCGCAGAGGCTACCTTCGAGCTTCTCGTACCTATCTGTATGAAGGTAATAATCGACGAGGGGATCAAAAACGGAGACAAGCCGCTCATCTTCAAAATGGCGGGTGTCCTCGCGCTTTTCGCACTGTGCGGACTCGGATTTGCTCTGTGTGCCCAGTATTTTTCCGCGAGCGTAGCAACTACCGTTTCGGCAAGATTGCGTTCAAAGCTTTTCAGACATATTCAGTATCTGTCGTTTGCCGACGGAGATTCTATAGGAAAAAGCACGCTTATAGCGCGCCTTTCCGCAGACATACTAAAGGTGCAGACGGCAATAAACCTCACTCTCCGTCTCGTGCTCAGATCTCCTTTTATAGTTTTCGGATCTATGTTCATGGCTTTCACGGTAAGCCCCGCCTCCTTCCCTATATTCCTTATAACGATAGCGGTGCTTTTCGCTCTCATCTTTGCCGTAATGTTCATAACTCTTCCGAAATTCAAGAACGTCCAATCCTCTCTCGATAAGCTCATACTCCGCACAAAGGAAAATTCCTCGGCGGCAAGAGTGATAAGAGCATTCGACAGAGTTGAATATGAAGAAGACAGATACAAGAGCGCACAGGACGAGCTCTATGAAAGATCGGTATCCTCCTCGGCAATATCTGCTATACTAAATCCGTCGACATTTATAATAATCAACGCAGCCCTCCTCTTTATAATAGTACTCGGCGGTGACAAGGTAAATACGGGTACGCTCTCCTCCGGCGAGGTAGTCGCACTCGTAAACTATATGTCTTCTATTCTCGTTGAGCTTGTAAAAACAAGTAACTTTATAATCACGCTCAACAAGGGTATCGTAAGTGCGAACAGAATAGCAGACTGCTTTGACGTACAGAGCGAGGAAGAAACACTCAAGCTCGGAAAAGAAATAAGCAGCGGTGCTCATTCTATAGAATTCAGAAACGTTTCATACAAATACCCCGGTGCGTCGGGCTTCGCGCTTGAAGATATATCATTCAAGCTGAACGCAGGCGAAACTCTCGGCATAATAGGAGGAACAGGCTCGGGTAAATCCACTCTTGCATACCTGCTCCCCGGATATATACTTCCCACGGAGGGCGAGATACTCATAGACGGGATCCCCGCTGAAGAATTTTCCGCGGAAAGCAGAAGACGAAATACCGCGTTCGTATCCCAGAGCCCCGCGGTATTCTCCGGCAGTATGGAGGAAAATATACGCTTCGGCAACTCAGAGGCAACACCGGAATCGGTAGAGCTTGCAATGAAAACTGCCTGCGCGGATGAATTCATCCTCGCAAAGGAGGGAGGTCTTTCGTATGAAGCGAATTTCGGCGGAAGCAACCTTTCCGGCGGTCAGAGGCAAAGACTTAACGCCGCAAGAGCTTTTGCACGTGAGGCCGGACTCCTTATCCTCGATGACGCTTCAAGCGCACTTGATAACGCTACCGATAAAAAGATGCGCCGTCTGATAAAGGAACACAAAAAGAACGTTACCAAGGTGATCATAGCACAAAGATGCGGATCCGTAAGCGAAGCTGACAAAATACTCGTTCTTGACAACGGCAGAAGCGCCGGTCTCGGAACGCACGACGAGCTCCTTCTCACCTGCGAAAGCTATAAGAAGATAAACGAGCTCCAATACGGAAAGGAAGCATAAGGAGGTAAAGATATGAGATCAAATAATAAAACGATAAGAACTCTTTGCTCCTATATCGGAAAATACTCATTTTTCATAGTATCTTCCCTCCTCTGCTCGGTAGTTTACGTTGCCGCGTCACTCTATATTCCGATAATATGCGGAGACGCGATCGACCTTATGATTGGAGAAGGTGCCGTAGATATGGCCGGAGTAACGAGATATGCGGTCACAATAGGCATAACCGCACTTCTCGGCGGACTTTTCTTCTACCTTATGACTCTCTGCAACAACAAAATAATCTATTCTACGGTAAGAGATATACGCAGAGACGCCATGCATACTCTTCTCCGCGTAAGTATATCCTATACCGATTCTCACAAAAGCGGAGAGATAGTCTCCAGAATAATAAACGACACAGACAAGATGGCTGACGGTCTGCTTCTCGGATTTTCAAATCTCTTTGTAGGCGTCGTGACAATAATCGGAACCTTGATCTTTATGTTCAGCGTGAACCTTCCGATAACTCTTATAGTGGTCGTTTGCACTCCTGTCTCGATATTCACGGCAAGATTTATTGCAAACAGGATACACAGTCTTTTTGAAAAACAGGCAAAGACGCAGGGAATACAAACGGCATATATCGACGAAGCGGTGACAAACAGAAAGACGGTTATTTCAACAGGAAATTACGAGAAGGTCTGCGGCAGATTCGACAATATAAACGAAGAGCTGCGCAACCACTCCAAAAATGCAATTTTCTATTCCTCTCTTACAAACCCGATAACAAGATTCGTAAACAGCCTCGTTTATATGGGAGTAGGGCTCGGAGGTGCTTTGCTCTGCCTCACCGATCCCGGATTCACGGTAGGAATGCTCTCGGTATTTCTTTCGTATGCAAATAAATATACCAAGCCGTTTAACGAGATAAGTGAGGTAATTCCCGAGCTTCAGAATGCCTCGGTGTGTGCGGCGAGGGTATTTGAGCTTGCAGCCCTTAAAACGGAAGAGGAAAATACCGAAAACGACGGTGCAGTATTTGACGGAAGCATGACGTTTGATGAAGTGAGCTTCTCATATACTCCCGAAAAGCCTCTTATCAAAAACTTCAATCTCTCCGCAAAAAGCGGAATGAAGATAGCTATAGTAGGTCCTACCGGATGCGGAAAGACCACCCTCATAAATCTTATAATGCGCTTTTACGACCCCATATCCGGAAGGATACTCGCTGGTGGTACAGACACCTCGACAATGAGCCGATCCTATCTCAGAAAACATATAGGAATGGTTCTTCAGGATACCATTATCCTCGAGGGCACGGTAAGGGAGGTCATCTCTTACGGAAGACCGGATGCTACGCTTGAAGAAGTGGAAAATGCCGCAAAGCTTGCTCACGCACACTCGTTTATAACAAAGCTTCCGCAAGGGTACGACACGGTAATAAGCGGAGACAACAGCATCTCGTACGGTCAACGTCAGCTTCTCTGCATTGCGAGAATAATGCTTATTCTCCCCCCTATGCTCATTCTCGATGAGGCTACGTCATCTATAGACGTACTCACCGAAAGCAAGATAAGAAAAGCCTTTGACGAGCTCACAGAGGGACGCACGTCGTTTATAGTAGCACACAGACTTTCTACGATAAAGGAGTCAGATCTTATACTCGTTATGAAGGACGGAAATATCATCGAGCAAGGCACACACGAAGCACTACTTGAGAAGAAGGGCTTCTACTCCGAGCTTTGGGAGGCCGGGCTCTGATACAAAATATTCCTTGGTTTTTGTTAACAAAATGTAAAATGTGCAGCATCATATCTTGACAAGCAATAAGATATATGTTATAATATATCGGTCAGTCACGGAAAACCCGTGCTCCTTACCGCTTGCAAAATAATAATATGCAGAGGCAGGCGGTCTTTAATGTCCATAGGGAGGTAAAATCATGGATCAGAAAACAGTTAACACTTATGAAACACTGTTCGTTTCCGACCTTACAGGCGGCGAAGAAGCTGCAAAGGCTACCGTTGAGAAGTTCAAGGGTATCATCGCAGCAAACGCTGAGATCGAGGAAGTTAACGAATGGGGAAAGCGTCGTTTTGAGTATCCGATAAACGACAAGAACGAGGGCTACTACACTCTCGTAACATTCAAGAGCGCACCCGAGTTCCCCGCAGAGCTTGAGCGTCTTTTCAAGATCGACGAAAACCTTATGCGTTCCATCGTCATCAAGCTTGATGAGAAGGTTATGGCAAGAGCTAAGGCTAAGGCTGCTGCTAAGGCTGCTGCTAAGGCTGCAAGAGAAGCTGCCGCTAAGGAAGCTGCTCAGGCAGAGGCTGAAACTGTTGCAGAAGAAAGCGCAGAGTAATTACAGCGTAACTTAAGAAGGGGAGAAAAAGCAATGTCCAATTTTAACTTTAACAAAGTAATTCTCGGAGGACGTCTTACAGCAGATCCCGAACTCAAGCAGACCACCTCGGGTATCCCGATGGTTTCCTTCACAGTTGCGGTAAACCGCAGCTATGCATCCAAGGATCAGCAGAGAGAGACAGACTTCTTTAACGTTACCGCATGGCGCACCAGAGCAGAATTTGTTGCGAAGTTCTTCAAGAAGGGTTCTGCAATCTGCATAGTAGGTGCTATCCAGAACCGTCAGTACACAGACCAGCAGGGACAGAAGAGAACATTTACAGACATTGTCGCTGACGAAGTAATGTTCGTAGACTCCCGCGGAGACAATCCCGCATATTCCACGTCAAATCCCGCAGACACCTTCGTTCCCAATTTTGCTGACAACGATTCCGCAAAATTCAAGGAAGTCAAGGGTGACGAGGATCTCCCGTTCTGATCCTCACCAAAATACAGAACGGAAATATTATTGAAAGGTTAAATAAATATCATGGAAAATACAGAAACAAACGTACGTCCCGCACGCCAGAATTTCCGCAAGAGAAAAAAGGTTTGCGTTTTCTGCCAGGACAAGGTTGAATTCATCGATTACAAGGACAGCGCAAAGCTCAAGAAGTTCATCAGCGAGAGAGGCAAGATCCTTCCCCGCAGAATTTCCGGCACATGTGCTAAGCACCAGAGAGAGCTTCAGAACGCTATAAAGCGCGCTCGTCATATGGCTCTTCTTCCTTACGTAGGAAACTGATTTAAATAATCGAGATAAGGAATCCGGTATTTGCGATATCCTTAGCTTTGGGGTCGCTCTTTCGGTGCGGCCCCTTTCTTTATAATTTTTAACGAAACAAGGAGAAAAGATCATGCGTAATGCTCACGTAAGATATATGTGCTTTCCCTCGGTAGTTCTCACCGGCAAAGAGACAGAGGTCA
>SVRJ01000010.1 GCA_015064885.1 Oscillospiraceae bacterium
TACAGCCACTAATCGATTGACGGTGGCTCACCACCACACACTAAATTAGAAAGCTCAAGATATTTTGTGAGAGTTCGAAGTCATACGCAAAACGGCCGAAAATATCTTTTTTATAGTCCTTACACAACAAAAAACGCACTTTTGTCTACCGACAAAGGTGCGTTTTTTGAATGATGTTTGCCGCAGTTCGCAAAGCGAACTGCACGGCAAGATGATGACGGCTTCGCCTAATGATGTTCGCTGCGCGAACGATGTGTGCCTTACGGCAAATTGGGCAAACATCGCATCATTGCGAGTGAAACGAGCAACATCATATTTGCAAAGCAAATACATCATATCGCCGTAGGCGATGCATCACTTGACAAGCATATAAATTTATGATATAATATTGGAAAAGGAGGTGCGACTATGAAAGAAAACAAACTCGTCGAACTTTCAATGGATTTTTCGGTTGATATTATCAATCTTGTTAAACATCTGAAAGCAAATCACGAAACTATTATCGCAAACCAAATCGGCAGAAGCGGCACCTCAATCGGTGCAAATATTCACGAAGCGCAATACGCACAAGGCACAAAGGATTTTATATCGAAATTTGAAATCGCGCTCAAGGAAGCAAGTGAAACGGGATATTGGCTTGAAAACCGCAAAGGAGAATGCAAAATGAAAAGGTTGTTATTACTTGGACTTACAATTATCCTTTTATTAACTCTGACCGCTTGTAGCGGCTATAATGGAATTATGCGAGAACATCTTAGCAATGAAGCTAATTATCATGATATTGAGGCAACATTTTGCTCATATAAAGAAGCTGGCGACCGAATTTATCTGTATGTTTCCGTTGAGAACAAATCAGCTTTTGATTCTTCCGAAGCGAATAGTGAAGAAATCAGATTGGAATTAGTGGGCGATAACTGCAATGTT
Organism: Oscillospiraceae bacterium; assembly: GCA_015064885.1. GTDB lineage: Bacteria > Bacillota > Clostridia > Oscillospirales > CAG-272 > SIG640. Next base: position 925 of record SVRJ01000010.1, read on the forward strand.
CTTAGCGAAGCCTTTGCAAAAGAAGAGATATGCGAGGGCAATAAAATTACTGTAAAATGCTCAACGTGGATCTATATGGATTCGACTTTCTACTATGTTGCGGAATTGAAAACCCAAAGCCAAACGTTTTTATCATTTGATGATGGCCTAAAAAACATCATAAAGTATGTTAACAATAATTAAAAGCGAAAGAAGGATAGTGATGATACTTAAATTTGAAGACTACACTATTGATGTATACGAAGAAAAAATGAAAACGCTTGCGGAGAAAAAGTACCACTGTTCATGTCCGCCTTGCTGCGCTTTCAGAGAATATGTGCACACCTTTTCCGACGATGTGAAAAAGCGTTTTAATGAGCTCGGACTTGATTTGGAAAATCCCGACGAAGTGTATGATTCGGAAAAAGATGAAAAAGGAGAAACAACTTACGTCGGATGGTGGAATATTTATGGGAAAATAATTAAAAACAGCGAAAAGCCTTGTCACATATCTGATGGCTTTGAAGTAACATTTTGCGATAACGCGCTGTATACCCCAAAAGCGTTTCGGGATTCTCCCTGCGTACAAATGAGAGCGGTTATACGTGGATCTGATTTGAAACGGTTGGGCAAGGAATATTGGAGGGATACAGATGCTTTAGGCGTAAGCAGAAGCACATTCAGATATCACATGGATGAAGAGATGTGTTCCGCGCTGAAAGATCTGGTTGGATGTGAACTCATCGGACTTGATATCGGTTCTGTGCCTCCGGATAACAGACCGGCAAGATCTCACAAAGTCAACATCTATATAAAACATCCGGACGAATCGGATCTGTGTATAGTTTCTCTTACGGCAGACCGGGATACAGACACTTGTTTCGACGGAATCGATAGGATGGTATTTACTGCGAAATTTTCTAAAGCAGAGATGGATTTGGCTGATGAAACATTACCTTGTCCGCATGGAAAAATTCGAAAAATCAAAATTTTCGAGAGTACAATTACGTGCGAGAGAGAACGCGTGATATATGATTCTCATCTTCTTATTGAAATGGAAACCGGAAAGAAAATGATCTTTCGCATTGAACCCGACGGTGAGGAGGTATTAACGGTATTTACCGAGGTGGAGGATCGCGACATTGAAAAGTATCTTAGCGTTTCGGAGATTTGGTTTGTACATCCGACTCCGATTTTTGATGATAGGAATGAAATTATTGGACTGAAATCTTTTTATCAAACTGAAACAAAAGTGCGGGTATGAAGCATTGTTTTGTATCGAAATTATAATCATTAGTCGGCAAAAAACGCAATTCCGATACAAAGGGGTTGCGTTTTTTGATTTTTTATGGTATAATAATAGTAGAAGTGGCTTGCCGTTTGCTTGTGGAAAAGCATATGCTACTAAAATTGCTCATTTCAAAAAGACTTAGAAGGAGGAATCAACACATGAAAATCACTCATTTAGTAAAACGGATTATATGTACTGCTCTGTCTTTTTCTGTTCTTTTTACGTTCACCTCATGCCTCAAAACAAACGAGACTTTTACAAAAAACGATAGTGGAAATCTAATAAGCTCCTCCGGAATCGAATACGTACATTTAGCCAACGAAGGGATACTTAATTATTTAGGCAATTTAGAATTCACCGGTACGGTAAGCGGTGAAAATACACACTCTCAACTCATCGGTTTTCCGTATAATACCGGAATGTTTTCAATAAAAGAAGATAAAAACGAAAATATTCTCATAAGGTATTCTCCGAGCAGTGAGTGGTACGGTATATATCGCAAGGCTTCCCTTCCCGAGTTTGATTTTTCGGTTGAGAACTGTTCGCGCATAGAGCTCATTATGGGAATCGGAGACACCTCTGAGGATGCAATACATTCTTATTGCAAAGACGGAATTTCGGATGCTGAAGAGATTGCGGAATTCCTATCGGAAGTTCGCGCACAGGAAAATCCCCGTGATGCCGGGCTGTATGATCTTGTCACAAACCCCGACGGTACGCTTGAAGAATGCTACGTTTACGCTATAATATACGGATTTTTCGAAGAGGAACCCTCTTTGGCTCTCAAAATGCAGATAACGTCATATAACGATCTTGCTTATTCTGTGAATATTGAGGGTAAGGAATACGTATTACCTCAAAAATGGCTGGACAGACTTCGGAATAAATGATATTATGCAAGCATATCACAAGGACAGGGCATAATTTTTAAAATGCAACCTACGTAAAGGGGTTGCATTTTTGATGCGTTTGTGTTATAATAAACGTACAGTTTATTTTTCGGAGGAAAATATGAAATTCAAAATAATCGTAGCTATCGTCACAAAGCTTTTGAAGATGCCCGAAAATGAAAACGGAGAGCGTGCGGATATGTATCTGCCCGAAAAGCTTTTGGCGTTATCGTTGGTGCTTATGGCGGTCGGACTTGGCTTTCTCGTAGCCTTTTTCGTAGTCTTTAATCCCGTTTTTATTGCGGTAAGCGCTGCGTGCATACTTCTCGGTATCGGTGCATTGATGTGCTGGAAGAATCAGACCATCAGAATTATTGACGAGGAGAAATTTGAGTACACGACCTTTCTCGGAAACAAAAAGGTTTACGCATTTTCGGATATCAAGGGGCTTATCAGAAATTCGGATTCTCTCACGCTTCTGGTCAAGGACAAAAAGGTACATATAGAATCGATGGCGATACTTTCCGAGCGTCTTATAGAAAAGATAAACGAGGCTTTGAAAACCAAAGTCAATGAATAAAATATACCGCGGAAACAAATTCCGCGGTATTTTTTTCAGAGCTCTGTTTTTTTATCCTTGAAGAAATATTCCTTATCTCTGTCGTTGACCTCGCGTAATACTCTGCACGGATTACCGACGGCTACAACTCCCGAAGGGATATCCTTTGTGACTACGCTTCCAGCGCCTATAACAGTATTATCACCTACCGTAACTCCGGGAACTATGACAGCTCCCGCTCCTATCCAGCAATTTCTGCCTATACGCACGGAAGCATTATACTGATATCCCTTTTCGCGAAGATCGGGATCGATAGGATGTCCTCCGGTGGCGATAGTAACGTTAGGGCCTATGAGGGTATAGTCTCCGACGTAAATGTGCGTATCATCCACAAGCGTAAGATTGAAATTAGCGTACACACCCTTGCCGAAATGCACGTGGTGTCCTCCCCAGTTTGCGTGCAGCGGAGGTTCAATGTAGCAGCCCTCACCTATTTCGGCGAACATTTCTTTGAGTAGTTTCCCACGCAATTCAAGCTCATGCGGTCTTGTCAAGTTATAATCGTACTGTTTTTCAAGGCAATCAAGCTGATCACGCATAATGTCATCGTCATTCGGTAAATAAAGCTTACACGAATGCATCTTCTCTTTCTGAGTCATATCGGTTCCTCTTATCCTATAAGCTTACGTTTTATATGCTTTACAGTCTTCTCCACAGTTCTCTTTTCATAATCTTCATACAGATCAAAGTTGCTGAAGGTGCCGCCGTCCTTTGAGGACCAGCCTATCAGCCATTCGTTTTTAAGTTCCTCACCGATCGTGTCGCTGTCAGACTTAAATCTGAAAATAAAGTACAGCTCTTTTTTCGCCTTTACCTGTCCGAGGAATTCTATCTCATCAGGCTGTTTTCCGAGTTCTGTAGGATAGGTGAGCCAATGAACCATATCGCTTTTTGCCAAATATATCGGATCACTGCACTCATCCGGGAAAAGGTCCTCCTTTCCGCATTCTTCAAGCTTGGAGTAAGCGAGGCAGGCATACTCAAGATCGTGTGCAATAGCGTCAACAGCCTCTGCGGAGACGTCATATTTAGATTCGACAAGGGTGGAAAGAGCATAATAATTCACGTTTCCGTATCCAAGCTTCATAGCCTTTGAAAGCTTTGCGGCTATACTGTCGTTTATGAAATACTTAGATACGTCGCATGCTACCTCAAGCGCTCCGATCTCATCTTCATTGAGTTCTTTTCCTCTCGAAAGGTAGGAATCAAGCTCGGAGGATATATAATCGGACATCATCTTCCATGCTTCATCCGACATTTTCTCGATTCTGTCCTTATATTCAAGAAGGCCGTTATAGAGCATTCCTCTTTGATACGTGTCCGAGATATCCGAAACGGTATTTATAAGGTCCTGCATATCCGCTGCTGTTATTTCTTCTTTTTCAAACAGGTCGTCCACCGCATTCTCGAGGAATGACTCACGCTTTACGATATCAACGACAGTTTTAACAAGGTCAAGCTTTTCTTGCGGAAGCTCACCCACGTATGCCGTAGCCAGTGTAATAAATCCGAGAAGCGCATTTTCATAATCAAAGAGCGTGCACTTTTGCTTATAGTTTTCGGCATTGTCTATAAGCTCGGGAAGCGTTTTGAGCTCCTCATACGCAAGATCGGTTATATCCGCTCTCTCGTCCGGATAAAGGTCGTCCTTTATCTTTTCAAGCACGCTAAGAAAGTAGTTTGACAGCTGTACCTTGTCGTTTATGCTTTCTCCGTTCTTTATTGCTTCAAGTATTTCAGTATATTTTCCCATATGGTCCTCCATGCCGTGTTTTATATCAGAATTATTATATCACAAAATGAAGGTAATGTCAATAAGATTTGAAACTTTATCAATTCTTCTCGGACAAACCGTAAGATAATGCAAAAAATAGATCAAATATATATATACTTATCTCTTCCGACATGATATAATGATATAAAATACTACTTTGCGGAGGATAGGATGAGGATACGAATAGATACCAAAGAAAGACTCGGAAAATACGAAGACCCTACAGTATGGCAGAACAGCACGTTACGTTATTCCCCTCCGGAGGATTTTCCTCCATATCTTGCAAAAGAGATAGGACGTGCAAAAATAATGAGGGTATGGATAACACTTGACGAATACTGGGATCACAGAACAGGTGCCTTTTATCCCGATTACGACATCGGTGTCGCAAGGTACGACGTATCCGAGCTGCATTATCCTTACGATTGGAAGAACATAGTCCCCGCCCCCTCCGGAACGCGCTTCAAGGGATATCTTACCTCTCACGCGGAGAATGCCGACGAGCTTCTTCTCAACGTAAGGAGATATGAGCGCGAGGTATCGGACGGAGTGATAACATATGATCAATATGAGGAGATATTCGAAAAGGCAGTAGAGTACTGCAAGGAGCTTGCTCCCAATATCAGGTATATCGAATGCTGCAATGAGATAGATATAAAAAGCTTCGGTCTTCTTTCCGCCGAAGAATACGTCAGGATATATCACTGTGCATACAGAGCGGTAAGGAGGCTGAATCAGAAGCACCGTTATTCTCTTCCCCTCGAAATAGGCGGATACGCTGCCGCACATCCGTTAATAGACTTTGAGCGTGTTACGGATATAATGCGGCTCTTGTCGGAAAGTGATATAGGCACGTGTCCTATGGATTTTTACTCATACCATCATTACGATACCTCTATGACCGCTGCGCTTATCACTCGGAAGGAGTTCGATCTTGCCGAGCTCGGCGGTGTGGGAAAGCTCAGAAAACTTATGCAGATGCACAACGAGATGCTCGAAAAATTCTCTCTCCCGAAAAAACCGGTATTTCTCAATGAGCTTGGGAAGGCGCGCACGACAGGTGTCGACGGAGATTCTCTCTTCAATGCGGCCGGACTTATCACCTATCTTATCGCTTATGGAAGTGAGGGGCTTGAGAATATGTATCCGTTTCCGTGGTGTACCTTTCACAATCCGGAGCTTCAGATCTCTTACACGCAATTTCTTTTGAATGAAGACGGATCATACTCCGCTACTCCAAACGGCATGGCAATAAAAATGCTGCACTCTCTGAAGGGAGATAAGCTCAAATGCACGGTAAGTGACAGCATAGGAAGGGATCCGGAGTTTCAAGCGGTGGCTACCGAGAACGATGGTATCATCTCTGTAGTCTGTACTAACCCGAGCGGAGAGACTGTTCCCGGATTTATAGAAATATACGGTCTTTCGGACGGAGTATACAAAATAACAGGTCACGCGTGCACGTCGGTGCTGAACAACTGCGTCACCGGAAAAAAGCATGACGGAAAGCGTCTTGAGGTAACGGGAGAAGCCGAAAGGACATCAAGCGCCGGCGTACTAAGGCACATGTGCGTCCTTGAAGCAAACGGCTTTGCTTTATACAGAATAGAAAAGATATAGACAAAAATGCGGGAGGAACAGTCCTCCCGTTTTTTATAAAGCCACTGTTACGCATATTGACAATCAATGAGTTTTGTGATATAATTATTCTATCTTTATACTGTGAAAGAGGACGAATATGATAGTAAGACGGGCTACACCAAAAGATACGGACAGAATAAATGATCTGCTTTTTCAGGTAGCAGGCGTGCATTCGGACGGGCGGCCGGATATATTCAAAAGCGGAAGTAAAAAGTACACCGACGAAGAGCTTCTCGCTATAATTTCCGATGACAGTACTCCTATATTTGTAGCAGAGGATGAGAACGGATACGTGTGCGGATATGCCTTTTGCATATATGAGATCACCGAGGGAAGCAATCTTCTCTGCGATATGAAGACCCTTTATATCGACGATCTTTGTGTGGACGAAAGCGTTAGAGGAAAGCACATAGGAACCCTTCTCTACGACCATGTAGTGCGCGAGGCAAAGGAAAACGGAGCTTACAGAATAACGCTTAACGTTTGGAGCTTCAACACACCTGCAATGAGATTTTACGAAAAGCGCGGACTCTCGCCTCTGAAGACTGTAATGGAGCAGATCCTTTAAAAAGTCGGATTTTCGATTTTCCCGAATTTCCATTTTAAATTAATTTAAAGTTTCCGTGTTATAATTACAAAAAAATTCGGAAAGCAGGTATTTATATGAGATTGCTTCTTGCTGAGGACGAGAAAGACCTTTCCAATGCTCTCGTCGCAATTCTTAAGCATAACAACTATTCCGTGGATGCAGTATATAACGGAACCGACGCTGTAGATTATCTTGAAAGCGAGATCTACGACTGTGCCATACTTGATATAATGATGCCGGGGCTTGACGGTATATCGGTACTGAAAACAATAAGAAAAAGGGGGATTCCCACACCGATCCTTATACTCACCGCGAAATCCGAGGTAGACGATAAAGTTCTCGGACTCGACTCGGGCGCGGACGATTATCTCACCAAGCCTTTTGAGACAAAGGAGCTGCTTGCACGAATACGCGCTATCACCCGCCGCAAGTTTGACAGCTCGGACAGTCTTCTAACCTTTGGAAACCTAACGCTTGACCGCGCGACATACGAGCTATACACTGATTCGGGACGCTTCAGGCTCACAAACAAAGAATATCAGCTGATGGAAATGTTTATGCTGAATCCTAAAATAATTCTTTCACTTGAAAGAATATATGAAAAAATATGGGGCTTTGACAGTGAAGCCGAAAAAAACGTTGTTTGGGTATACCTTTCCTTCTTGCGAAAAAAGCTTATTCAGATAGGCTCGAGCGCAGAGATAAAGGTAATGAGAAAATCGGGCTATATGCTGGAGGAAACAGATGCTTAGATCTCTCCGCAAAAAATTCATACTGATAGCTATGCTCTCTGTCAGCTTTGTTCTTTTGATCATAATTTCCGGAATCAATATTTCAAGCTATTTTAAAATAATAGAGTTTGCAGACGAGCGAATAGCCATTATTGAATCGAACGGTGGAACCTTCCCCAAGGATAACGTTCATGAGAACACAATACCCGGTAATACGGTTCCGGGTCAGCCATCACATCCGATAAAGCCGCAAAAAAAGCCATCGGGCGACAAGATATCTCTTGAGGCTTCCTTTGACACGCGGTATTTCACGGTTTGCTTTGACAGTACCGGAAACGTTACGAGAGTCGACACGGTAAAGATATCCTCCGTCGATGAAAACCAGGCGCAGAAAATAGCCGTATTCCTTTATGAAAAAGGAAAAACGTCAGGATTTTTTGACGAGTTCAGATATAAGACTATAGACGTTAATGGAAATACGATGTACATTTTTCTCAACTGTGAAAGAGAATTTGCGTCTTTTTATACCTTCCTTCTATCGAGCGTGATAATAAGCTTTATCGGAATACTTATAGTATTTATACTGGTTCTGTTTTTCTCACGCCTTGCGCTCAGGCCGGTTGCCGAAGCCTATGAAAAGCAAAAGCAGTTTATAACAAACGCGGGGCACGAAATAAAGACCCCTATCACTGTTATAAGTGCCAATGCCGAGGTGATAGAAAGTATCAACGGCGAGAGCGAATGGACAAAAAGCATCAAAAGGCAATCGGGCAGATTACGCGACCTCACGGATAAGCTTATTTATCTTTCACGCACTGAGGAAACGGGTAATTCTATATCAACGTATGAGTTTTCTCTTTCCGAAGCACTTAGAGAGGAATGCGCTTCATTTGAACCGCTTGCAGCTATAGAAGGAAAAAATCTAACCGTATCCATAGAAGAAAACGTAAGATATAAAGGTGATGAAGCATCCCTTTGCAATATGATCTCTATACTTCTTGAGAACGCACTCAAGTACTCAAGTGCGAACAGCGACATCTTCGTATCCCTACGCACGCTTGGAAAAGCAAAGGAGATAACGGTAAAAAACAGTGTCGACGTTGTAGAAGTCGGAAAGCTCGATCACTTTTTTGAGCGTTTCTACAGAGGAGACAAATCGCACAATTCCGAAAACCGCGGGCACGGAATAGGTCTTGCTATTGCCAAGGCAATAGTTATGGCTCATAAAGGTAAAATAAGTGCCAAAAGCCCTGATGGAAGAAGCGTGATATTCACTGTTATTCTGTAAAGATATCACCTCGGATATTATAATAATAAATATATACAAATAAAAAGGTGCATTACGTTGCACCTTTTCTTATTTTAACGAACAATTACTACTTGACAAAATAATAAATATGTGATATAATAATATATAATGAATTTGTCGGTTCGGGGCAGATGGTCGGATCGGGGGTTCAATAATATTTGCAAAACAAAACGAGTCTGATGTGCTCGGATTTTGTCTTGCAAATTTCCCCGTATATTCTTCTCACCGCAGCCGTTTCGGCATCAAAATTCGCAGCAATTTTTACATGAGGTGATTACAATGATGTTTAAAGATTCTCTTAACCATCCTTCAGAAAAATCGAATCTTTACTATACTGTTGACGCTTCCTTTACACAGGCGAATTTTTGTTCTTCTCTTTCTTTAGAAGATATTTCCAATTTCAATAATTGTGTTGTTATTCCCGGTTTATTTGATGTTCACGTACATCTCAGAGAACCGGGTTTTTCTTATAAAGAGACAATAAAAAGCGGAAGTGCAGCCTGTGCGCACGGTGGATATACGGCTGTATGCTCTATGCCTAATCTTAATCCTGTTCCGGATTCAAAGGAAGCACTTGACTTACAGCTTGAACTTATAAAAAAGGACTCTTGCATCGCAGTCTATCCCTACGGTTCAATAACAAAGGGGGAGCTCGGCGATGAGCTTTCCGATATGGATGCTATGGCAAACGACGCAATAGCATTTACGGATGACGGACGCGGGGTACAGAGCCGCGAAATGATGAAAGCGGCTATGCTTAAGGCAAAGTCACTGGGCAAAATAATAGTAGCGCACTGTGAGGATAATTCTCTTCTCTTCGGAGGATATATACACAAGGGCGATTACGCAAAGGCTCACGGGCACAGAGGAATATCCTCTGAAAGCGAATGGAAGCAGATAGAGCGTGATATTGAGCTTGTCAGAGAAACCGGATGCGCCTATCACGTATGCCACATTTCAACTAAGGAAAGTGTTGAGCTTATAAGACAGGCAAAAGCAGAAGGACTTGACGTTACCTGTGAGACCTGCCCGCACTACCTTGTGCTTTGCGACAGTGATCTTAAAGAGGAGGGCCGTTTCAAGATGAATCCTCCGCTCAGGTCCGCAGAGGACAGAGCCGCTCTTATAGAAGGAATAAAGGACGGAACGATAGACATGATAGTTACCGACCATGCCCCACACTCTGCTGAGGAAAAATCCAGAGGGCTCGAAAAGAGTGCGATGGGTGTTGTCGGAATAGAGACTGCGTTCGCGGTAATATACACTTATCTTGTAAAGCCGGGTGTGATAACCTTGGAAAAGGCTATCGAGCTAATGGCTGTAAATCCGAGAAACAGATTCAGGGTTGAGCTCGGAAACGATGAATTCGCAATAGTAGATCTCAACGATGCTTACACGGTAGATCCCGGTGACTTTCTCTCTATGGGAAGAAGCACACCGTTTGAAGGACATAAACTTTACGGAAAAATCAAAATGACCGTTATCGGAGGAAAAACAGTATGGAAAGAACAATGAACAGAAAATTAGTGCTTGAAGACGGAAGCGAATATTACGGATACGCTTTCGGATCAAAAAAGGACCGCGTGTGCGAGATCGTATTTAACACCTCGATGGCAGGTTATCAGGAAATAATGTCCGATCCCGCTTACACGAACCAGATGATAGTTATGACCTACCCTCTCATAGGTAATTACGGCATGGCGGACGAGGATTTCGAGTCGAGAACTCCCACATGCGGCGGTCTTATAGTTCGAGAGTACAATGACAATCCTTCGAATTTCCGTTCTGTAAAGACACTCGGAGAAACGATGGAGGAATACGAGATACCCGGAATTGCGGGAATGGACACAAGAAAGCTCACACGTGTTCTTCGTGATAACGGATCGTGCAAGGCAATGATAACAGACGCTGATACTCCCACAAAGGTCGCTCTTAAGACAATAAAGGAAACCGTACTCCCGTTCAATCTTGTAGAAAAGGTGGCGTGCAAAAAGCGTTGGTATGCCCGCACGGCAAACGCTAAGTACAACGTAGTGGCTATAGACTGCGGAATAAAGCTCAGTCTAATCAAGGCACTCAAAAATCTCGGATGCAATCTCACTATAGTTCCCTACACCACTCCCGCAAGCGAGGTCGAGGGAATGAAGCCTGACGGAATCATTCTTTCTGACGGTCCGGGATCGCCTGAGAGCGTTCCCGAGGTGAGTGAGCTTATAAGCAAGCTCAAGGGAAAATATCCTATATTCGGAGTAGGCCTTGGGCATCAGCTTGTCGCACTCTCTTACGGAGCAAGGATAGTTAAGCTCAAGCACGGTCATCACGGTGCAAATCATCCGATAAAGAATCTTGATTCCGGCAAGATAGAGACGTATCCTCAGAATCACGATTACACTGTTGATCCCGAAAGCGTAAACGGAACAAAGCTTACCGTTTCTCAGATAGACATAATAGACAACTCAATAATGGGTCTTGAATGCAAGGATGATAAGATCTTCACTGCGCAGTATGACCCCAAGATAATCTCGGGTCCGGACGGAACGATTTGTCTGTTCGATAAATTTGTTAAACTTATGAAGGAGGCAAAATAATATGCCGAAAAGAACTGACTTGAAAAAAATACTCGTTATCGGTTCGGGTCCTATCGTAATAGGACAGGCAGCCGAATTCGACTATGCGGGAACTCAGGCTTGTATCGCTCTTCGTGAGGAAGGCTATGAGGTAGTTCTCTGCAACTCCAATCCCGCTACCATCATGACTGACACCACTATTGCGGACAAGATATACATGGAGCCGCTCACACTTGAATACGTGGCAAAGATACTCAGATACGAGCGTCCCGACGCTATCGTACCCGGCATTGGCGGACAGACAGGTCTTAACCTTGCGATGCAGCTTGAAAAGAAGGGTATTCTTCGCGAGTGCCAGGTAGAGCTTCTCGGAACAAGCAGCGAGAGTATTGAACGCGCAGAGGACAGAGAAGGCTTTAAAAAGCTGTGTGAGGAGCTCGGTGAACCGGTTCTTCCCTCCCTTATAGCACACACGGTCGAGGAAGGTCTTGCTGCCGCAGAGGAAATAGGATATCCTGTTGTTCTCCGCCCCGCATTTACTCTCGGCGGAACCGGAGGCGGTTTTGCAGACAATGAGGAAGAATGCCGTGAGCTTCTCAAGAACGGACTCGCGCTTTCTCCCGTAACAGAGGTTCTTGTTGAAAAGAGCATAAAGGGCTACAAAGAAATAGAGTACGAGGTAATGAGAGACGCCAACGACACCGCCATTGCGATATGCAACATGGAAAACGTTGACCCCGTCGGAATACACACCGGTGACTCTATCGTCGTATGTCCTTGCCAGACTCTCACAAGCAAAGAAAGCAGTATGCTCAAGGAAAGCGCACTCAAGATAATTCGCGCACTTAAGGTAGAGGGCGGATGCAACGTACAGTTTGCACTCGATCCCCACTCATTCCAGTACTACCTCATAGAGGTCAACCCCAGAGTTTCACGTTCCTCCGCCCTTGCTTCAAAGGCAAGCGGATATCCTATAGCACGAGTTACCGCAAAGATCGCGGTAGGTATGACTCTCGACGAGATCATGCTTGCAAATGCTCCCGCTGCGTGCGAGCCTACTCTCGACTACGTAGTTGCAAAGCTTCCGAGATTCCCGTTTGACAAGTTTGCTGCGGCAAACAACAAGCTTTCAACACAGATGAAGGCCACGGGTGAGGTAATGAGCCTTGGCAGAACGATCGAAGAATGCCTCCTCAAGGCAGTACGTTCTCTTGAGATCGGCGTTTGCCATCTGCACATGAGCAAATTTGACAACGAAGACACAGAAGCTCTTATGAAATATATTTCGATCGGAACAGACGATAGAATATACGCTATCACAGAGCTTATCAGGCGCGGTGTTGACATAGGTCTTATCTGCAACGCCACAAAGATAGACATGCTCTTCCTTGACAAGATCAAGAACGTAGTGAATATGGAAAACCTTCTTAAGGCTAACGTCGGAAACATCAACGTGCTTAAGGCAGCAAAGAAGATGGGATTTGGTGACAAGTTCATATCCGTTCTCTGGAATACCGACGAGATATCCATATACGATCTTCGTATGAAGAATGCTATAATGCCCGTATACAAGATGATCGACACGTGCGGTGCGGAATTTACAAGCTACGTTCCTTACTTCTATTCAACCTACGAAGATGAAAACGAATCTGTTATCTCTGACAAGAAGAAGATCATAGTTCTCGGTTCCGGACCTATCCGTATAGGTCAGGGCGTTGAATTTGACTACTCCTCTGTTCACGCTATCATGACTATAAAGCAATCGGGATACGAGGCTATCATCATTAACAACAACCCCGAGACGGTTTCTACAGACTACACAACGTCTGACAAGCTATACTTTGAGCCTCTCTGCGTTGAAGACGTAATGAACATCATAAATCTTGAAAAGCCTCTCGGAGTAATCGCTTCCCTCGGCGGACAGACAGCGATAAATCTTGCTGAACCGCTTATGAAGAGAGGCGTAAAGATAATCGGTACAGATGTTGACGCTATAGACAAGGCTGAAAACAGAGATATGTTTGAGAAGCTTCTCAGCGAGCTCAAAATTCCTCAGCCTAAGGGCCAGGCGGTAACAAATATTGAGGACGGTGTCGCAACCGCGGCAAGAATAGGTTATCCGGTTCTCGTTCGTCCTTCCTTCGTTCTCGGCGGACGCGCTATGCAGATAGTCGCAAACGAGGAAATGCTCCGCCACTACCTCCACACAGCGGTTGAAATAGATGCTGACAGACCGGTTCTCGTTGATAAATATATTAAGGGTAAGGAAGTAGAGGTCGACGCAGTGTGCGACGGTGTTGACGTATTCGTCCCCGGCATAATGGAGCTTGTAGAGCGTACCGGCGTTCACTCGGGTGACTCTATAAGCGTATACCCCTCGTTCAGCATCTCTGAAAAGGTTAAGGAAACCATACTCGACTACACCAAGAAGCTCGGCATAGGAATAGGTATCGTTGGTCTTTACAACATTCAGTTTATCGTAGATAAGGACGAAAACGTATTCGTAATCGAGGTAAACCCGCGTTCCTCACGTACAGTTCCCTTCCTCTCAAAGGCTACCGGATACAGTCTTGCGGATATCGGAACGAGAGCCATACTCGGAATCTCACTCAAAGAGCAGGGTATCACGGAAATATATCCCGAAGAAAAGAAGCGCTGCTACGTAAAGGCTCCCGCTTTCTCGTTTGCAAAGCTCCGCGGTCTTGATTCCTACCTTTCACCCGAAATGAAGTCTACAGGTGAGGCTATCGGATATGACAAGGAAATGAACAGAGCCCTTTACAAAGCTCTTCAGGCTTCCGGAATGCAGATAGTAAACTACGGAACACTTCTCGTAACGGTTGCTGACTGCGACAAGGAAGAGGCTCTTCCGCTTATACGCAGATTCTACAATATGGGCTTTAACATAGAGGCTACTCACGGAACCGCACAGTTCCTCAAGAAAAACGGTATCAGAACACGTGAAAAGAAGAAGATAAGTGAAGGAAGCAACGAGATACTCGAGTCGATACGCAAGGGATACGTAAGCTACGTTATAAACACAAGAGACGTAAACTCCTCAGATTTCCTTGCAGACGGTGCCGAGATACGTCAGTGTGCGGTTGAGAACAACGTTACACTCTTCACTGCACTTGACACGGTAAAAGCGCTTCTCAACGTTCTTGAAGAAACAACCATGAGTATTTCAACAATAGATATGTGAGGAAAAAATGAAACAGGGATTCTATAAAATTCTCGAAAATAAAAACATAGCTCTCGACGTATATAAGATGGTTCTTTCGGGCGACACATCGGCTATTACAGCCCCCGGTCAGTTTGTTAATATAAAAATAGACGGACTTTATCTCCGCAGACCTATCTCAATATGCGATTGGAGTGAAGATACCATCACGCTTATATACAAGGTCGTAGGTAAAGGAACAGAGGTGCTTTCAAAAATGGACGCAGAATCCCCCTCCCTCGATCTTCTTGTAGGTCTCGGCAATGGATACAATACAGAAAAATGCGGAACCTCTCCTCTTCTCATAGGAGGAGGAGTCGGAGTTCCTCCTCTCTACGGTCTTTGCAAAAGACTTCATGAAAGCGGTGTTGGAAACATCAACGTTATTCTCGGCTTCAATTCCGCCGCAGACGTTTTCTATGCGGAGGAGTTTGCAAAAATAGCAAGCAGTGTTACCGTAACAACCGTAGACGGTTCGGTTGGAATAAAGGGCTTCGTAAGCAACGCTATGCCCGACATTGACCACTCCTACTTCTACACGTGCGGTCCCGAGCCCATGCTTAAAGCTGTTTACAATGCCACAGAGGCGGACGGTCAGTTCAGCTTTGAAGAAAGAATGGGTTGTGGCTTCGGAGCATGTATGGGATGCTCTTGCAAGACAAAATACGGAAACAAGAGGATCTGTGTTGACGGCCCCGTTCTTGAGAAAGGAGAGATCATATGGTAAACACAAAGGTTGAACTCTGCGGTCTTACGCTTGATAATCCCGTAATCCCCGCGAGCGGTTGCTTTGGATACGGAAAGGAATTTTCCGAGCTTTACGATATTAACATTCTCGGCTCCTTCTCCTTCAAGGGTACCACAAAGGATCCGAGATTCGGAAACCCCACACCGAGAATCGCAGAGTGCACTGCGGGTATGATAAACTCGGTAGGTCTTCAGAATCCCGGAATCGAAGAGGTCGTAACAAATATCCTTCCTGCAATGAAGGAATATTACACAAAGCCGGTCATAGCAAACGTTGGAGGCTTCTCGGTCGAAGAATACGCTTACTGCTGCGAAAGGCTCAACGAATGCGATCAGGTCGGAATAATCGAAGTAAACATAAGCTGCCCTAACGTACACGGAGGCGGAATAAGCTTTGGAACCTCTCCCGCAGAGGCAGCAAAGGTAACCGCTGCCGTAAAAAAGGTTACAAGTAAGCCTGTTGTAATAAAGCTCACACCTAACGTCACGGACATCGTTTCTATCGCAAAGGCTTGTGAGGAAGCAGGCGCTGACGGAATAAGCATGATCAATACACTTCTCGGAATGAGAATAAACCTCAAGACCAAAAAGCCGATAATCGCCAATAAGATGGGCGGATTCTCGGGTGATGCTATCTTCCCCGTTGCTGTAAGAATGGTATATCAGGTTTACGAGGCAGTCAATATACCGATAATCGGTATGGGCGGTGTTTCAAGTGCCGAGGACGTTATCGAAATGATGCTCGCAGGTGCTTCCGCTGTTCAGGTAGGCGCTGCCAACCTCATCAATCCCTATGCAGCTAAGGAAATAATCGAACAGCTTCCCACGGCTATGGAAAAGTATAAAATAAATAATTTAAAAGATATAATAGGAGGCGCTCACTAATGGGTAAGGACGTAATTATTGCATGCGATTTCAGCTCCAAGGAAGCAACGCTCAAATTCCTTGAAAAATTCACAGAGGAAAAGCCTTTTCTTAAGATAGGAATGGAGCTTTTCTACGCCGAAGGTCCGTCTATCGTAAAAGAGATCAAGGCAAGAGGACACAAGATATTCCTTGACCTCAAGCTTCACGATATCCCGAACACGGTAAAGAAGGCTATGGCAGTTCTTTCCGGTCTCGACGTTGATATGTGTAACCTTCACGCTGCAGGAACAAGAGCTATGATGGAGGCTGCTCTCGAGGGTCTTACAAGACCTGACGGCACACGCCCTCTTCTCATCGCGGTAACACAGCTCACCTCTACCAGCCAGGAGCGTATGACAGACGAGCTTCTTATAAACGAACCTATCGAGGAGGTAGTTCTTAAGTATGCCGCTAACGCAAAGGCTGCCGGCCTTGACGGTGTAGTTTGTTCTCCTCTTGAAGCTTCGGGTGTTCACGAGCGTTGCGGTAAGGAATTCGTTACGGTTACCCCGGGTGTAAGATTCGCTGACGGTGATATCGGAGACCAGGTAAGAGTTACTACTCCGGCAAAGGCAAAGGAGATCGGTTCTGACTACATCGTTGTCGGCCGTCCCATCACAGCTGCCGAGGATCCTGTTGACGCATATCGCAGATGCGTTGCCGAGTTCGTAGGCTGATATTAAAAACTTCAGAAAATATTTGATTCAAGGAGATAATTATCATGGATAAAAAGCTTATTGCAAAAGACCTGCTTTCTATAAAGGCTGTTTTCTTCAGCCCTGACAACCCCTTCACATGGGCAAGCGGAATAAAGAGCCCTATTTACTGTGACAACAGACTTACTCTCACCGCTCCGAAAGTAAGAACAGACGTTGAAACCGCTCTTGCTGAGACTATCGCTCGCGAGTATCCCGACGTTGAGGTCCTTATGGGAACTTCTACTGCAGGTATCGCTCATGCGGCTATAACGGCTCATCTTATGGATCTTCCCATGGGATACGTAAGAGGTGGCGCTAAGGACCACGGCAGAAAGAACCAGATCGAGGGCAGACTTGAGGCGGGCCAGAAGGTCGTCGTTGTAGAAGACCTTATTTCCACCGGCGGAAGCGTTATAGAAGTAGTTAACGTTCTCAGAGAGGCGGGAGCAGAGGTTCTCGGTATCGTAAGTATATTCACATACGGTATGAAGAAGGGTCTTGACAGACTTGCTGAGGCAAACGTAAAGAACGTAAGCCTTACAGACTTCGACTGCATCGCTGAGGTAGCTGCAGAAGAAAACTACATCAAGAAGGAAGATATCGCAAGACTTATTGCATTCAGAAACAACCCATCCGACGAAAGCTGGATAAAGGCGTGACCTTTTGGAGGCGTAGTCTTAAATGAATCATCTTATTGATATAATGGACCTGAAAAAGTCCGAAATCGAGGAGCTTATAAACGTTGCCAACGACATAATTGCCAACCCCCAAAAATACAGTGAGGTATGCAGAGGCAAAAAGCTTGCCACACTTTTCTTTGAGCCCTCTACACGTACGCGTCTCTCGTTTGAAGCAGCTATGTATGAGCTCGGAGGAAACGTAATAGGATTCTCCGAGGCGCAGAGTTCTTCTGCGTCCAAGGGTGAGAGCGTTGCCGATACCGCAAAGGTAATCAGCTGCTATGCCGACATCATAGCAATGAGACATCCCAAGGAGGGTGCTCCTCTCGTTGCCGCAATGAACGCAAGCATCCCCGTTATAAACGCGGGTGACGGCGGACACAACCATCCTACGCAGACACTTACAGACCTTCTCACAATATCACGTGAAAAGGGTGGTATTGACAACATTACTATCGGTTTCTGCGGAGACCTCAAATTCGGAAGAACGGTTCATTCTCTCATCAACGCACTTATGATGTATTCGGGAGTAAAAATAGTTCTTATCTCTCCAAGCGAGCTCAAGCTTCCCGTATATTCCAAGGACGTTCTTGACAAGAACGGCATCGAATACGTTGAGACAACAGATCTTGAAGCAGTACTTCCCGATCTTGACATACTTTATATGACAAGAGTACAGAAGGAAAGATTCTTCAGCGAGGAGGAATATCTCAGACTCAAGGACAGCTACGTTCTCACACCCGAAAAGCTTGAATGTGCAAAGAGCGATCTTTCTATTCTTCATCCGCTTCCGCGTGTAAACGAGATCTCGGTAAAAATAGACTCCGATCCCCGTGCTTGCTACTTTAAGCAGGTCCTTAACGGAAAATACGTCAGAATGGCTTTGATAATGAAACTTTTGGGGGTAGAGGCATGAACGTTGATTCTATAAAAAACGGTATTGTTATTGATCATATAAAAGCGGGAAAGGGACATAAGATATATAATTTCCTCGGTCTCGATTCTCTCGATTGCTCAATAGCACTTCTTAAAAACGTACCCAGTGAAAAGATGGGCAAAAAAGATATAATTAAAATAGATGATGAAAGCATCGTTCTTGATCTTGAAGTCCTCGGCTATCTCGATCCCGGAATCACGGTAGCTATAATAAGAGACGGAAAGGTTACGGACAAGCACCAGGTAAAGCTTCCCGAAAGGCTTGTTAACGTACTCAAGTGTAAAAATCCGAGATGTATCGTAACCACAGAGCAGGAGATAGATCATATTTTTGAGCTTGTAGACAGCGAGACGAGAACCTATCGTTGCATTTACTGTGACAGTCACGCAAAATAAGCATTAAAGGAGGTTTATAATGGAAAACAAAATATTACCTACTGCGGATGACGTAAAAAGAATAAAGGGCCTCGGCTTTTTGAGAGATAAACGCTTTCCCGACGTTTTTAACGTACGCGTTATAACGAGAAACGGAAAGATCACCTCAAAGGAAGCCATTGACATCGCTACCGCTTCCGAAAAGTTCGGCTCCGGTGAAGTGGCAATGACAACGAGACAGACTATTGAGATACAAGGTATACCTTATGCAAACGTTCAGCCTGTCATAGATTATCTCGCAGAGCGTGGTCTTATGACCGGAGGTACGGGACCTAAGGTTCGTCCTGTTGTATCCTGCAAGGGTACTACATGCGTTTTCGGTCTCATAGATACATATTCACTCAGCGAAAAGATACACGAGAGATTCTACGTCGGATATCATGACGTTACCCTTCCTCACAAATTCAAAATTGCCGTCGGCGGATGTCCCAACAACTGCGTAAAACCGGACCTTAACGATCTCGGAGTTATAGGTCAGAGAATAGTTAATATTGACTATTCAAAGTGCAGGGGATGTAAGGTCTGCCAGATCGAAAAGTGCTGTCCGATAAATGCCGCAAGGCTTACAGACGGCAAAATAACTGTTGACGATTCCTGCAACAGATGCGGCAGATGTCTTGGAAAATGTCCCTTCGGTGCATTTGAAGACTATACTGACGGATATAAGATCTATATCGGCGGAAGATGGGGCAAAAAGGCTGCCATGGGAAGGCCGTTGAACAAAATATTCACAAGCGAGGAAGAGGTCCTCGACATGATAGAAAAGATCATTCTTTTCTTTAAAAACGAGGGTACCCCCGGTGAAAGATTTGCTGATACGGTAAACAGACTCGGGTTTGACGTTGTTGAGTCAAAGCTTCTTTCTTAAGCGTTATTCTTAAGATTTAAATTCGTAAATAAAGAAACATCCCGGAATATATACCTTTGTATGTATTCCGGAATGTTTTTCAAAAGGAGGATCTGATTGAAAAAGGTCTTATCATTCGCGACACTGATATTTTTTCTCTTACCCGTTTTTCTTTCTTTTGCTTCGTGTACTGATAGCAACAGAGCAAATGGATCCGAAACGAACAACCGAGCAGAAGGCGGCGGATTTCCGTACACCTTCACTGACAGTATCGGAAAAACTATAACATTGACAAAAAAGCCCGAAAAGGTTGCCGTTCTCTTCTCTTCCTTTGCTGATATCTGGACTTTGTCCGGAGGAGATATCTATATAACTGTAGGTGACAGTGTAGAGCGCGGATTTGCAAGTGAGGAAGTCATACTCGTAGACAACGGCGCAGGGCATACAACTATAAATACAGAGCTGCTCGTTTCAAAAATGCCTGATCTCGTCATATGTACTGCCGATTACACGGTTCAGGCTGAATGTGCCGACTATCTTTCCTCGATAGGTATCCCCTCAGCGATATTCAAGGTGGAATCGGTTGACGATTATCTACGAGTGCTCAAAATATTCACAGATATAAATCAAACGCCGGACGTATACCTGGAGCATGGAACAAAGCTCAAGGAAAGTATATCTTCACTTCTTGCGAAGGTTAGCGAGTTTACCGCAGATAAGGAACCAACCGACATTCTTTTTGTCCGTGCGGGCTCTTCTCAAAAATCAACCAAGGCAAAAAATTCAGCAGATAATTTCGCATGCAGGATGCTTGGTGAAATGCAAACGTACAACATCGCCGATTCCGCACACGTTCTGCTTGACGGTCTGAGTCTTGAGGAGATACTTATGCGTGATCCCGAATATATTTTTATTACGACAATGGGTGACGAGAACGCAGCCAAAAAATATATAAGCGATCTATTCTGTAAAGACGGCTGGAAAGACCTTTCAGCAGTGAGAACGGGAAAGTTTATTTTCCTTCCCAAGGAGCTGTTTCACTACAAGCCGAACTCACGCTGGCTTGAATCGTACGAATTTTTATCTAAAGCTCTTTACCCAACACTCGACATTTCAAAATAACTTAAAGCAAAGGAGGTGCTTTCGGTGAAAGGAAGCAAGCGTCACGTGCTACCGCTTTTATTTTCTCTGTTGATCCTTTTAATTTCTTTTTTGCTCTCTATATCACTCGGAAGCGTTAATCTCTCTATATACGAGGTTATAAACGGTATTTTGAATACCGACGGCTATGAAAAGCAATCGCTTATAATATATTCGCTTCGTTTTCCGCGTATATTCGGAGCGATCATGGCGGGTGCGGCACTTTCAAGTGCCGGACTTATGCTTCAGCAGGCGACCGGCAACGATCTTTGCGCACCTAATATAATAGGCGTAAACTCCGGAGCAGGGCTTTTTGTAATGCTTATATTGTGCTTTGCCCCCTCCCTTTATCTGCTTTTACCTGTATCGGCATTCTTAGGTGCGCTTATTGCCACTATCCTTGTTCTGCTGATATCACGTATGACTCAAGGCGCATCAATGAAAGCAACACTCGTTCTTTCCGGAGTGGCAGTTGGGGCCTTCTTCAATGCGGTAATATCTTTTCTTTCCTATCTTTTCCCCGACGTGCTCGTATCCTATACCGCCTTCTCTGTCGGAAGTCTTTCGGGAATATATTCAGAGGACATAGCGGCACCTTCGGCAATTATTGGCGTATGCCTTATACTTGCGCTTCTCCTGTCTCCGCGACTTAAGCTTCTCTGCCTTGGTGACAGCATGGCTGCCTCTCTCGGTGTAAACGTTAGACTCGTACGCATATTTGCACTTGTACTATCAAGTGCACTCTGTGCGTCTTCGGTATCATTCGGTGGTCTTATCGGTTTTGTGGGACTTATAGTTCCTCACATGGCGAAAAAATTCGTTCCGTCCGATTCTCCGCTTCTTCTGCCGATATGTATGACCACGGGAGCGTACGTGTTACTTCTATCCGATCTTCTCGGAAGGATACTCTTTGCTCCAAGCGAGCTTCCGTGCGGAATAATAATGTCGATAGTCGGTGCTCCGTTCTTTGTTTTTTTACTTTGCAGAAGGAGGAGAGAGCATGATTGAATTCAAAGATCTTTCTGTTTCAATAGATAAAAAAAATATTCTTGACAGTATCTCTCTGGTCGCAAACAACCGAGAGATAACCGCTGTGCTTGGACGTAACGGAAGTGGAAAGACAACGCTTCTCTCCTCCGTCCTTAAAGAAAGAAAATACAGTGGAAGTATTTTAGTCGACGGTAGGGATATTTCTCTGATAAGCCGAAAAGAGCTTGCAAAGAAGGTATCAATAATGCCTCAGAACGTTTTATCGCCCGACATAACCGTAGAATCTCTTGTATCTTACGGCCGTACTCCATATACCTCCTTTTCGGGAATACTCACGAGTGAGGACAGAGAGAAGGTGTATTCCGCAATAAAGGAAATGGGATTATATGAGCTTTCGCAAAGAAAGGTGAGCTCGCTTTCAGGCGGCGAATGCAGACGGGCGTATTTTGCGATGATACTTGCGGGAGATGCCGACACCGTAATGCTTGACGAGCCTACGACCTTTATGGACGCAGTGACAAAAAAAGAACTGTTTGCATTCATAGACATTCTGAAAAAGCGAAACAAGGCGGTAATTATCGTGCTACACGACCTGACAGACGCTGTCAAGGTATCTGACAGAATATATCTCATTGATGGTGGTAAGACGATTTTTTCGGGGTCCGGAACTGAATTTGCCGACTCGAGCTATCCTACAGAGATCTTCGGTCTTGAAGCGGTAAGGATAATACATGAAAACGCAGAAAACATTTTCTTTATATAAAGAAAGATCAGGCGGGTAAACCGCCTGATCTTTTAGTTTTCGTCCGTACCGGTGTCTTTTACCGTTACGACAGTTTTTTCTATTCTATGTTCTTTTATTTCAACTACGTTTACGTGAGCATTTTCTATATCAATTTCAAAAACGCTTCCGTCCTCGGGGAGAGATCCGTATTCTCCGAACACGTAGCCGCCAAAGGTGTCGCATTCTTCTGAAAAAAGCTTAAGCGACAATGCCTCGTTAACGTCATCAAGAGAGGCAGATCCTGATACCGTCCAGGTTCCATCTGCGTTTTTCATGATGTCGGGAAGATCCTCGCCCTTTTCTTCGGCGGGCTCGTTGAAATCACCGACTATCTGCTCGAGAATATCATTCATAGTGACTATTCCCGTAACTCCTCCGTATTCATCAAGAACCACGGCAAAATGCTTGCCCGTTTGCTTCATCTGTTTGAAAAGCACGTCAGCCTTAAGATTACTGGGTACGAAATATGCGGGCTTCATAACGTTTTTCATAAGATTTTCTCTGCTCTTATCCTTTGCTCTGAAATATTCCCTCGCAAAGATAACGCCAAGAATATCGTCTACCGTCTCACCGCACACGGGAAATGCTGAATGTGAGCTTTCAAAAATAGTATTCTCCCATTCCGCATCGCTGTCCTCTACGTTGAGAAAACTGATTTCTGTTCTGTGTGTTGAAAATTCATCGACACTCATATCGTCAAATTCAAAGACGTTCTGGATCATCTTTTTTTCTTCTATATCTATAGCTCCCTGCTCACTGCTCGCATCTACCATGAGTCGGATATCCTCCTCACTGACCTCTTCCTCCTCTTCGTTAGGGTTAACACCGAAGAGACGAAGAACTCCGTTTGTTGAAACGGTAAGCAACCATACTACGGGTGTAAAAAGCTTTGATATCGCATAAAGGGGGCTTGACATGGAGAGTGCCATGCTTTCGCTCTTCTTCATGGCAAGACGCTTAGGAACCAACTCTCCGAATACAAGTGTAAAATAAGATAATATTAACGTAATAAGTATAACAGCCACTGAATTGAATACAGCTCTGTTAGTATCGTTTGCCAGGCCTATTCTTTCCATAAGATCGACAATGTAGCCTGCGAAGTTATCTGCCGCAAACGCACTTCCGAGAAATCCGGAAAGAGTTATGGCTATTTGTATGGTGGCAAGAAATTTAGCGGGGTTTTCCTTGAGACGTGAAAGAAGCTTAGCTTTTTTATTTCCTTCCGACACCATTTTATCTATCTTGGCGTCGTTGGTCGATATAACAGCTATTTCAGCACAGGCAAAAACCGCATTTAAAAAAATAAGAAACACCTGTAACAACAGGGGAAAAACAATACTCATTTGAGTCCTCCTAAAAATCATTAATAAATATCGGTAAAAAGCAAGTTGATACTATCACATACGAAGTGAATATATCTCTCGGCGAACATGCCGTATCGTTTTTACCGAACAGATATAAGATCTTGTCGGAAAAGTAAATATGAGTACAATGATCTGCCCGTCACTACTGTCTCCGTTGTCCATAATAGAATTTTTTATTCCTTTCAAGTATATTATTTATTTATGCTTTAGCATATTAATCAATATTATATCATCGCACCCTCTGTTTTTCAAGATTAGCATTGTAAATTCTTTATTAAATATATATTTAAAAGTTATTTTACGTCGTAACAAAATATACTTGAAAGTAAAATTGATATGTGCTAAAATATATAATGAAGTATTTTTGGAAAGGGAGAAGCTATGAAAAGATCGGTGTACCTTACCCTGATAGCGCTGACAGTACTTCTGCTTTTATTTTCGGTCACTGTGTGTGCAGCCGAAACAACGTGTGAAGGCTCGGAAGCTCCACAAGTCACCTATTTACCGCAAAACGGTACGGATACCGCGGGCATGCTTTTTTCTATAATCGCATGTGTGTTACTCGGAATTATCTTCTCTTTTTATCTAATACACAAAATGAAAAACAAACACTGAAAAATCGGAGACCGTATGTTAACTTTTAAAACGATTGATAAAAGCGACTTATCCTATCTTTCTTCGTTGTATAAAAGATCGGTGTACAAAATAAGCGACTATTCGCTCGGAATAAAATACATGTGGAGAGATATGATCTCACCGGCATACTGCATTTCGGACGGATGTCTTCTTGTATACGAGGTGTACGAGGGTGTACTCCGCTTCAATCTTCCTCTTCCAATAGATGAGGATGCAGACATATCCTCGGCACTAATGAAAATAGAGGAATACTGCAAGGAGAATTTTATTCCGCTTGAGTTTGACTACGTTCCTAAGGAAGGTATACGCCTGCTCACCGATATATATGACAGAGTTGAGATATCGTCGCTCAATATTCTCAGCGACTATTTATATCTGAGAGACGACTTCGCCTCATTCTCGGGCAGAAAATACAGCGGACAAAGAAACCACATTAAAAAATTCAACTCAGCCTACCCTTCCGCAAGCTTCCGCATTCTCGAAAAGGATGATATGGATCTTGCCAGGGATTTCTTTGTACGCTTCAAGGAAAGCTTCGGCAACGCAAGTGACGGCGCTTACGATGAGCTTTTACGCGCCGAGTCAATGTGTGAATTTGTAGGCGGAGATGAGTTCATATGCGGCGGATACGAGTATGAGGGAAAGCTGATATCTTTTTGTCTTTGTGAGATATGCGGAAATATGGCAATAAATCATATTGAAAAGGCTTTTTCCGGATTTGAGGGGCTTTATCCCGCTACGGCTAATCAGTTTGCTAAGGTTCTTCCGGCGGGTATTATTTATCTTAACCGCGAGGATGATGCGGGCATACGCGGTCTCAGAATATCAAAGCTGCAGTATCAGCCGTGCGATATAGTAAAAAAATACGCAGTGAAAGTACGCACCGAGCTTTCTGATATAGACGAGGTACCCAGGCTTTTCACTAACAGACTTGTACTTGATAGGATAACGAGGGATGACGCAAAAAAATATTTTTCACTTTCCACCGACGAAAGGATAAACAGATATTGGGGCTACGATTACCGTGAAAGCTGTGAATCCCCCGAGGATAATTTCTTTTATGAGGATCAGAAGAAGGATTTTGAAAACAGAATGGCGCTTAATTTTGCCATAAGATACAAGGGCAGATTTGCCGGTGAGGTTATTCTCTATAATTTTGATTACAGAGATTCAAGTGCAGAAGCAGGTGTACGGATATTCTGCGATTTTGACGGTAAGGGAATCGGAAACGAGGCGTTTTGTGCGGTTTGCTCTTATGCTCTGTACACTCTCGGTCTTTCTTACGTAAAGGCAAAATGCTACAAAGAAAATCTCCCCTCGGCGAAAATGCTTCAAAAGTCAATGAAGCTTTCGGGAGAGGATGAGAAGTTCTTCTACTTTACAAGAAAAATATAAAAAACACGGCTCATCTCTGAGCCGTGTTCTTTTTTTAGAGAACTCTGAAAGCCTCATCGGCTATTTCTATAGTCTCTTTTATGTCTTCATCCGAAAGTGCGTAGTTAATAAAGTGATTATGATGGTTTGTGAGGTAAACTCCCCTCTTTACCATCTCTGCGATCCATCTCTGATGCAGCATAAGACTGTCATCGTTAGCAATGCGAAGATAGAATAGCGAGGGCGCTCCGGATACTCTCAGGTCATAGCCGTGCTTTTCCGCTGTCGCTTTAAGCCCTTCCGTAAGCGTCTTTCCCTTCTCCATAAGAATTTTCGGAAGATCGAGGCGGCGCATCTTATTTATACATGCAATGCCTGCGGCAAACGGCTCGGCACTCATCCAGTAGCTTCCGGTATAGGATATACCGCTTACCGTATTTTTGAGGAAGTTCTTTCCGCAGAGGGCAGACACGTTATATCCGTTCGCAAGTGCCTTACAGAAGCAAATAAGATCCGCCTCAAATCCGAAATAATGGTCAGAGCCTGCAATATCAAGTCTGAAGCCTGCTCTTACGTCATCTATAACGAGAACTGTTCCGTTCTTTGTGCATAGCTCGCGCACGCTCTTCCAGAAGCCTTCTGCGGGCATTTCGTTATCCATGAAGTTTCCGTGCATATACGGCTGAGAGATAACTGCTGCGATCTGTCCTTTATTCTCGGCAAACACACGTTTAAGACCGTCAAGGTCATTCCAATCAACGTATATATTGTTACACACCTCTTCTTCAAGTACACCCGAGTAATCTATTTTCTGTGTCCATGGAGATACTCCGTGATAATATCCCTTAAAGAATACTATCTTTTTTCTCCTTGTGTGCGCTCTTGCTGTCATTATTGCGAGAGTAGTAACGTCGTTTCCGTTCTTTGCAAAGAACGCCCAATCCGCACTTGCAACAGTATCAACAAGAAGCTCGGCAAAATCGACCATTATATGAGATGGGGAGGTAGTGCAGTTGCATTTTTCAAGCTGTTTTCTTGCCGCCTCGTCTATCTCCTCGTCGTTATATCCCATAATGTTGGGACCGTATGCGCACATATAGTCTATAAAACGATTTCCGTCAACGTCCCAGAAGTAAGAGCCCTTGGCACGCTCTGCGAAAAACGGGAAAGCCTCTACGGGGATAAAGCAACCTTCTCCCGGACCGAGATGTCCGTACACACCCGAAGGGATCACCTTTACTGCTCTATCAAATATTTCTCTGCTTTTTGTATAATCATTGAGTTTTCTTGCCATTATATTTCCCCCTTTATGCCAGATACACTGCTACTCTGTCAAGAATTCTGTTCACGTTGTCGAGCATGGATATCATACCGCATAGAGTTATCTTCTGCTTTCCTATACAGTCCATTGCATTCACGTTTCCGTCGAACAGATCGCGTGCGGTATGCATGTCCGCAAACTGCATAACAGCTCTCGGCTCGGCATTCTTTTCAAGATGTGCGGTCATAACGTGGTTGTTTACCGCAACGTAAACCGCGGGACCGTCTTTAATGGAAAGGCAAACCGTACCGTCTACTATATTTGAAGCGCTGAATCTGCCTATCTTATCATTGTTCCCTATCTGTGCTACCGCACCGCCTATAACGTAAAGCATAAGTGAGGTGCTGATATTAAAGAACTTTTCGTCCTTAAGTGCTTCGGGCTCCGGACGGAGATATGCCGAAAGGATATCGGTGAGTTTTGTAAAATTCTTTGTAAGGAAACCTATCTTAGTGAAGCCCTTCAAAGGAACCGGCATAGCGTTTCCGTCTATCATGGCATTAAAATGCTCACAGCTGTTAAAATAAAGCTTTATATCGCATTCGTGCGATCCACCGAGAACAAAGCAGGTTCCGTTTCCGAATGTAAAGGTTGCGCTGGGACCTCCGTTCACCTCGAATGCTATAGAAACCGACTCCCTCAGAGACACAAGTCTTGCAGCGCGTTTATCATATTCGCAAAGCTTCGGAAGGGATCCGAGGATCGCAAACATATTTATATATGCAAGTGTTTTATTATCCTTCATATTCACCTCTGTGCCGATATCTCGGCGTTTTATATATTTGCAAAAAAAATGCTTAATATAATTATACCATAATGAAATCGACTTGTCAATACAAAACATCTTGACAAGACTCACTTTTTATGTTATAATAGCTCTGTAAGACCTTGCGGAGGATACGTATATGTTATTTTTTAAAAGTAGATCAGAAAAAGAGCTTGACGCGATAATCCACGAGATGAAGCAATTTTTATCAAACAATTACAAGGATCTTGCGCATTCCTGCAGAAAGGAGCTTCTCATAAAGGCTGAAGAATACTATTCACAGGGCAAGCTCAAGGAAGAAAAATATAAAGAATATAAGGCTATATACGAAAAATACACTGTAATGCTGAAAGATTACAAGCATTAAAAAACCACGGCGATTCATTTTGAATCGCCGTGGTTTTTTAATCATTTATTCATCCATTTACCGTTTGTAAAGTCGGGGATCTGAACGGGCGCGCTTCCGTTCTTTATTGACTCTGCTGAAAGGTAGGATATGCACATCCATGCGACCGCATCGTATACGTCGATCGGGAAATCCTCGCCTGATTCAAGCTTATTATAGAAATCGTTGAGCATTACGTAGTCCATACCGCCGTGGCCGCCCTTTATCTCCTGTTTCCACCTATCGTCAAGGTACTTTTCCTCATATTCGGCAAAGTTGCCCCAGATATTACGTGCGGTATGCATAGTAGAGTTTCTGTCGCAGTCCTCGAACACAAAATCTCCATCCTCCTGATAAAGTGCTCTTGTTCCGTGTATGGTAAGACCTCTTGTATAGGTTCTGGGGAGAGTTGTATCGAGTCGGAGAGTTATGGTTCTGCCGTCTGCGCACATAATGTTTGTAGTAACTATATCGCCTTGAGCAAAGACTGCATCACGAAGAGCTATATCGTCCGCCTTCTTCTTCATTATGAATTCATGGAGACCGGCGGATTTAGAGGACATGGAGGTAAGGTATACCATTCTGTTACCCTTGTTTATATCCATCATCCACGCGATAGGACCAAGCTCATGCGTTGGGTAATTTTCGCAATTTTCATTTAAATAGTGATTGAGTCTGTAATGACGTATTTCTTTACCAAAGGAAACCTCATCGCGGAGGTCGTGGCCATATGCACCGTCACAATGAACTATTTCACCGAAGAAGCCATCCTTAACCATATTGAAGAGCATAGTTTCTCTCTTGCCGTAACAACAGTTTTCAAGGAACATAAAGCGTGTCTTTGTTTTTTCATACGCTTCAACAAGCTCTCGGCACTCCTCTTCCGAACAAGCTCCACCGACTTCCATAGCGGTAGTGATACCTGCAAGAAGGCACTTTGCCGCAATACTTGCATGTGTCTCCCAGGATGTTGCTACTATAACACCATCAAGACCTCCTCGAGCGATAAGCTCGTCCACGTCCTGGGTGATAAAAGGTCTTGTTCCCTGCTTTCTCTCAGCGTAATCCGCAAGGTTCTCTATTCTATCACGGTAAAGGTCACACAGAGCCGCTACCTCAACCTGTTCAAATCTGAGCGACTCGCGAACATGTGAACGTCCTCTCTGTCCGCATCCGATAAATCCCATTTTAAGCTTTCTTTTTTCAGTTGCCATAATATATCCGCCTCCGAAGTATTATTATACTTTTTAATTATAGCATATTTTTTTTATCTTGTCAAGAGCGTTTTTATAATTGTGTGAAATTGTACTAAATATTATAAATATAATTATAAATATAATATTACATTTCGATTAGTTAACAGTACAGTAACAAAATATATATTGAAAAATATATTTTTGGGTGGTAAAATAGTGAAAAAGGAAAACTGTCGGATCATTATCCGAATAATTTTGGGAGGATTCACTATGAATTACGGAATACAGCTTTACAGCATTAGGGATCTTGCTAAGAACGATATGGACGCTGCGTTGCGCCACGTATCCGAACTTGGTTATGAATTTGTTGAGTTTGCGGGATTCTTCGACAACTCTGCGGAAGAGATCAAAGAGATGCTCGACAAATATTCTCTTAAGGCATATGCTACTCACACAAACGTAAGTCTCGTAAGCGACGAAATGCTCGAGGAAACGATAGCATTCCACAAAGCTATCGGATGTAAGAATCTCATATTTCCCGGCGCAGATCTCAAGACGGGTGCTAAGATCGACGCTTTCGTTGCACTTGTAAAGAAGGTTCAGGAACGTCTTGCCGAGGAAGGCATTGAGCTTCATTATCACAATCACTCTCACGAATTTCTTCCTAACGAGGACGGTCTTTACATACACTACGAGCTTGAGAAAAGAACTTCTCTTAAATTTGAGATAGACACGTTCTGGGCATACAACGCTGACCGCGATCCTGTTGCGATGATGGAAAGGCTAAAGGACAGAATATCCGTAATTCACCTTAAGGACGGCTTCAAGGGTGGAAAGGGTATTCCTCTCGGTGAAGGAACTGCTCCCGTTCTTGCGGTTATGGAAAAGGCGAAGGAGCTTGGTATAGTTATGGTTGTTGAAAGTGAGACTCTCACACCCGACGGCCCCACAGAGGTCGCGAAATGTGCGGAATTTCTTAAAAAGAACTGAAAACGACAATATACGGAGGGCAATTCTATGAGGCAATATCTTTTACCGTCAGGCGGAAACTTTTATAAAGTTAACATGCACAGTCACACAAATCTATCTGACGGAGTTCAGACTCCGGAAGAAATAAAAGAGATATACAGCGCACACGGTTATGCGGCTGTGGCCTTTACCGAGCATGAAGGTCTGATAGACCTTCAGCGTCTTACGGACAAGAATTTTATAGCGATAAACTCTTACGAATATTCATTTGGAGACTACACGAATCCCCCGTTTTGCTTCTATGAGGGAAAGCCGCACTGCTTTGACCACGTTGAGCAGATGCACTTAAACCTTTATGCAAAGACTCCGGACAACACCTCTATGGTTTGCTACAACCCGAAATACATTTGGGGAAAGATGAAGAATTACATGTCCGGATTTTCTTACGTCGGAGAGCCCGACTTCATACGCGAGTATACTGTTGAGTGCTTCAACGAAGTCATAAAAACTGCAAACGAAAACGGATTCTTTGTTGTATACAATCATCCCTCATGGTCTCTCAACACCTATCCTACGTATTCGCAGCTTAAAGGGCTCACCGGATTTGAGATAATCAACGGTGCCTCCAACCGTTCCTCTGATCTTGAGTACAACCCCGCCGTATACGATCATATGGCGCGTTCCGGACAGCGGCTTATCTGTGTCGGAGGAGATGACAACCACAACACCCCAAATTTCTTCAACGGCTGGACGATGGTAAAGGCTGATGAGCTTTCTTACGAGTCTATCATAAGCGGCATAACCGAAGGAAATTGCTACGCCTCGAACGGTCCGGAGATATATGATCTTTATGTAGAGGACGGCAAGGTACACGTGACCTGCTCGGACGCTGTGGGTATTTTCTTTGGAACGGCAGGAAGGCGAAAGGGCTGCAAGCTTTCCGAAAACGGTGCTCCTCTTGTAAACGAGGCGGCGTTCACGATCTCTCCCGAAGACTATTATTTCAGAATAACTGTCAAGGACGAGAGAGGAAAGCACGCAAACACACGAATTTATTATCTCGACGAGCTCGAGGAAAAAACAGAAAAGGCATAAACGGAGGATTCTGATATGAAGCTTGCAACAACCACAGGTGATTTTTCCGCATATACATCCTCGCAGACCGAGGCAATGAAATATATAAATCAAGCCGGATTCAAATATCTGGACTATAATTTCGGTGTTGATTATAACAGGCGCGACGGTGTATACAGTGATGATTTCAAGGGACACATAAAAAAGATCAAGGAAGCCGCAAGCGAGCTTGGGGTAAAATTCGTTCAGTCGCACTCTCCTATGGGAAAGCCTATTGCCGCCGATAATGAGCAATTTATAAAGGACACGCTTATTTGCGTTGAAGCGTGCGGAGAGCTTGGAATTCCGAGTGTAGTCGTTCATTCGGGTTACGAAAGCGGTCTTACCAAGGAAGAGGCTTTTGAAAGAAACAGAGTATTTTTTACACCGCTTCTTGAGGCAGGCGAAAGATGCAACGTAAACATTCTTGTCGAAAACTTCAATAAGATGAGTAAGCCCGACGTTTACTGGATAGACAACGCTCCCGATCTTCTTGCACTCATAGAATACGTGGATCACCCGCGTTTTCACGCTGTATGGGATGCCGGTCACGGAAACATGCAGGATATGCCGCAGGATGAGGCGTTGAGGCTTCTCGGTCACCACGTAGAGGCTCTTCACATTCAGGACAACATGGGAGACAGAGACTCGCACATGACTCCATTCCTCGGAACTCTGAATCTTGATTCCGTAATGCACGGACTTATAGACATAGATTACAAGGGATATTTCACGTTTGAGGTAGGAAACATATTCCTTCCCGCAAACAAGAGACGCGAATATTCTCAGGACACAAGACTTGCGCGTGCACCGCTCGATCTCAAGATAGCATCCGAGCATTTCCTTTATGAAATAGGAAAGAGCGTACTTTCGGCTTACGATTGCTTTGAAGAATAGTATTTAATACTTGGCGTAGGACATCCGAGCTTATCAGGCTCGGGTGTCTTTTTTGTGTAGCACTTCCCTTCTCGATTGCATATACTGTATAAAAACAGACCGCGCGTGCGGGTGAACGGAGGAATTTATGGCTATATTCACAAACCAGGCACAAATAACCTACAACGGAAGGACTGTTCTTTCCAACATTGCTCAAGGGGAGATCATAGATCCGGTATCAATAAGTAAGACTGCTCTCGGTTCTACTTACAGATCCGGGGATACAAAGGCTTACGTTGTAACGCTTACAAACACTTCTTCTGCGGCATTGACCAACGTAACGGTAACCGACACTCTCGGGTCATACGTAACGGAAGAGGGGACATATTATCCTCTCACGTTTACAGGGCCGATACTTCTTTTTGTAAACGGAGTACCAAGCGGAGAACTAACTCCTACGCAAACTTCTCCGACTCTTACTTACGTTATTCCCTCGCTTCCTGCAGGTGGAAGTGTGACAGTTGTATATGACACAGAGATCAACTCTTTTGCTCCGCTTTCATTAGGGTCTGAGATAGTAAACACAGCAACGGCAAGCGGAAGCGGAATAATATCCCCTATAAGTGCAAGTGAAACCATAACAGTTGTTGAAGATGCTCTTTTGAGCGTAACAAAGGCGGTAACTCCCACAAGTGTTACTGACGGAAATCTCACTTATACGATAACCATTGAAAACAGCGGAAACGCTATAGCCGACACGGTGGTGCTAACAGACACATTTGATCCTATACTTTCGGATATAAGTGTAACGCTTAACGGCGTGTCTCTCACGACACCCGCTGAATACACGTACGATGAGGCTACGGGACTCTTTACGATTCCGAGCGGTATAATAAGTGTTCCGGCGGCTACTTACGTTACCTCTCCGAGCGGTGAGATCGAGGTGGTTCCCGGAACGGCTGTGGTTACTGTCAGCGGCACTGTTTAATATTGCGTCAAGGCTTGGGTATGTAGATCCTACATCATCTTACAGCGGCAAAATCAGACTGAACCGAAACATCCGCCCCGCCGGCAGCAGAGGTCGCAGGTCTCTGCTGCAAATGAAAACGCAAGCGTTTTCATTTACCCGAACGCAAGCGTTCGGGGCGGCGGGGCGGTTGGCTTTGGTTCAGTCTGATTTCATCTCTGTGTATTCACAAGCGGAATAATTTAATAAAAAACACGGCTAATATAACCGAAAGTTTATTTTTCAAAAATTATCCTGCAGATAGATTTTCTCTGTTCCTCGCTTGGTGGAGACAGCTTACCGTTTGACAAAAGTTCAACTATACAGTGGCAAAGGAACAAACCGTCCGAATGAAAAACAAACTGAAGCTCATATTCTCTGACTCTGCGTAAATGCTTGGGAACAGCCTCAAGTGTCGCTTTAACATAAGGTTCTTTTATCTTTTCAAATTCACCCGAATACTTCTTTTTTATTTTATTCCCGATATCCAAAAGCTTTTCTTTTATATTTTTTGTAGAAAGTACAACTATCTGCCACGATGACTTGAATTGATTATCAAAATCGCCGCAGATCTTCACATATCCTTTTTCTGCAAGCCATGCATACTCATCTCTTGAAAGTAATTCATTTTTTTCTCTTTCATAAAGCGATAGTACGCGTTTAGCCTCTTTTGAATAATACGTAAGAGCTTGAGAGTCTTCTCCGCGGTCAGACCACTCGCTGTCTATCTGCCAAAGTATTTTATCTCCGCTTTGATTCCACATAGGTCCGCACCAATTTTTCATATACGCGTAATCTTCCGGGAGAGAGATCGCATCCGAGATCACAGATGCATGGAATATATTATGTCCTGCATCAGGGCGTATCGTTGCGACCTCTTCAAATTTAATACGATCGTCCATAAGCGTCTCACCGCTAATAGCAGCTATAAACGGAATAACAGACCAAAGAATAAAATTATCATCCGCACGCACTTCATTTTCGATTGTTATTTTCCCGTCTGTTTGTCTGCACCATAGCTCACTGCTCTTTAGTATTCCGGAAGAAACAAGCTCATCGTAAAGTTCGTTTGCAAATATTTTTGCGGCTTTTTTATACATAGCGTTTTGCATTACCAACAGCTCTTCATTCGGCTCGCTTATAATAAAATTAACTATATACTTTCCTCTTACAAGCTTTAAAAATCCGTATTCCTCAAGATACTCTGCTTCATTTTCTACGTAAACCGGGGAAACTCCGAGGTCATCTGCTATCTCATTTACATCTTTGGCTTCATTTCGTACCGAGTAACAGATATTCTGTGATAAAATAGATCTGAAAAAGCTATCCGGGCTTTTTGTTCCGGACGAACCGTTGATCCCATATGAATGAAATTTTATCGGATTAAATTTAAGTTCACTTGATTTTCGCATAGTGCCTATACCTCTTTTCAATTCTTTTTTTGCTTCAAACAAATGCCATTTTACAGTTCCGAGAGGAATACCGAGCTCACTTGCTATATCAGTCTGCTTTCGGTTTTCGAAATAATATGAGATAATTATTTTTCTTTGAATCTTGGAAAGATAAGCGATCTCAATCTTCAATCGCTCAAGAATTTGTTTATCCTCTTCCTCAGAAAAGGTATAATCCTCCTCATAGACAAGCTCGGAAAGCTCATATACATTTACTTTACTAACGTTTTTAGCGTTTTCACGGTAATAATTGCATAGCGCATTATGAGCTACAGTCCATATAAAATTTTTCACATCACCGATATCATCCTTACGTAAAAGAGCGCGAAACGCCTTTAGAATAATCTCTTGCGACAAATCTTCGGCATCCTGCAGATTAGTACAGTTTTTCAGAGCAAAGCCATATATCGGCTTTAAGTACTCGTTTATTGTCTTCTCGGCTATCTGTCTGTTCATTTGTTTTACCTCTTTTTTTGAAAGCTTTCACTTATATAGACACCGAATTTTAAAAAGGTTGGCTTTTTTATTATCAAAACAATATCTTTTTGAAAACATCCCCGTCACAAAGAGTGACGAGGATAAATTTCAAACTATCTGAAAGATATAAAATTTAAGATAATCGGTTTCGGGAACATTCATGAGAATCGGATGATCGCACGCCTGCTGTCTCGCTTCTATCTGCTTGAGCGTCACAGATGCTTCATTCGCCGCATCTGCCAACATTTTTCTGAAAAGATCGTCTCTCATAAAATGTGAGCATGAGCATGTAGCGAGATAACCGCCTCGAGGTAAAAGCTGCATTGCTTTTTTGTTTATCTCCTTGTATCCTTTCTCTGCATTGCGTACCGTTTGGCGGCTCTTTGTAAATGCCGGAGGATCGAGAATTATAAAATCATATTTCGGTGCGTTTTTATCATTTTTCAGCTCTGTAAGATAATCGAAAACGTCTGCCGCAACAAACGACATACGCGAATCAAGTCGGTTCAGAGCAGCATTTGTCTTTGCATCCTCAATAGCCTTTTCGGATATATCAACAGCTGTTACGTGCGCGGCTCCCCCCATAGCTGCGTTCAGTGCGAACGAGCCCGTATGTGTAAAGCAATCAAGCACTGTTTTTCCGAGGGCTATTCGTGCAACCTCTGCTCTGTTGAACTTCTGGTCGAGAAAGAATCCGGTCTTCTGCCCGTTTTCAAAATCGACAGTATATTTTATGCCGTTTTCAACTATCTGAGTTTTTGTTTCGATGGGATGGAATATTCCGTCTACATCTGCCCAGCCTTTATTTTCCTCAAGACCTTCAAGCTTTCGTATAGCAACGTCATTTCTTTCAAATATTCCGTTTACCGTCTCGCCCTCATCCCTGAGCGCATCAACAATCGCACGATAGAGAACGTCCTTCCTTTGCTCCATTCCGTATGAAAGTATCTGGAATACAACTATATCCGAAAACTTATCCGCGGTGACTCCGGGTAAGCCGTCAGCCTCTCCGAAAATGAGACGGCAGGACGAGAGATCTCCTCGCATAACTGTTTTTCTGTATGAAATTGCGTATTTGACACGTCGTGTAAAAAACGATTCATCGTACGTATCATTTGCATTGGTAGACAATATTCTCACCTTTATCTTGCTAAGCTCACTGTAGAGCCCCGATCCGAGGTAAGTATGTTTTTCCGAGAAAACGTCTACAACACATCCGTTTGTAATATCACCGTTTGTTGAGGTTATTTCCTCTCCGTATACCCAAACGTGACCTTCTTTAAGAAATTTTTCACCCTTTTTAGTTACCGTAACAAAAGGATATATTCTTTCTGTCTTCATATTATCTCCGTAAAAAATTTAAATATCGAATGGCTTTGAATATATAGTATAGCTGTCACCGAAGTGAAGGTCTATAGTATAGCTCAAAAGCGCACGGTGCTCTCCTGTTTTCATAAGCGAGCACGCGGAAAGCTCCTTATGCCCGTCGCGGAAACGTAGGTAAGCTATAGGGTGCTCTGTATCAAGCGTATCAGCGAGCTCTATTGCTATCGGCATATCAAGATATTTTTCTCCATGATCTGTAGTCCATGCATCATATCCCGAAATGTAGGTTTGATCGTTTGACGGTCCGTTCACTTCCCACTTACTCGGTGAGAGTGTCCAGCTTCTCGACCACGGAAAAACGGTAAGCATTCTGAATTTTGCATACTCGTTAAAAAGTCGATTTATACACGTATCCTCGCAGTTATAGCCTGCGGCACATCCTTCTGTAATAAGTGCTACGCGGTAAAGTCTGTCCTCAGCCTCGGAACGTGATTCGGGGGCCTGCGGGATCGTTTTTCCGCCCTCACAGTGCGATACGGGAAGGTAAGGCAGGTGCTTATGTACGTATTTTAGTCCGGGTGCAAGAGAACCCATTATGCATATACAGTTTTTCTGAGCTTTTTCATCCCTCAGTATTTCATCTGTAAGACGTACAAGCTCTTCGACCTTATTGTATTTTGCACTTGGCTTGAGCTCGATAAGAACGGGAGTATTCTTATGAGGCTTCATGGCAAACATGAGGTCCTCGAACTTATCTATGCTCTCGTTTTCGAAGTCTATTCTGCGAAGTGAAGAAAGGAAGGCATAATCACTTTCCTCTGTAACTGCGACCTCGCAATCAAAAAGTCCTTTCGTATTTGTATTATGCATAACGACGGGAATATTATCGGATGTAAGCTTGACGTCTATCTCTGCTCCGTCAAAATAGTTCTCTGCTGCGGCTACAACGCCCGAAATTGTGTTTTCTGAGTATTTTCCGTTGTTTTGGAAGCCCTTGTGGGCAAAAAGATTTCTGCGGCGCAGAAATGAATTTTCGGGGAACAGTGAGAGAAAAGCATATCCTTTATCAGGGCTCTTGGTAATAATTCCGTTTGCCCCCTCACATGCGGCGCTGTCAAATCCAAACGTATCCTCACACATAACGTGAATAAATCTCTGACTGAGAGAGTGTATATTTTCGGCAATTGCGTCCTCTGACGAAAGGATAACGGCTACCGCCTCATGCGAAACACAGTATGAGGGCAGTTCTTCAATATCAGGATGCTCTTCCCTACAATCAAGCATACCGCGAAGAAGAGGCATTTTTTCATAAGCATATTTGAGAATATCCGCATTACTATAGCTTGTGCATATAATAGCGTCGCAAATATTGTTTCTGTCACAGAATTCCGCAAGTCTGTCCGCGGCGAGCTTACTTTCAAAGCATATTATCGGCACACATCTCTCGCAAAGAAGGATCATATCATAAAGTGAGCATACGGTCTGACCGTTTTCAGAAAGCACGGAAAGGTCATCATCTATATGAATGAGAAGGTTCTGAGGAGGCATATCCGACGTAAGCTTTTTTACATCGTCGGGTGATGATATTTCAAGCGCTACTGTCGGCGCGGCAACCACACCGCACGTCGGCATGTAAATATCCTTTGAGAAGCTCTCCCTGAGACTCAGGTAAATAGGTTTGTTCATAAAAAACTCCTTTCTGATAAAAAAGAACTGTTGCCGCCAAAGAGCGAGCAACAGTTCGGAAATTTACCGTTCTTCTCTGAAGTACGGAACACCAAGCGAGGCTGGCGGCTGATTTTCTTTTTTGTCTCTGATACTTGTAACAACAAGAACTATAACGGTTACAACGTAAGGAAGCATTTTGAGAAGAGGTGTTGCCTCCATCTTCTGAAGCATCGCGATCGGTATAAGGCTCGGGATAAAGGATCCCGCAACGAATAGCGCGCCGAAGATAGCAGAACCGAATATACTCACGTGCGGCTTCCAGAGTGCGAAGATAACGAGCGCAATTGCAAGCCAACCCAATGCCTCAATACTGAGGTAGGCTTCACGCGAGCCTGCATAGTCCATAATGTAGAAGAGTCCTCCGAGACCGGATATACCGCTTCCGATACAAGTAGCCATATATTTATAGAGTGAAACGTTGATTCCCACGGCATCTGCGGTAGCGGGGTTTTCACCGACCGCGCGGAGGTGAAGTCCGACTCTCGTTCTGAAAAGAACGTATGACGTAGCAATAGCAACAGCTATGCCGAGGAAGACCATAACACCGCAGTATTTAAGAGAGGTCTGACTGCTGTTAAACGGGAAACGGAAATAAGGAAGAGCATTAAGATACTTTACGGGAAGAAGCTTTGTCATGGTGAACTTCATAACTCCTACGCCAAACGTAGTAAGAGCAAGTCCCGTAACGTTCTGATTTGCATGGAAGGTAACTGCAAGAACGCTATAGATAAGTCCCATGAGCGCACCGCTGAGAAAAGCACAAAGAATACCGACGACAACGATAAGTACGGGATTGGTAATGCCTGCATTAATAAGGAGCTGTATAGAAGCACAGCCTCCTGCTGCGCCGACGCACATGATACCCGGGATACCGAGGTTGAGGTGTCCGGCTTTTTCTGTAAGTATCTCACCCGTAGAGCCGTAGAGGAAGGTCATTCCCAAAGGGATAGCACTAAAAAGATAGTTAAAAATACTTGTAAAAATATTCATTATTTAACCTCCTTCTGACGGAAAATGATCTTGTAATTGATAAAAAATTCGCAACCGATTATAAAGAATAGTATTATACCCGTTACTATACTCGGGAAAGCGTTGCTTATGTTGAATTCGGTGGATATTCTGTCAGCACCCTGCTGGAGGAATATCATAAGGAAAGATGTGATTATCATAATAAACGGATTGAACTTTCCGAGCCATGAAACCATGATCGCGGTAAAGCCCTGACCGCCTGCGGATTCGGTAGTGACCGAGTGGTCAAGAGCGGAAACGATAAGGAATCCCGCAAGACCGCATATAGCACCCGAAACAAGCATTGTACGAACTATTACCTTCTTTACGCTTATACCTATATAGCTTGCCGTCTTCTGGCTTTCACCTACTACAGATATCTCATAGCCCTGCTTACTGTATTTAAGATATATATACATACCTACGGTAAGGAGAGCAACCACTATTATAAGAAGCAGGTATTCGTTAAGCACTTGCGGAAGATGTCCGTAAGGAAGAGAACCGAGAGAACTGGAGCCGTCGGGGGTCCATTTTATGAGGAAGAACGCAACGAGATTCGTCGCAACGTAGTTCATCATAAGTGTAAACAGGGTCTCGTTAGTATTCCACTGAGCCTTACATATTGCGGGAAGGAGAGCCCATGCCGCACCGGCAAGAACTGATGCTACGAACATAATTATAAGCAAGAGCCAAGTATCAACGCTATCCTTAAGATAGTACATACATGCAACACTGGCAAGGCAGCTTACAAGCACCTGCCCCTCCGCACCGATATTCCAGAACTTCATCTTAAATGCGGGAGTGACCGCAAGAGCAAAGCACAAGAGAACGGCAGAGTCCTTAAGGAACTTCCATATACGTCTGGAGGTACCAAATACGCCTTCAAACATCGTAGAATAAAGTTCAAGAGGATTTATCTTTATAAGGACAAAGCAAACTATTGCACATACGACAAGAGAAATAAGTATTGCCGATGCGCGTATAAGGACAGTTTTTCCGAGAGGAAGCGCATCTCTCTTCGCGATATGGAAAAGAGGCTCATGAATACGAGCGGTATTATCTTTTTTAGCCATTATTCTCTTCCTCCGTATCAATTACAACTCTTTCTGTTTTGGTCATAAGAAGACCGATATCTTCCTTTTTAGCACCTCTTGCTTCAACTATACCCGTTATTCTGCCGGAGTTGATAACGAGTATCCTGTCGCAGAGATCGATAAGAACGTCAAGGTCCTCTCCAACGAAGATGACCGCAACTCCGTTCTCCTTCTGCTTATTAAGAAGATTATATATGGTGTAAGAGGAGTTTATATCAAGACCTCTTACCGGATACGCCGCCATGAGAAGCTTAGGCGAAGCTGCTATTTCACGTCCTACGAGCACCTTCTGAACGTTACCGCCCGAAAGTCGTCTTACGGGAGTATTAAGTCCGGGAGTAACGACCTCAAGGCTGTTGACTATCTCGTTTGCAAGATCCTTGGGACGCTGTCTGTCAACAAAGAAAGAGTGACCGCGTCTGTAGCTTCGAAGCATCATATTATCGGTAATGTTCATGTTACCGACAAGTCCCATTCCGAGTCTGTCCTCGGGAACGAAAGAAAGACGCACACCGAGATCGCGTATCTGAAGCGGTGTTTTATCTCTGAGGTTTACGACCTCACCGTTCTTGGGGTTATTATAGGTTATCTCTCCCGAATCAAGATGCTGAAGTCCGGCAATAGCCTCAAGGAGCTCTCTCTGTCCGCTTCCGGCAATACCGGCAATACCGAGTATCTCACCGCTTCTGGCTGTAAAGGAAACGTCGTCAAGTACCTTTATTCCGTCGTGATTTGTGCTTGTAAGTCCGGATACCGTAAGTCTCGTCTGAGGATCTACAGGCTCGCTTCTGTGAATATTGAGGTCTACCTTCTTACCTACCATCATTTCTGTAAGCTCGGACTCATTTGTTTCTGAGGTGTTCACTGTAGCTATATGCTCGCCCTTTCTGAGGACTGCGACCTTATCGGATATAGAAAGCACCTCGTGAAGCTTATGCGTAATTATAATTATCGACTTTCCGTCGTCACGCATGCGTCTGAGGACCTTGAAGAGCTTCTCTGTCTCCTGCGGAGTAAGAACGGCGGTAGGCTCATCGAGGATAAGTATATCGGCTCCTCTGTAGAGGACCTTTATTATTTCTACCGTCTGCTTTTCGGAAACAGACATTTCGTATATTTTTTTCTTGGGATCTATATTGAATCCGTAGCGCTGAGAAATCTCGAGCACACGGTTATTTACTTCTTTAAGGTTATATCTTGTTCCGTCTTTTACACCGAGAACGATATTCTCGCTCGCTGAA
This sequence comes from Oscillospiraceae bacterium, assembly GCA_015064885.1. GTDB lineage: Bacteria > Bacillota > Clostridia > Oscillospirales > CAG-272 > SIG640. The sequence goes on from SVRJ01000010.1 coordinate 43,029, forward strand.
AATACGTCTACCAGCTTAAAGTGCTGGTGTATCATTCCTATTTTATATTTGAAAGCATCCTTGGGAGAGCGAATAACTACCTCTTCTCCGTCCACAAGGATATGTCCACTGTCCGGAAAATATATTCCGGCGATCATATTCATAAGTGTGGTTTTTCCGCAGCCGTTCTCACCGAGAATAGCGAGTATCTCGTTTTTATAAACGGTCAGATCAACATTGTTATTTGCAATTACACTACCGAAAGACTTGGTAACACCTCTGAGCTCCAATGCAACAGCCTTATCCACGCTGCACCTCCGAAAATCAATCAAAAATTAATACTTTGCAAAAACTAAAAAATCGGAACCTGCCGGGGCAATCAGCCCCGGCGTTCCTTAAATAAAAGCCTTACCTAATACGGATATTATCAGTCACCGTAGTCTTCGTTCATAAGCTCGATTCCATCGATTCTGAGATCGAAGTAAGGAGCGGACATGATCTTGGACTCCTGGAAGTAACCGTCAACAACAACTTCCTTGTCCTCAACCTTGTGTGATGTTACAGCAGCGCCGCCTACTGTGATGAAGCCGGCTGTAGCTGTATCGAATACATGGAGAGTACCTGCCTGAAGCTTGGACTTGACGTCAGCGATCTTTTCAACTGTGCCTGCAGCAGCAGCCTTTGTATTAACTTCTGTAAGAACAACAGAATCTGTAGCTATTGTGCCTGTCCAGTCTGTGTCGATCTTCTTGCCTGCCATGTTCTGCTCGCAGATATACTTGATATAAGGAGCCCAGTTGATTCTGGAAGAAACGATAAATGTGCTGGGGCAGTCTTCAAGAGTAGAACCGTTGTAAGAAACGTTGGGAACGCCCTTTTCCTCGCAAACTGTAGGAGCACCCATAGAGTCAGCGTGCTGGCTTATAAGAACGCATCCCTTGTCGATAAGAGCAAGAGCTGTATTCTTTTCGAGGTTTTCATCATACCAGCTGCCTGTGAACTGAACCTTCATTGTAACGGAGGGGCATACAGACTTTGCGCCAAGGTAGAAGGATGTGTAACCGGAGATAACTTCTGCGTATGTAAATGCGCCTACGTAACCCATAACAGCCTTGTCAGCAGTGATCTTACCGCTGGAGATCATTTCGTTGAGCTTCATGCCTGCAGCAACACCTGCAAGGTATCTGCCTTCATAGATGGAAGCGAAAGCATTGTGATAGTTGGGAAGGTTCTTAACGTGAGCCTGGTTACCTGTAGCATGGCAGAACTCAACGTCCTTGAACTCTTCAGCAGCCTTGATCATGTATGTTTCATGACCGAAGGAGTCAGCGAAGATAATGTCGCATCCCTCGTCAACGAGGTCGCAAGCAGCTTCGTAGCACTCATTGGATTCGGGAATATTCTTCTTGAATACTACCTGAGCCTCTGTGAGACCGAGCTCCTTAGCAGCGGCATTGATACCGTTGATAAAGTTGAGGTCGTAGGTGGAGAATTCATCGTGAAGAAGAATTACGCCGAGTTTGAAGTCTGCGTTGTCCTTCTTACAGGAAGCAAACGCAAAGCACATGGTTGTAATCATAACTACAACAAGCGCAAGAGAAAGGACTTTCTTGAACATTTTTAGTGTTCCTCCTAAAAAATTTTATTTGGCTTTTCGCCTAAAAATAAATTAAGTAACTTTGCAAGACCAAATCACTTATAACGGCACGAGTGTAAACACAAGAGAACTATAAGATATTGTATATGCAAAATTACTTCCTTCCCTTAAATTATAACATATTTCTATCCGAAAGTCAATATTTTTTAATAAATTTATTATCATTTTCTATCAAACAAATAAAAACACAAGCGCTTTGGGTGTTTTTTTGTAGATACTGTGAAAGCGCACTCAGGCAATTGACAAAAGTAAAATGAATTATTTTACATTAAAGAGGCTATTTTGTTTGTCGGTATATAGTCAAGCTTCATGTCAAGCATAATAAGACATTTTTCAACCGTATCTCCCGCACGGAGGCAGACCTTAACACCTGCCTCGTGCGTTCTTTCGATAAGTCCTTCGGGAACCTTTGAAAGGTCGGGATAATTGTATGAAACTCCGCAATTTCCTCTTCTTCCGAGGATGGGTAGATTTTCTTCGGATGAAAAGATATGATGCAAAAAGATAACGTCGCTTATATCCGCAGCTGCGAGTATATGCTCGAGTTGTATTGACGAGAAGACAGAAAGATCGGTCATATCCTCTTTTTTGAGGTAGTCTATTATATCTCCGACAACCGAAACGTTGCCCTTGCTTTCAAGGAATGGGACTGCACAGTATCTCTTGCATATTTCTATGTATTCTGAAAACAGCGGTATACGAAGAAGCTCTTTAGCGATACTATCAACGTTATGCCCTTTTATTACTCGCAGCTTTCTGAGATCCGCGAGAGTTACGTCCTCTATTACAAGGTCCTCCCCGTACATCTTGAGCGTATTTGAATCATGACAACAAACAAGTGCCCCGTCACGTGTTTTATGCACGTCCGTCTCTATAGCCCAAAAGCCTCTTTTTCCCGCCTCTTCAAAGGATACAAGTGTATTTTCGGGAGCCGTGGGTGTAAATCCGCGGTGAGCTATAAATCTTACATTTTCGCGGCGGTTTTCTCCGTCAAAAATATTTCTTCGCATTTATCTCACCTCAAACGCAAAGAGGTGTGTCTGCACGCTTCCGTACGTATGATATAGCTCCTCGCTCGCGTGTGTTGATTCGGTAACAAGTCTTACGGCCTTAGTAGTTACGTCAAGCTCTCCGGTAACGTGGCGCATATAGTTATCATTCTTTCTGTAAACTTCCTTCCACTCTCCGTTTTCATCAAGAGCTTCTATTCTGAAAGCCTTGACAAGGCACTTGGGGAATCCGAAGGCAGTTCCGTTATATGTGCGCGCCTTGAAGAGAGGCATCGGGATCGTCATAAGATTGGGGTTGCCGTCAATATATTCTCTATCAAGGTCACTGTCAAAAATAATTCTGAACGAGCTTACCTTTGTGGGCTTATCAAACGTATACGTTATCGGATTTTCAGCTTTTCCGTAATATCCGTTATCATTTCCCCAAACGCGCCTGTCAATACCGTTCAAAAGTGCGGAAGGGTCGCCGTACGCCGCGGTAAGTGTTGCATTAGCAGAGAGAGGAGCTATCTTACGTCTGAAATGAGGAAGCCAGCAGTCATCCTCCATAAGAATATTCCGGATCTCCTCTATTCTTGTTTTTGCCGCCTCGCGGGGAGTGAGACCGTCCCTCGTTGCAACGTATGCCGCGGTACCTACAGCCTGTCCGACAACTCCGCAGGTCCCCATTACACGCGTTGTACTGAAGGCAATATGAGTCGCACTTATATTTCTTCCCGCAAACATAAGGTTGTCTATATTTTTTGAATAGAGCGATCTGAGAGGAATGCCGTAAGGCTCGGTAAGTCTTCTCTTCTGAAGGTGTCCTCCATCCTTACCGGTCATATGGAAGCCCCCGGGCAGGTGATTATCTATCTGCCAACCTCCGTACGCTACCTCATCCGCAAATGCAGTTCCGTTTTCAACGTCGTTCTGCGTAAGAATATAGTCTCCCACGTAGCGCAGGCTTTCACGCTTTCCGGGTAAGAAGCCAAGCCATTCAAGTTCCCAATTATCCGCACCGTGGTCACCGTGATTTTTCATATGGTCCCAGCATCCGAACGCTATTTTCAAAAGCTCATCGCGAAGCTCCTCGGTATCGTGAATGGTATCCTGCATGCCTCCTATCTCTATCCAATAGAAGTTGGTATTAAGGTCCTGAAGCATTGTGTGGGGTTTATTATGCATAGCCTCGTCCGTATCAAATTTATATGCCCATGAGGGAGGAGTGAACTCGACCTTATGATCGGTCTCGCGGCATTGGAGAAGAACACTCATACCCATAGTGTGATCGTCCGCAACGTCAAGTCCGAATTCCTCGTTAAATTCAGCCCTCGCTTCTCTTCCCCTCTTATATTCCGCCCCAGTAAGAGGAGCAAGAATAGAGTCGCCCGAGCAGTCGGCAAATATATCAGCCTCTACCGTATGCCAGGTATACGTTGTAAGCTGGAAACCGGTTACGCTTTCTATTCTGCTTCCGCTCATTTTTGCGGACGTACAGGCACAGTTCATAATAAGGGTGATATTGGGTTCAAATCTCACCTTTTCATAAAGAATAGAATCCCATATCGAATAGTTTCTTTCGGGGTTTCTGTACATGTTTTCAAGCGCTATTTCCTCGAGTATTCCGGTTTCCTGAAGATTTCTCACGCGGCTTCCCGCTCCGCATATCCACATTTTTATCTCTGAAGAAGCATTTCCTCCAAGAACAGGTCTGTCATGCATAAGGGCGACCTTTGCACCGTGTCTTGCCGCAGATATAGCTGCAAGCATTCCGGCAATTCCTCCGCCGACAACGCAAAAGTCCACCTTGTGATTTAAGTTTCTGAGTCGGTTCATATATTCCCCCTTGACTTTAAAAATACTTTATGATATAATTATACTACTCACAAAACATAATTTAAAGAGGAGATTGTGATATTTTTATTACATTTTGTGATATGATAAAGGATTACATTCAAAACCACAAAAACGACGGACGGTACGTTGACGTTTCAGAATCGAAAGCCGTGAATATTTTCGGATGGACAGATCACACCGTATCAAGGCACGCTATCCTATCGCACAGAAAAACCTACTATACGCGAGAAAATTTTTCCGAGCGTCTCCACTCTCACGAATTTTACGAGCTGGTTGCGTATATCGGAGGAGACGTGGAATACACCAATGAAGATCTTCTCTACACACCGTCAAATAAATGTCTGTCTGTAATAATAAACCGTCCGGGAGAGGAGCACACTACAAGACTCCTTCGCGATGGAATATATGAGAGATACGTTCTCTATTTTGACAAGGAGTTTCTTGAATTTTTCGGATCCTTCCTTCCCTTTCTTTCTTTTTTGGATTCTCTGAGCGGATTTGCACTTTCATTCGAAAAGGAAGCCGGCGAAAGGATAGTATCCTTTTTCGAGCATGCGCTTACCGAAACAAAAAAAGAGAGCCCTTCCTCTGTCCAATGTGCGTATTCCAACATTCTTTTCGCTTTTTCGGAAATAAGCTCAAAAGAGGGATCCAGCACCGAAATAAAATATATTCCCGAAAACGTTCTTAAAATAAAAAGCTACGTTGATTCGGGATGCAAAGATATAAAAAACGTAAACGCTATTGCCGAAAGATTTTTCTACAGCCGGGAGCATCTCTCCCGCCTATTCAAAAAATACTTCAACGTTACGCTTGCCGACTATCTTGCAAAGAGAAAATGTGAGGAAAGCAAGGCTTTGCTCATCGCCGGAGAAAATATAGGTGACGTTTGCTATATATGCGGTTTTGGAAGCGTTCCTTCATTTGTCCGCGCATTCAAAAAATTTTACCATATGACACCGTCTGAATTTTCCCATAACAAAATAAACTGAAACAGCCTATTATTTTTTTAAAAGCTATTGACCAAACCCGAAAAATATGATACAATATCAGTAAGCCAAGACTTTAGCATAAGAAAGGAAACTTATTATGAAATATGCACAAACACTCAAAAAAGGCACATCTTGCTGCTTTGGAGGACAACTCACATCAGAAAATCTTCCGCTCTACAAAAGCGCTGATATAGATTGCGTAGAAATATCTTATCCGAACGTTCAGGCTCTCAGAGAGAGTGATGCTTTGACAAAAGGGCTTCACAAGGAATATGGAATCGAGCTTTGGTCAATACATCTTCCCTTCTCGAGAAAGCTTGATATTTCGGTTACGGACGATGAGGCGCGCCGTTTTATAATCGATACAAATATTGCCCTTATCGAGGAAGCCGCACGTCTCGGCGTAAAGGTCGCGATCCTCCACCCCTCGAGTGAGCCTATAACAGACGAGGACAGACCCGAGCGTCTGAGGAGAAGCAAAAACGCAATAATCGAACTCAATTCTGTCTGTAGCAAGGTAGGAATGAAGCTTGCGGTCGAAAATCTTCCCCGTACGTGTCTTTGCAATCGCTATACCGAAATGATAGAGCTTCTTTCTGGAACGGGTGCAGGTATAGTCTTTGATGCAAATCATTCTCTCGTAGACGATAACGTCGAATTCCTCGCCGCTCTTGCGGATTCCGGAATCGAGATAGTTTCTCTTCACCTTTCCGACTACGACGGTATAGACGAGCGTCACCGTCTCCCGGGCGAGGGCATTAACGATTGGAAGAACCTTTTGGCCATTCTTGAAAGAGTAAACTACAGCGGTCCGTTAATGTACGAGGTTCCCATGAAGCCAAAGACATGTGAGCTCCCCTACACGTACGACGATCTTAAGGAAAACCAGAAAAAGCTTGCGGCGGGCGAGCTGTGATAAGACAACTCCTATGAAGCACAATATGTCAAGATATCTGTCTTTTATCCTTTCCGCACTGCTCATTCTGCTCATTCTGCTCATTCTGCTCATTCTGCCCGCAGCATCGGCAGAGGCGGACAGGAGAGGGGCTACCTTTGAAGCAGAGACGGTCTACAAGACTGTAAAAAAGCTTGAGGAGACGCCTAATACGTTTGAGGCTTTGGTCAGGTTTCCAAAGAATATGAACACATCCGACCGCGGAGGGATCATACTCGGAAACTGCTGTGGCGGAAACCCGTGCATAAACTTTGAGATCCACTATAACGGAAATCCGAGACTCTACTGGGTCGAGGCGGATGGAGCTGTCCACGACTGGACATTCAAGAGTGTAAACGTTTATACGGGCGAATGGGAGCATATAGCTATCGTACGTGACAGTGTCTCACGCAAAGCACATTGCTACGTAAACGGTGTACTGAAGCAGACAATAACAACGAAAGCAAATCCCGACATAACTCCGGGTGCTCCTCTTGTCCTCGGCGGGGACTACAGAGAAAATAATTCACAATACTTCAAGGGTGAGATATCGTCAATAGCGGTTTATTCGAACGTAAGAAATATATCTGCGATAAAAAAAGACATGCTCTCTCCCGGAAAGGATTCTCTGATATCTCTTTACGATTTCAACGGCACCGACTACGATTCGGTAATTCCGGATCTGAGCCAAAACGGCTACGACGTAAAAAACACCGCGACGTGGATAAAGGAAAAAGAAGAGATAAAGAACTATGCGTTCTCCTTTATGGTAATAGGAGATACACAGATAATCGCTGAAAAGTATCCCGCACATTTCTCCAAAATATACGACTACGTTATCGACAATATTGAAAAAAAGAAGGTCGAATTCGTTTTCGGACTCGGAGACATAACAAACAAAAGTACTCCTGCCGAATGGGACGTCACCACAGAAAATATATTCAGAATGGACGGCAAGGTAAACTACTCTGTCGTGCGCGGCAACCATGATAAGGTAACTCATTTTCTTACCGCCTTCCCTCTCTCAAAGTATCAGAGTTCTCTCGGAGGAACCTATAAGACGAGCATGCTGAACACCTGGCAGGAGCTGATAGTGGGGGATATAAAATATCTGATCTTCACACTTGACTTCGGTGCCGCAGACGACGTACTGTCCTGGGCAAGCGAGGTTATCGAAGAGCATCCCGAACACAACGTTATAATCACCACCCACTCATATCTGTTCCGTGACGGAACCACACTTGACGCAAACGACGTATGTCCGCCCACCGACCTCGGTCCGACGTATAACAACGGAGACCACATGTGGGATAAGCTTATCAGAAAGCACAAGAATATCGTTCTCGTTCTCTCGGGTCACGATCCGTGTAACCAGATAATTATGTCTCAGGCAAAGGGTGATCACGGAAATACCGTTACACAAATGCTTATAGACGGTCAGGGGGTCGATTCTTCTCTTGGAGGCGTTGGGCTTGTGGCAACCCTTTACTTTTCAGAGGACGGCCGCAACGTTACGGTCGACTATTACTCCACGATAAAGGAAAAATACTTTATGTATGAGAATCAGTTCTCATTCACACTCGATCTTCTTCCCACATCGCACCGTGAGACTACGACCGTTGTTCAGACGTCGGGCAATGAGATCTTTTCGGATACCGAAGCTGAAAATTCCACGCCGTGCGATACCGCCGAAGCTGAAAATTCCACACCGTGCGATACCGCCGAAGTTGAGAAAAACGAGCCGAGTTATCTTCTCCTTGCGGTTTTCGGGACGGTTGCTCTTATTGCCGCTGCCTCTGTTGTGCTATTCCTTATAGTGAAGAAAACGAATAAGAGGCGTATGGTTTAAGATTACGATCCACAAACAAACGGCAGTAACAAAATGTTACTGCCGTTTTACTTTTTTAGTTTATGTTAAATGATTTTATAACCTTATCGTTTGTAAAGCTGAATGTTTCTGCAACCTCAACGTCTATTTTAGATTCAGTGTTGTTTAAGCTGTACGCTACCTCTACATCAATAGAAACACCCGTTTTAATTTCTTTTGTTTGGTTGTCGGCGGAATAATTTGCACTTTCAGAAAGCATATATGCCTCATTCAAGCCTACTCCATTTTGATAAACCGAACAGTCTACTGCAAGCCAAAACGCTTTAGGATCACTAGAATTATTGGTAAATCCGTATTTGATTATAACTACAGGTTTTCCCTCAAAATCTTTTTCAAGCCTACAGCCCTTGATTTCAACATTGTAATCACCTAAATTGTTTTTGTCTCCGGAATTGTTTTGCGCAGCTTCACCGGTTCCTTGATTTTGCTGAGTTTCGCTTTCGCTGCTTGCAACTGCAAACATAAAAAACATAGTGACCACCAAAATCATTGCAACAAATTGAAATTGCTTTTTTCTCAAAGTAGTATTCATCGATACCTTCTCCTTTTGATTATATATATTATTACTTCAGCGGACAAGCTCGCTGAAATATACATAGTTATATCGAGATAATCAAACGTTCCGTTAATTATTCTCAATGCCTGTAGAACTTCAAAAAGAATTCCGGACAGTATTGACACTAACAGCTTCCCTTTCTTATCATAGACAAGTGTTAATGCAAATGTCAAAGAATATGCCCACAGCCAATCCGGTAAATAAAATCTTAAGAAGCAATTGCTATATACCTTCTCACCTTTAAATTCTGCAAACCAAGGGAAAAAAGTATGAATGTATGTATCATCTCTCAAAAACAAATACAAAAGTACGCCGGCTAATAAAGGTACTACTATGTTAAATACATACATAATTTTAACCGATTTCATATGTCCTACACCACCTATGCTAATATTATAACACAAAAGCATTCATTTGTCAACATATGTATTCATTTTTTTTGAAAAAATAGCCTATAATATATATACACTTATAAGAAGCATCTGTGTATCAATATTGATTAGGAGTTATTATGTCTGAAAATTATCTTGATCCTATTGCGGTAGGTGAGGCTATTGCACATTGTAGGAAGAAAATGAATGTCTCGCAGGAAATACTAAGCGGTTTGGCTGATATAGGGCGTACTCATTTAAGTGCTATAGAGCGCGGGGCACGAAAACCGACTCTTGAAACACTTTATCGAATAAGTTCTGCGCTCAACATCAAAATGAGTGAAATTGTTATAGAAATTGAAAAAAGACTATAACAGCACGCTGCCACAAATAAAAAAACACGGTCAAAGAATGATACATTCTTTGACCGTGTTTTTGTTTTATACGTATTATATCTCTATAAGCTCCTTCGGGCTGTTTGTGATATCTGCAATGCTCTTGTCGGGCATGCATACTATCATATCCTCTATTCTGCAGCCGTACTTTCCGGGGAGGTAGATTCCGGGCTCGACGGTAACTACGTGGCCAACCTTGAGAGTTTCCTCGCCGGCTCCGGTAGAAAGTCTGGGAGCCTCGTGTATGTAAAGGCCTACTCCGTGACCGAGTCCGTGACCGAAGCAGCCCTCGTATCCGTTACTGTATATGTGATTTCTTGCAACAGCGTCTATATCCTTGCAGAGTTTTCCGAACTCCGCCGCCTCTATTGCCATCTTCTGAGCTTCAAGAACGGTATTGTAAAGCTTCTTCATATCCGCATCCGCTTTTCCTATACAAACTGTTCTCGTCATATCCGAGCAGTATCCTTTATATCTTGCGCCAAAGTCCATTGTAAGGAATCCGTTCTTAAGCTTTGCGGTTGAAGGAACTCCGTGAGGAAGAGAGGAATTCTCCGCGTTTACGGCTATAGTATCGAAAGCAAGTCCGTCCGCTCCGCTCTTTCTCATAAAGTTTTCAAGCTCAAGGGCAACGTCTATCTCTGTCATATCCGTAGAAAGAACTCCGAGAACGTGAGCAAATGCGGCATCCGTTATAGCCTGCGCCTTCTTTATAAGCTCAATTTCGCCCTCATCCTTTGTTATACGAAGCTCCACGAGAATAGCACTGCACACACCGCTTTCTTTAACGTCTATGGAATCTTCTCCGAGTTCTGACTTTAACGTCTGAGAAAATCTGCCGTAAAGCTCGACTGTAAGGTCGCTCTCCTCGAATGCCACTCGTGAGCATCCGTCATTCTTTATGATATCGGCTATTTCCGCAAACATCCTTTTCTTCGGAAGAACTATTTCAAAATCCGGGTTTCCGTCAAGCGTTTTGTGGGCTACCTCTTCATATCTGGAATCTGTCATAACGTATGCCTTCTTTGCGGTTACGAGTACAAATCCGTCGTCAAAGTTAAAATTTGAAAGATATATCTGATTGGCTTTGGACGATATAAGCGCGCTATCAAAGCCTCTTTCTGTGAGCTTTGCTCTGAATTTATTAAGCTTAGACATTGTATTTCTCCTTTGTAGTGTTAAATATATTTTTCATGGAGAGAGCGTCCTTTGCCATAGTGCCGTCAGACTCGCATATTATTACGGGAGAGACGTTTTCGAGAATTATCGCCTCTGCAAGCTTGTCAAAGGTGGGACCGTAAACGGTATCCTCAAACGTAAGGTGACGTTTTTCTCCCTTATCGGTAAACTCTATCTTCGAGAAGTGGCAATGAAGGTTTTTAGCCTTTTCTTCACCGAGCTCTTCTCCTATCATAGAAAATACACGTCTGTAATCGTCTGTAGTCGGGAAGAAGTCTCCTCGGTTTCTGGCATTGAGATGACCGAAATCGACAACGGGCGAAAAGACGTTAAGATCGGTCTTGCAAAGCTCTATGACCTCCTCAAGAGTTCCGAGCTGATTGACCTTACCCATAGTTTCAAGTCCGAGATATATTCCCTTCGGTACCTCGCATTCTTCAAGGATCATTCCGAGCGTTTCCTTCGAAAGCTCCATTCCCTGCATGCGGGATATTTTTGCAACGCCTCCGCAATGTATTACGACCGTTCTTGCCGAAAGGAGCTCTGCCGCGTGTACGCTTTGCTTCACGTAGCCGACAGCCGCTTCTCTCTTACTCTTCTCTACGCTTGCAAGAGATATAAAATAAGGTGCGTGCAAGGACATTGCTATTCCGCATTCTCTCGCGGCTTCACCGATAGCGGAAAGAGTAGCATCAGACGTGCGTAGACCGTTGCCCGCTTCATATTCATAGGCATCGAGTCCGTATGCCTTTACAAACGCCGGAGCTTCCAAAGTTGATTTATATCCGGCATCATAAAAATCCTGACTGTTTCCACCGGGTCCGAAAAGAGGGTTCATTCTTCTTCTCCTCCTGCTTCTTCATTATTCAACGCTAAGTTGTTCTTTTTGAAAAATCTTTTCATAATGGGCTTTTCGATCGCTCTTTTTACTCTGAAGAGAGGAGTGAGCTTGTCCTTTATCGGAGGAACGATGATAACTCTTACTCCGAGTCTTCTGCCGCTCCAGGCATCTGTGAGGAGCTGGTCACCGAGAACCGCGGTACGGCACCTCGGAACCTTCAGCTGTCTCATTGCCGAGACGTAAAATTCTATCGAAGGCTTATGAGCGTCAAAATATGCAAGGACTCTTATCTTTGCGATAAATTTAGTCACGCGCTCTTCGTTGTTGTTAGATATAAGAGCAACCTTAACGTTTGCGTTCTTAAGCATTTCAAACCACTCGACTATCATTTCGTCGGGTTCCTCCTGCTCATACGGAGCAAGAGTATTGTCGATATCTATGAGAAGACATTCGATATTTTTCTCTGCGAGAAAGTCGGCGGTAATATCATAATAGTGTTCAAAATAATAATCGGGGGCTAAATAGCTGTACATAAAAGACCTCCTATATCCCATTCCTATATATTATAACACATATTTGCCGATTTTTCAATACCCAAAATAAATTTAAAAAAATCGAAAAAACTTTTAGAAAAGCTATTGACAAACGGAAAGCTTTGTGGTATAATATTAAGGCAGTCAAGAAATAGTATGAATGCGGGTGTAGTTCAATGGTAGAATTCCAGCCTTCCAAGCTGGTCGCGTGGGTTCGATTCCCATCACCCGCTCCATTAAGGGAGCGTAATGCGCTTCCTTTTTAAAAGCCAATGTGCCTTTAGCTCAGCAGGATAGAGCAACTGCCTTCTAAGCAGTAGGTCGGGGGTTCGAGTCCCTCAAGGCACGCCACGCGGTGGGTGTAGCTCAGTTGGTTAGAGCGTCAGGTTGTGGCCCTGAAGGCCGTGGGTTCGAATCCCATCACTCACCCCAGATATAAACCGTTTGCAAAAGCAAGCGGTTTTTTCTTTCCCTACTGAAAGGAGATCACAGTGACAGAAAAATCATGCGGTGCCGTAGTATTTAAAAAAGATAACGGTAAATACTTTATGTTATAATATGTTCAAAGGAAGGCTTTTACGGCTTCCCGAAGGGTCACGTGGAGATCGGTGAAGGTGAATGGGAGACCGCCGCACGTGAAATAAAAGAAGAAACGGGACTTACAGTTTCGCGAGTCGGAGATTTCAGAACCGAGGATGAGCATCGGTACGTACGCAGGGACGGAAGCACAGCGATAAAGCGCGTAGTATATTTCCTTGCTCAATTCTCTGCCGGAAATATATCGGTGCAGAGATCCGAGCTTTCCGACGTGAGGCTTATGAGCTTTGAAGAAGCTATGTCTTCTTTTCAGTTTGAAAGCTCAAAAAGAATTCTTACAGAGGCACGAGAAGCTCTGAAAAATTATAATATCATATAAAAGCAGACGGCAACCGCATATATATGCGGTTGCCGTTTTTCTATTATTTATTCTTCAAGGTCTCGACTTGCTCTAAGATACGCCTTTGGGCATTATCCACGTCAAGCTTATCCGAGGCATATGCGGATCGAAGAAGCTCGGAGGGGATAAATTCATCGAATTTTTCAAAAACGGGAGTTTCACCCGGTTTCATGAGAGAATGTGCATCTACGCTTGAACGAGCTATCGAGCCGAGCTTTCTTATAAGCTCGTCAGGACTTCCCTTCTCCATTCTGAAGCTGATGTAATAGCTACCCTCAAACTCGACCTCGGATATTCCGAACATATTTGAAACACGTCCGAGCATTCTTCTGTATACTCTGAAGGATCTTGTCCCAAGCCATGGGAATATGCAGTATGAATATCCTCCGAGCGGGATCACGGGTGAATCGAGCATTCCCGTAGAACGTGCGAGGCGTCTTGCGTCTTCAAGACGTTTTCTCGCATTCGGCATCAGATACGGATATACCGTATCCTCCATGAGCACCTTTTTCATTCTTTCGAGTATCTTTATGTGTATCTCGCCATAGTCTCCCGGCCATGATACCTCCATTTTGCCGAGCACCGATCTTACAAATACAAGCTTTCTCTGTATATCAAGCTCGGTAACCTCCCACACTCTTCCCGCAAGGGCAAATCTGTCTCCGACGGGAGGCGGTGCGGTTATCGTTCCTATCTCGTCTGATTCGCATCTGACGGTAAAATCCTCACTGTCCTTGAAGACAGCATAGAACTTAAACGATCCTATCATTCTCTCGCCCCTGAGCCCTATTATAAGACCGCCCTCATCGGTGAGCTGAAGAAGATCATGCTCTACCATGGAAAGAAGAAGCGTCCTTAAATTTTCGGGAGGAACGTTGGCAAACGGGGGCATATTAAGCAACCTTTCGGCGAGGCGTGCCGGCTTTAGCTCACCGCTTGAAGCAATATTACTGAGTATCTGATGGAACAGTAAGCTATACGGCTCTTTTTTCATTCTCGGAGGCTCGGTGAAGCGTTCCTCCGCATAAAGCTGTATTATAGCTATCGCACGAAGAAGATTCCACGGTATAAGCTGAGGAAGCGGTGTGTTCGGAAGCGGATCCTCCTCACGCAATACGGTAATGACCTGCGGGGGCTGTCCGCGTCTTCCGCTTCTTCCGAGCCTTTGCAAAAACGATGAGACGGTATTCGGGGCATCGTTCTGTATTATTCGTTCGAGGCGTCCGATATCTATTCCGAGTTCCATTGTTACGGTAGCACACGTAACGCAATCATACTCGTCGTTCTTCATTTTACGTTCGGCTTCGTCTCTTATGGAAGCGGAGAGATTTCCGTGGTGTATAAGGAATCTGTCCTTTTCTTTTCTTATATCCGCTATTTGACGCAGTGTCGCGGTTATATATTCGGTCTCCTCTCTCGAATTTGAAAAGACTATAGATTTTATATTTTTAACGCTGTCGTATATAAACTCATATCCCGCGTCTATCGAAGCCTTTTGGTTTTTTTCCGTATGCTTTTCTGCGGACACGCTTTGCTCAGAATCGGGATTCTGTATATAGAAATGCTCGACTCCCACAAGCCACTCAAGCTTTGTTTTAGGAAATGCAGGTATTGCGGTATCTCTTCCGCTTCCTCCCGAGAGCCACCGTGCGGCAAGGTTTACGTCACCGACGGTTGCCGAGAGTCCTATTCTCCTCGGATTGATACCCGTGAGCTTTGCTATACGGCAGAGCTGACATATTATCTGATTTCCTCTGTCGACGCCTATCATCGTGTGTATCTCGTCGATAACGACGTATCTGAGAGAAGAAAATATTCTGACTATATCGTTAGACCTGTTCATAAGCATGCTTTCGAGCGATTCGGGAGTTATCTGAAGTATTCCGCTCGGGTTTTCGAGGAGCTTTTTCTTATGCGAGGAGGCAACGTCACCGTGCCAATGGGTTACCGATATTCCCGCCTCGTCGAGAAGCTCTCCGAGTCTTCCGTACTGATCGTTGATAAGGCTTTTGAGAGGTGCTATATAAAGCACCTTTACTCC
This sequence comes from Oscillospiraceae bacterium, assembly GCA_015064885.1. GTDB lineage: Bacteria > Bacillota > Clostridia > Oscillospirales > CAG-272 > SIG640. The sequence continues at coordinate 58,181 of SVRJ01000010.1, forward strand.
GGACGATCCGGGGTTAACAAAAAGGTCTGATATTATCGGGAAGAATGCCGCCTCGGTTTTTCCGCTTGCCGTGGCGGAAGTCAAAAGGAGATTTTTTTCGGTATTGAAAAGCACGTCTGCAGCGGCTATCTGCACGTCGCGAAGCTCTGTCCAACCATGCGAATGAATATAGTCCTTCAAAAAAGGCGCGAATTTTTCAAAAACAGATTCTGCGTGTGTCATTTTATCTCCTTTCGTATTTTTATCCCTGTCTGCAATAGATCAATCTTCTTTTTGAGTTGCGAACTTAATTGCGGGAACTATCCATTTGTCCCAAAACTCCCACGTATGCGCGCCGCTTCCCTCTCTGTACTCGAACTCAAAGTCGGTTTCTTCAAGCAAAGCATGGAATAAGCGATTCTGTTCGATAAGGAAATCCTCGGTTCCGCAGGCAATAAAGAGGCGCGGCTTCGGCTTATCCTCGGGGAAATTCTTTATAAGGAAGAATAGGTCGTCCTCCGTATCCTTAGTGGCGGTCTTATATTCCTCGCCCCATATACTTTTCAGAATGGGGGTAAAATCAGCGTGCTCAACCGTCTGATTTATATTGAGGCATCCCGAAAGCCCGGCTGCGGCACAGAAAAGATCGGGGTTGCGCAAAGCAAGCTTGATCGCGCCGTATCCTCCCATCGAGAGACCGGCAACGAAGGTCTTTTCCCTCTTCGTGCTCAGGTTAAAGGTTTTTCTCGTGAATTCTATAAGCTCTCTTGCAAAGAAATCGTAATAGGGATATCCGTATTTCATATTGCAGTAAAAGCTGTTTTCCGCTGACGCCATAACTACAGCTATAGAGTACTTTGCAGCATATCTTGCGATCGACGTCTTATTCTGCCATGAATTAAAGTTTCCGTGCATTCCGTGAAGGAGATACAACGTAGGTATATCCTCATGCACGTCGTCGGGAAGTATAACGTTTATCGTCGTGTCCGCCGAAAGGCAGTAAGAACGAAAGGTACAGGTAAGTGTAGACATTTTGGCTTCTCCTTTTTAAAATTCAAATGCTGCAAGTCCGCGTATAGGCGTATCGTCTGCCTTTACCGTCTCTACGCTTGCGGTAGATATCTCGTCCGTCTCATCCTCCGTGTCAAGTGTGACCGTATCCTCGATGACCTCATCAAAGGAGACCTCGGGGTTCTGAACAAGGATATTGAGAACTGTAAGATAATCTCTGAGTATCTCTCTCGGTGTTATCATCGAATTGCCCACCTGTTTAGATATACAGATGTTAAGGAATTTAAGCTTCTGCTCGTCTGAGATTATATCCTTTTTTCCGTACTGCATTTCATAAAGCTCTGTTATTCTGCTTATAAGAGCATACAGCTCCTCATCCGAGAGACGTTTAAGTCTTATTACCGGACCGAGAAGATTTTTGTATTCTATCTTATTGAATCTACTGTCACAAAGTCGGCTTCTGAGCGCTTCATAGCTGAACAGACCGCGCCTTGTATCTTCAAGAAACTGCGGTGTTCCGCCCATTATTATCTCTATTCCGGACGCAGAACCGCTGAGAGTGTCATTAAACATGGAAAGTATCTTTTCATAATTATTCTCTCTGCTTACTCTGTGGGCTATCTTATAAAGGTTAACACACTCGTCAATAAACACAACGAATCCGCTGTAACCTATCTTTCGAACGAGGGACCCCCAAAGCTTGATGAAGTCATACCAGTTTTCATCATTAATGATGACCGACACGTTGAATCCGAGGGCTGCTCTCGCTTCCGTCTTGGTAGAAAATTCACCTCTGAGCCATCTTATGGCTGCGGTGCTCTTTTCATCGTCTCCCGAGCAATACGCCTTATAGTAAAGCTTTACTACCTGTGCAAAATCGAATCCTCCGACCATATATTCGACCTCCGAGAGATCCTCGAAGATCCTTGCGTTAAGCGCCGCATCAAACTCGGGAGTATCTGCAGACAGGCCTGATGAGATAAGAGTGACCTTTGCGTCGCTTATCCATTTTGCTACTATTTTCGGCATAGCTCCGCCCTCGGGAGACATCTTTGAAGACATATTCTTCATAAGCTCGCGATAGGTGGCAACACCGCTTCCGTTTGTGCCGTAGAGTCTTCTTTCGGGGGTAAGATCCGTGTCGGCGCAGACAAATCCCCGCTCTGTCGCATAGTTTCTTATGAGCTGAATAAGAAAGCTTTTTCCGCTTCCGTATCTGCCCACGATAAAGCGCATACCCGATCCGCCCTCTTTAACGTTTTCAAGATCTTCAAGTATTGCGTATATCTCGTCGTCTCTTCCTATGGCAATATATGCGGCTCCGTTACGCGGAACAACTCCCGCCGATACGGACGCAAGAACAGACGTAAGTATTCTTTTCGGGATAATTTTTTCTCTTTTATTGTTATCCATTATTTCTCCTTCGTAAAAATCAACCGTTTTTACAGAATATATATTCGTAATCGCTTATTATTCGGAGCGTATCCCCGTCTGTATCTATAAGAATGTCTCCAATAACGTCAAATGCAGCCGCATTTACAGTATCGGCAAGAACAGTGATCGGTATTCCCTTTTCTCTTGCCGCTCTCTTTGCGGCAGGGATATCGGAATCAGATATCGCAAGTAAAAAGTCTCTGCATTCGGGACAAGCCGAAAGTATCTCATAAAGCTCCTCTGTGGCAAAGTTGTCCTCTTTTACCTCCTCGGATGTCTCCTGAGGTGCGGGCGGTGGAGTATCCGTTTTCTTTGTAGCAT
>SVRJ01000063.1 GCA_015064885.1 Oscillospiraceae bacterium
AGGTCAAACGGCAAATGCTCGTTTTTCCTCCGTTTTTCTCGCGTTTCCTCGCTTTTTTGAAGAGGGGATCGGGTAGCGACCTTTAGCTCCCAAACGTCGCGCGCTACCAACTGCGCCACACCCCGAAAGGTAAAAAATATTGAATTTTTGAGGTTTTTCCGTAAGTGGTCAAACATGTGGTCAAACCGCTTTTTACAGCGATTTTGCGAGAGAGTATAGTGCCGAAAAAGTCAATGTTTACAAGGCTTTTCAGCGTTTTTGACTTCGGGAAACCTTGGGGGCGGTGTCCTGCTCCCAAACGTCGCGCGCTACCAACTGCGCCACACCCCGAAGTGTGAAAAATATTCGATTTTAGGTCAATCTCCGTATTTTGCTTGAAAGTGCGAAATAGTCAATCAATAAAAGGCTTTTCGGCGTTTTTGATTTTTGCGGTGAAAGGAGTCGGTGTCCTGCTCCCAAAGCAGGCGGGCTACATGACTTGCGTGGCAAGTCTTCTGCGCTACATCCCGAAAACTGAATTCTATAATATTATACCACAAAGCGGAGGTTTTTGCAATACCTTAAATGAAAATTTGGCAAAAAATCAGCAAAAGTTTATTTTCCCCGGCGCGTTTCCTGCACTTTTTTTAAAAGATTTATGCAAAGTTTTAATTATATTTACATTGAAACTCAAAAAAGCACTTGCTTTATTTCTCTTTTATATGGTATAATAATTATGTATATTTAATTTGCATCCAGCGAGGTAAAAATTATGAACACTACAGCTTTAAAAGAACTTATACTTTCGGGCGGACTCGACGCGCGTCTTATATCTCTTTACGGTGAGGCAGCTCTTTCTGTACAGAAGGAGAGATATATCAACGCCATTGATTCTTTCACGTCTCTTTACGGCGACAGAGAAAACGTCGGAATATACTCTGTTCCCGGCAGAAGCGAGCTTTCGGGAAACCACACAGACCACAACGCAGGCTGTGTTATCGCTTCCTCTATCGACCTTGACATAATTGCCGTTGCGGTAAAGGAAGATTCAAGCATTATCAGAATAAAGAGCGAGGGCTATCCTGAGGACACTGTTGACATAGCAAAGTACAACGCTCCCGATCCCGCGCTTTACGCTACGAGCACCTCTATAATTGCGGGTATGAGCGAGGGTCTCACCTCAAAGGGATTTGCGAGCGGAGGTCTCACTGCCTACACTACGTCAAGCGTTCTCAAGGGAAGCGGTCTTTCTTCCTCTGCGGCGTTCGAGGTAATGGTGGGAAATCTCATCAATCATATTTACAACAACGGAAAGATAAGCAACGTTGAGATAGCAAAGGTGGCACAGTATGCCGAAAACAAATTCTTCGGAAAGCCCTGCGGACTTATGGACCAGGTTGCATGTGCGAACGGCGGTATCGTTGCTATAGACTTTGCCAAGGCGGGGGATCCTGTTATCGAGCCTGTAAGCTTTGACATTTCGGGTGCGGGATACAATCTCTGTATCGTTGACACCGGCGGAAACCATGCGGATCTCACAGACGACTATGCGGCTGTTCCCGCTGAGATGAAGGCTGTTGCCAAGGTTCTCGGTGCGGATCTTCTCAGAAGAACCGACGAGGAAGCACTTTTGGCAAACATAAGCAAGGTAAGAGAGGAATGCGGAGACAGAGCGGTTCTTCGTGCACTCCACTTCTTTGCTGAGAACAGGAGAGTCGCTATTCAGAAGGAGGCACTTCTCAAGGGTGACACAGAGACCTTCTTTGCAAACGTAATTGCGAGCGGACGCTCCTCGTACTGCTATCTGCAGAACGTATATACCGTAAAGAACGTAGCCGAGCAGGGTCTTTCGCTTGCCATCTGTCTCGCTGAAAGATATCTTTCGGGAAAGAAGGGTGCATTCAGAGTTCACGGCGGCGGCTTTGCCGGAACTATACAGGCATTTGTTGAGAGCAAGGACGTAGAGGGCTACAGAAGCCTTATGGACAGCGTTTTCGGAGACGGTGCTTGCATGGTACTCAGAGTAAGACAGGAGGGTGCTATAAAGGTCGTTGACTGATAAGCACCGGGATATGCGGTCATCCGTCTGTTTTGCAAGGCATGGCGGGTGATCGCACATAGTGAAGTGTTTCACAAAAAATAACGTTGGAGTTTAACATGCCAAAGAAAAATAAAAAGTTTAAAAAGCATTCGGCAGGCGCGGATGCTGCGGCTTCTTCTATTCCCAAGATGGACGCGAAGATGAAAAAGAAGGCAAAAGATCTTCTTATATTTGCCGCTATCACGGTAGTTGTGCTTGCGGTTTACATTTATTTCGTTCAGATATGGAAATTCCAGATCATATTCATCATTTACCTTGCCGTATGGACGCTTTCTGTTCTTGCGTACTGCTTCTACAACAGAGGATTTATGAGCAAGGACATAACCGAGGATATGCTCTCTCCGTACTGGTCTGAGGAAAAGAAAAAGCAATTCATCGAATCGGTGAAGGAACGCCGTCAAAAATCACGCTGGCTTCTTTTCATAATAACTCCGTTTACCTTCGTTTTTATAATGGAGATATTCATGGTATTCATTATGCCGAGATTATATTCGATGTTTTCATCCTTCGGAAGCTGATATAATGTCGGACGCTATAAGAATTGTCTCTCTTTTTTCGGGTTCGAAGGGAAATTGCACTTACTGTTCGTTTGACGGATACGAATTTCTCATAGATGCCGGCGGTTCCGCAAAGAAAATATGCGATTCTCTTTCGGCTATCGGAGTATCGGTGGGAAGTATAAGCGATATTTTTATCACTCACGAGCACACAGATCACGTCTCTTCCCTCCCCGTTCTTTTGAAAAGGACGGACGCGGTGGTACATATGAATTCACTCAGCGCAAAATATGCCGCAAGGAAGTATCCCGCTCTTTCGGGAAGGATATGCGAGCATCCGCTGATATACGAGCACGTTCACGGCGACGTGTGCGTACGCTCGTTTCCTCTTTCGCACGACAGTGTTTCCTGCGTCGGATACGTAGTTTTACACAAGGGAGAAAAGATCTTTGCGACTGCTACCGACACAGGATATATCTCCTCCGACACACTCGGGCTTCTTTGCGGATGCAGGTATGTTTCCTGCGAGGCAAACCACGACGTGGATATGCTTCTTTTCGGAATATATCCTCCTTACCTCAAGGAGCGTATTCTTTCGAGCAGAGGGCATCTTTCCAATAAGGACTGCGCCTCACTGGTGCATTCTCTTCTTGACAGTGGCTGTGAGAGGATCCTCCTCTCGCATCTGAGCGAAGAAAACAACACTCCCGATATTGCGCGGCGTGAGGTCGTACGTGAGTGCGGAGAATACGTCTCGGAAAAGATATACGTGGCATCGCAGAGGTGCTCTACAGTTTTAATATAGTACGGGGCAGGAATAATGTTAGAAGTAAAGATCGTATGCGTAGGAAGCATAAAAGAGGCTTACCTTCGCGACGGAATTGCGGAATACGCAAAAAGGCTGAAGGGAATGGCTGACTTCAGCATAATCGAGCTGAAGGAGGAGCGTCTTCCCGACGATCCGTCCCAGTCTCACATATCCGCCGCTCTTGACAAGGAGGCGGAAAAGATACTTGATGCTTCGAAGGGAAGCTACAGGGTAGCGATGTGCGTTGAGGCGTCTCAAAGAACGAGCGAAGAGCTCGCTTCTCTCATAGAAAGGGTGAGTCTCAGCCACTCATCGATCTCATTCATCATCGGCTCGTCTCACGGGCTTTCAAAGAAGGTAAAGGAAGCGGCAAACGACCGACTTTCAGTATCAAAGCTGACTTATCCGCATCAGCTGATGCGTCTTATGCTCGCGGAGAGCATATACAGGTCCTTTTCAATAATCAAGGGATCAAAATATCACAAATAAACGATTCACGGAGAATATTCAAATGACAAGAGTTAGCGGAACGATTATCAGGTGCGTAAGCATAATATTACTCGTATGTCTTTGCGCAGGCTCTGTTCTGTACGTTGACGGCTTTTTTGAATTCACATTTATAGACAGGCACGGCGATGCCCTCTCGGGCACAGAAACGAGCACAACACTCACCGACGACATAATAAGCACTACACTTGCGGGAACGTCGGTCGGTGATTCGATAACAAGTCTTTTCCCACCCGACAGCTCAGGGGCCGACAGTGGCACCGACCCGGGAACGTCTCCTCCCGTATCCGGCAGCCAAGGCAGTGATTCAAGCGGAAGCGGCGAGACGACGTCACCTGTGGTAGACAGGTTCTCTCCCATCTCTGTACTTGACTACATTGCTCAGGGGTATTCAATAACCTATAACAATTACACCTCGGGTATGGTCATTGCGGAGGTTCCGCTTCCGCAGGTATACACCTCACTTACTACGGGCACTGCTCTTTACAGAAAGAGCACGCTTATGCCGCTTTACTCGGACGAGACCTTCAACTTCTCGGGGCTTGTATCCGCCAAGAAGGACAGATTCACGGTGGAGTCTTACATGGGCTACATTCTCATAAGCACGGACAAGACAACGGTCATATACGATTACACCGGATTCCCGGTATACATATCCGATATTCTTCTCTCCCCCGCGTACACTCGCGACAGAGAGAACAGACCTCTCTTTTTCACCTCGAACACTGACGATTTTTACTACGTTGATTTTGCGACAAAACAGCTTGTTCTGTCCGACTACAACGATCTTGCGGATGGAAGAGGTCTTTACTTCAACTACAATCCCATGTTCGGTATGAGCGACAACCAGTATTCCACCTATTCTGCGGTAATAGACTACACTCGCACCTTCAATATAGATCTTGCGAGCTCATATATGAAGTCGAACGTATCGCATCTTATAGCCAAGGAATTATATCTGATGTATCCGAAATACGCAAACGCGGTGGCGAAATACAATCAGAGATTTTCTGCGGCACTTAAGATCGCAAAAAAAGAGATAGCGAAGGAGGAGGCAGACCGGGCAACCGCCACGACGCTCCCCGAAACGACGCTTTCTCCCGAGACGACGGTTCCGCCCGATATCACATCAACACCTGCAGACGTTACCTCTCCCGAGACGACAGTATCTCCCGAGGTATCTACGGCTCCCGACGTTACAGTTTCCCCCGATTCCGGCACAACGCAGTCACCGTCCGAGCCCGGCTCCTCATCCGAGGAGACCACAACAGAGGTTACGACTCCCGAGGAGACCACGACGTCGAAGTATCCGAGCGACGCCATGGAGGGCTACGACACGGTAGTCAAGACCTTCACCGAGCTTCGTTTCGGATTCGGCACCTCTCCCGATAAGCTTTCGATCGGATATTCGTACGCAAAGGCTTACAACTTCTCGGAAAAGAGAGCGGCTGTAGTTGACGACTGGCGCAGGCTCACCTTCCTTAACACAAGCTTTAAAACGGCTATAAACGGATACAAGAAGTACAAGTACGTCATTCCGGGTGCGGGACAGGGCATCTACTACATAAGAAACTACTTTGAGCCTCTTTACAGTGACGAGCGCGGTCTCGGTCATCTTTACTTTGATGACGGTTACGTTATGGTAAGGGCGGTCGAGGTGCGAACGGTAAAGAATAAGGTCGCCGACAAGGACGAAAATGTTCTTATCACTACCAAAGGCACTGTAATAGCTCCTCCCGAGGGCTACAATCTTGTGACCTGCACAGAGGGGATAATGGTTCTTGAGAGAAACGGGCGTTACGGATACTACGATCCCGACACGCAGACGTGGATAGCGCAGCCAATGTACACGTACATTGAGCCCTTCTACGAGGGGCTCGGCGTTATCGGCATGGAGGGTGAAAACATCGGCGCTATTGACAAAAACGGCACTGTAGTAATTCCCTTCAAGTTTTCCTACGTTTCCTACATGTCTACCGGCATTATAAGTGCATACAGCACAGATTGCGGCTGGCAGGTATTCGCTAAGCTTTCAAAATAACATAAAGCAAAAGGGCTTTCTCAAGTGCAAATTTGAGAAAGCCTTTTTATTTACCCCTGCAGATGAATTTGCGCTAATTGGCCTCCACAGTGGGGTAATCAGACTGTGCGGCAAAAAGCCCGCCCCGCCGCCCCGGGGCTTCTGCCCGGGGAATCGAAAGCGCGTGCGCTTTCGATTGGCGCAGAGCACGCTCTGCGCCCGGCGGGGCGGGCGCGCCGTGTCTGCTGAAAAACGAAAAGCGGCAAGACCACACCGTGTACCACCTCACAGTCTGACCTCACCGCTGTACTGTTGTCCAAATGTATATTTGGAATGTTTTTACGTTAAATATCGATATACTTTCTGAATATGGGAAGCACGCCGACCTTATCCGGTGTGTGTATCGGCATTTGAACAAGATCGTGACCGGGGTGCTGATTTGCCTCAACAAAAATTGCTTTATCCGCTGTTATTGCAACGTCCCAACCAACGTACCTTATAGACGGAACTCTCTTTGATGACTCGAGCACAAGTGCCTTTGCCTCCTCCCAAAGCGGTATTTTAAATCCTTCTATTTTAACGTTCGTATACGGGTGCGTATCATAGTAATTCATTTTTTTTCAAATCCCACACCAGAGATAAGCCCTTTTTCTACGTCTATAGGAGCAGTAATTCCTCCGGCATTAAGATTGTCCACAACGCTTCCGTTGTTTCCCATCCTCATAACGGCATATATTATGTGCGGATCACCGCAATCGTCGAGAAGAGTAACTATTCTGAGCGTGTTTACAGAGCACGGATATATCCTTGACATTTCGGGATTCTGTACAATACATTCTTCAATAAGGATCTCCCCTGTGCGAGAATGCAAGATCCTATCAAAAAGCTCTTGCGCCGACGAAAAATCATCCACACAAAGCTTTTCAACACCTCGTCCGCAGCATTCATCAAGCGGTTTGATTATAATATATTTAAGGCCGTCAAGAAATTTTTCAAACCTGTTAAACTCTTCGGGGGACGGATCGGATATCTTGATCCAACGCCTGTCAAGACAGTCGTCAAATATCTCATTAAATTCATCCTTGTTATTAAAAAGATGATACGACGCAGGATCATTGCATTTTTCTATTATGCTGTTGTTTATGCCTCGCGTAATATAAGTTTTCCTTTGCTCCGCATTAAGATCATACCAGGCATTGAGCTCATAATCGGTATACCCCGCTCCATATTTGAGTCCGCACCTTACAATGTCAACAGCGAGAGCTATCCTTCCTTTTCCGCTTTTTTTGTGAACTCTTCCTACCGTTCGAAAAAGATTGGCATAATCCATGCCTGCAATACAGCGAATTATATAACTTATTCTTGACATTTTACATCCTTTCCTCTGATATTATCTACCGTAACTGATGTTAATTATCTCCTCACTTGAAAGCGCATCCTCTACAAGTGCGTTGAAATCAAGCTTTCTCTCCTCGACAAGAACCTTTTCAAGCTCGGGCTTTGTCTTCGGATGCCTCGGAGTAAACACTGTGCAGCAATCCTCAAAAGGAAGTATGCTCGTTTCAAAGGTGTCTATCTTTCTCGCTATCTCGACTATCTCTTCCTTGTCCATTCCGATACACGGTCTGAATACGGGCATCCTTGCAATGCTGTCGGTAACACCTATAGCCTGGATAGTCTGCGACGCCACCTGGCCCACACTCTCGCCTGTGATAAGTGCCTTGCAGTCGTTCTTCTCCGCTATCCTCTGTGCACACTCCATCATGAATCTGCGAAGCAAGAGAGTGAAATAATCCTCCTCACAATTCCTTGCGATCTCCTCCTGTATTTTGGTAAGAGAAACGACGTGAACGCGCATGCTGCCGGTATAAGCGGTCATAATAGACGCAAGCTCAAGTACCTTTTCCTTTGCCCTCTCGCTTGTATACGGGAAGGACTCAAAGTGAACAGCTTCTATCTTTACACCCCTCTTTGCGAGCATATAGCCTGCGACGGGAGAGTCTATTCCTCCGGAAAGGAGAAGCATTCCCTTGCCGTTAGAGCCTATCGGCATACCGCACGCACCCTTTGTCTGACCTGCGTGAATGTACGCGCCGCCCTCTCTTATCTCGACCTTAACTACAACGTCGGGGTCCTTTACGTTGACCTTGAGGTAAGGGCATACCGAAAGTATCTCTCCTCCCGCAAGCGCGGATATCTCGGGAGACTTGAGCGGGAATGCCTTGTCCGATCTCTTGGCCTCGACCTTGAACGTCTTGATCCCTACCATCTCGTTTGGAATATAGCTCCTTATCACAGAAAGAATAGATTCCATATTCTTTTCGGCAACCGCACATCGGCAAAGGGCGGAAATGCCGAATACCTTTTTCAGCGCGTCAAAAGCACCGTCAATGTCCGCGTCTTCGTCAACAGGCTCCGCGTACACCGTGCTCTGCATTCTGTATACGCTGAACTTTCCGTATGGTCTGAGTCTGTATTTTATCTCTCTTGAGAGAAGCCCCTCAAAGTATGATCTGTTTGCGCCCTTGAGCACTATCTCACCGTATTTACAAAGTATGATCTCTTTCATTTTGTTACTTCCGTTTCATTGAATTCATTATTTTTTGTCCGCGAGAGAAAGGCAGTGGAGACCTATCTCATGCGCAAGCGCGCCTGCTTTTTCCCAAAGCGCCTCGGGAATGTCCTCAGAATATCTGTGTGCCTCCAGTATAAAGTCACCCTCATATCCTATCTCGGTAAGGACAGGCATTATCCTTTCCCACTGAACGCTTCCTCCTATAAAAGGAATAAGATGCGCGTCTCTATCTCCCTTGTTGTCTTGAACGTGAGTCGCCTTCAGTCTTTTTCCTATCTTTCGTAACGGCTCACACTGGTCGTTCATCATCATTCTCGCATGACCGAAATCCCACGTGATGCCGACGTATTCGTCAGCGAAGCTGTCACAAAGATCGCACAGCTCGTCCGCATTCATGCAGTAAGGCCGCCTGAGCATAGAATATTTATCAAAGCGGGCCATATTCTCAAAAGCAAGACCGACACCGTATTTTCTTCCCGCCTCGACAAGCGGTGCGTAAAACTCATAATTTGAGCGTCTCTGCACGTCGTTATCGTATTCGCAATTTATGTTATCGCTGAAAGGGTGAACCGACATCCATCTGATACCCAGCTTTGAAGACATAATTATCGCACGCAAAAAAAGCTCGCTGTATCTTTCGAGTGTCTCGTCATCGGGTCTCAGCTGCTTAATAAACGGCTCAACGCCACCGGGTGCGTGTGACAGTGAAAAATCAACACCAAGCGCCTTTGCATCACAGGCAAGAAGATCGATACGCCTTTCCCAATCGTCAGCGGCAATATCTGCATGCCTTTCGGGCCTTGTGGAATAATACGTGCACAGAGCCTGCACGTTAAACCCTGCCTTTAGGCAGTGCTTCATCTGCTCTGTATAAGCGAGCTCCCGCTCCTCGCCTCTGCGCCTTGCATACATGGTCGTAAACGTTCCGAGTCTCATATGATCACTCCATCGGATAAAGCGCAAAAAAATGCGCATAATATTATATATATATTATACTACATTTAAGGAACAATTTCAATACCTTATTTAAATTTTGCTGTTGACAAAACGGGAGTTTTGTGATATAATAGATTGAGTATATATAAAAACGAAAGAAAACGGACAGATATGGATCAGAAAAAGCTTGACAGAATAAACGAGCTTGCCGCAAAAATGAAGACGGTAGGGCTCACAGAGGAGGAAGCCGCGGAAAGAAAGCAGCTTCACAAGGAATATATCGAGGCTTACAGAGCGAACCTGCGCGGTATACTCGAAAACACTTACATTCAGAGACCTGACGGCACGCGTGAAAAGCTCATAAAAAAGGATAAGGAATAAATTCTGCTCTTTACGGAAAAACTAATCAAAAACAAAAGGGGTCCCAATATGAATATACAGGAATTCAAAGACAAGGCATGCGTCAGTGCGATGCTCAAGATAAAGAGACTTATGCGCGTTATAAGAAGACCGTTCGTGAGAGTAAAATCAGACTGTTCTCTCGACCTTTACGCAGACGAGAGCACGGGAGATCCGATCATGTCGTCAAGCAAAAAGCTCGACTCGGATCTAAAGCTTTTCGATCTCGCTTGCATTTTTGCGGCGCTTTGCGCATTCTGCTCGTTTATTCGAGCGCTCTGCAGACTTTTTGACTGAAGATGAAAACAGAAGAGAGAGTGACGCGGTTACAAAATTCCGTGAAGCTCTCTCTTTTTCTGCTTTTTTAATGAAATCGTGTCAAGACACGATGAAATCTTCACTTCGTTCAGATGAAATCCAAGGCTACCGCCTTGGATGAAATCAAATCCGTCTTCCTTCTCCCTGCGAAGCAGGATTTCATCGCGGAA
>SVRJ01000011.1 GCA_015064885.1 Oscillospiraceae bacterium
CGCTCGGATACAATACGCTTGCCGGTTATTTCGAAATAAGCGACAGCGGAACACCGAGAGTCGCATACTACTATCCAAATGAGCTTATACGACATATCGGAGCACGCGATCTCTGGAAAAATCACGACACGGACATTCTGCACGCAAGAATAGACCTCGTTCTTAACGTTATAAAATACAGAGAGCTTGAACAAAAGCTCACAGAGATATACCGTGATCCCCATCGCTCGGGCTTTATCGAGATAATGATACACGAGCAGTATTTTTATCCCGAATACAAAAACTATATTCCCGAGTTTTCAAAAATGGTGATCGAAGCTGCGGGATGGCTGCACGCACACGGATACACCGGAACCTTCACGGATAAAATTACATCTCGTCTATAAAGCAAACGGAGAACAATATGGACTTACTTAACGGAAAAATAAAAAGCATATATCTGAAATACTTTGCAGCAGCGTTCGGCAGCGCATTCATCGCAAGCATATACAGCCTTGTCGATCTTGCAATGGTAGGGCACTATCACGGTCCGGTCGGAACCGCCGCAATGGTGGTCGCCTCTCCTATGTGGAATATACTCTACAGTCTGGGAATGCTCTCCGGTCTCGGAGGAGCGGTTCTTTACAGTACCGAAAAAGGTAAAGGAAAAAGCGGAAACAGCGTGTTTACACTTTCCCTTCTCATTACTGCGGTATTTTCTCTTATAGCATGGATAGGACTTATACTGTTTGATACCGAGCTTATGTATCTTTTCGGTGCAACAGAGGAAAATCTCGAGCTCGCACTCATGTACGTAAAGCCATTTAAATTTGCCGTTCCGCTTCTTATATTCAGCCAGTTTCTCTCCGCATTTCTCCGAAACGACAACGACCCCGGGCTTGCAACGGCAGCGGTGCTCGGAGGAGGAATATTCAACGTTTTCGGCGATTGGCTGTTCGTATTTGCGCTTGACATGGGAATTCTCGGTGCGGGAACAGCGTCTGTTACGGGAATGCTTGTAACAGATGCTATAATGTGCACCCACTTCTTCAAAAAGAAGAACACCCTGAAGCTCGAAAAAATAAGCAAGCCTCTGAAGAACACGCTTTCCGTCATCGTCACGGGCGCTCCATCGGCATTTACCGACATCGCCATGGGAATACTGAATATAATCTTCAATCATCAGATAGTGCGCTATCTGAACGGAGACGCTCTTGCGGTATATGCCGTGATCGTAAATATAAGCACCTTTGTACAGTGTTGCGCTTACAGTGTGGGGCAGGCATCCCAGCCGATAATCTCTATCAACTACGGTGCGTCAAAGCCAAAGAGAATATCCGAGATACTGAGATATGCGCTCATCTCCTCAGCGGCATTCGCTCTTTTCTGGACTGCAATAGTATTTATCATTCCAAACGGATTTACATATCTTTTTATGACTCCCACAGATGGGGTTCTGAAGGTAGCGCCTTCTATTCTGCGTGCATATTCGCTCTCCTTCCTTCTTCTCCCCTTCAATATATTCGCCACCTACTATTTTCAGGCGGTACTGAAGCCGGGCGTATCCTTTATAATCTCACTTGCACGAGGACTTGTACTGAGCTCTGCGCTTCTGATCCTTCTTCCGCTAATATCCCCTTCCCTTCTCTGGTACGCTATGCTTGTGTGTGAGGCGCTTACACTCATCTACGTTATCGTTACGATGAGAAGCACACGTATGGTGGCTGAAAAATAAATCCTTTCTTTAGTTATATTCAACAAATCAATTTTAAGAATTTTAAACAACCCTTACAAACTTTTAGCACGGGTATTGACAAAACGTCTTACCCGTGCTATAATTGTTTTACAGAAGGAGCAACGCATTTTTTTAAAAAAGGAGGAAACTGATATGACAGAGCTTTGGCTTATCCCTATCGCACTATACTCTGCCTATTTTGCAGTAATGACACCCATTGCCGCGTCATACGGCGGAGACTGGGGTGGTATCGGCGCGGTACTTATCGGACACACCGTATTGCTGTTTGTCATTCTCCCTGTCGCCTCAGCTATTTTCGGCATAAGAGCGGCACAAAAAAAGCAAGAAAAAATATACTGCTTCTATTTTGCTCTTGTAAATCTCGTAATTTCATTAGTAACTCTCGGAGTATTTTCTGTTGCTGCGTTTATCATTTCCTGGATTTCAAGTCTGCCTGTACATATAGCTTATTTTTCGTATCTTGAAAAGAGAGGAGCAGACGCGGTGCTGCAAAAGAAAAACGCAACTTTTTATTCGCACCCTCTTACCATAACCTCCCCGAATCTTCTCCACACCCTGAAAATTCAAGAATGGAAAGCAAACGGCCGCGGAGGAGCAAGTGTTCACTACAGAGCGGGAACGAGGCTGATGTTCAAAAAAGTCGGCTCACCGTCGTCGGAAGGATGGCTCTCTCCGTTTGAGCACGGAAATTATGAGATCGATTGGGGCAAAACGTATATCACCTTGCGTTTTTACAGCGGAAAGGGCACGTCTCAGATCGCCGATGATAAAAGCACGTGGGAAACACTTACTATATCGATTTGATAAAACAAAACTACCGAAATAGAAAAGGCGCAGATATTATCTGCGCCTTTATGTATATATGTTACGATGAAAAGAATCAATAGTTGTCAGCCTTGATCTCGAAGTAAGCCTTGGGATGACGGCATACGGGGCAAAGCTCAGGAGCCTTCTTACCAACCATGATGTGTCCGCAGTTTCTGCATACCCAAACCATATCTCCGTCTCTGGAGAATACGAGCTCGCCTTCAACGTTAGCGAGGAGCTTGCGGTATCTTTCCTCGTGTGTCTTCTCAATTGCCGCTACTGCCTTGAAAAGGTATGCGATCTGCTTGAAGCCTTCTTCTTCAGCTTCCTTTGCGAACGTATCATACATATCTGTCCACTCGTAGTTTTCACCCTCGGCTGCTGCGAGAAGGTTTTCTGCCGTTGTGGGAACTTCTCCGCCGTGAAGGAGCTTAAACCACATCTTAGCGTGCTCTTTTTCATTGTTTGCGGTTTCTTCGAATATAGCAGCTATCTGCTCATAGCCCTCCTTCTTTGCCTTGGATGCAAAGTAAGAGTATTTGTTTCTTGCCTGAGATTCTCCTGCAAATGCTGCCTGGAGATTAGCTTCTGTTTTTGTGCCCTTAAGTTCCATGTTATTTACTCCTTAAAAATTATAATTATTTATTATTCTCAGCCATCCTGCATTTCTCGCAAGGAAAGCTAACTGTCAGTTGATAAGAATTTATCTGATTTCCGAGCGTCTTCTCTATCGCTCCGTCTATACTCTCGGACGGAATGTCGTACACCTCTCCGCACAGTGGACAATGCCCGTGAGGATGAGATGTCGCTCTTTTGTCAAATCTTGCCGATCCGGACGGAATAGATACGTGACCTATCATCCCTTTCTCGGTCATGGCGGTGAGGTTTCTGTAAATGGTAGCGACCGATATCGTAGGATAGCTTTGCTTTGCGATAAAGTATATCCTGTCAGCGGTCAGGTGCTCTTCACTGTGTGCGATTATATCAAGCAGTATTTCCTGTGTTGTCATCAGAAGCCTCCTTTCGTCTTGTTAAAATGAGAATGAGAATGATTCTCATTCCTCTATAATATTATACCATAATCAAAT
This sequence comes from Oscillospiraceae bacterium, assembly GCA_015064885.1. Taxonomy (GTDB): domain Bacteria; phylum Bacillota; class Clostridia; order Oscillospirales; family CAG-272; genus SIG640. Next base: position 3,631 of record SVRJ01000011.1, read on the forward strand.
CGGTTTGTCAATAGGTTTTTGAAAATTTTCTTGACAAATTTCAAAAAAAATGATATAATAATTTCAAACCAATGAAAGCGAGGGATAATGAATGTCTATCTTCACGGCAAAAGCAGACAGAAACAGACTGCTGGCAGAAAAAACGGTTAAAAGTCTGAAGGAAAGAAATTTTGACGCATACTATACGGAAAACAAAAGCGAGGCTCTTGAGCTTGCCTTGAGTCTTATTGATAAAAACGATACGGTATCCTTTGGCGGCTCACTGACTATGGACGAGCTCGGTATAGTCGAAAAGCTTTATGAAAGAGGAAATCCCGTTATCGACAGAAACAAGGCAGAGACGCGCGAAGAGTCTCTCGAAATAATGAGGCAGGGGCTTCTTTCAGATACGTTTATCATGAGCTCGAATGCAATAAGCTCTGACGGCATACTCTTCAATATAGACGGAACCGGAAACAGAATTGCCGCGCTCATATACGGACCTAAAAGCGTCATAGTTCTTGCAGGAGTAAATAAGATAACGGCGGATAAAGAATCAGCTCACCACCGGGCAAGAAATGTTGCCGCTCCTACAAATTCACAGAGATTCGATTTTGAGAATCCGTGCAAACGTGACGGTCTCTGTCATGACTGCAAATCTCCTACGTGCATATGCTCGCATATAGTTGAAACGAGGATGTGCAGACCCGCGGGAAGAATAAAGGTCATCATCATAGGAGAAGAGCTCGGAATGTAAGAAATACTGCTTCTTACAAAATAATACCCCCCGACAGACTTTAAATGCCGTCGGGGGTATTTTATTGTCGCTGTCTGTCGCAAGCTTAACGCTTTTGCTGCATCCGACCGCATTTTTATTATTTAAATCTTACGATACCGTCTTCCGAGAGACAGTACTTATCGGCATCACTCGAATAAAAATCAACGTATGCGTTTATTACCGGAAAAACAAGCGCGCTCTCCTCAAGCAATGCGAGGGCATCAGCATATTTTTCGTTTGCCTTATCGGTATCGGATATCCGAACCAGTACCGCGCTGTCATATATACCGCCCTTAACGACCTCTGACATAGTGTCGTTATATATTGAATCGGATCTGAACAGAGAGAGAAGCTCACCGGCTGAAAGCGAATTGTACGTCCAGCTGTTAAAGAGCATAGAGTATTCGCCGTTGGTTCTTGCTAAAAGGAATTCTTCCCACGTGCAATTAACTGTTTGAAGGCTTATTCCCTGCTCGGACAAGTATGACGAAATACGGCTCCATCTTTTCTGCTCCTTTTCTCTGTCCGCGTTTATAGCGGTGAGTATAGGAAATTCGTACACCCGTCCGTCCTGGCTTGTAAATCTTCCCGACGTGGCGGCAACGTCCGCAAGGAGAGAGTCTGCGTATTCCTCTGTCATATTTGAGAGGTGATCTCCCTTCTTCAAGCACGGAACGAGAGCGGGCTCGCTTTCACTTCCGTCAGAAAACGCTCCGGAGATAGCAACGTATACAGATATAGCTCTGCGTATCTTAGCCTTTTCCTCATCGGTATAGGCTCCGAGTGCACTGTCTTCACCGTTAAAGGATATATAACCTGAAGCGCACACTGTTTGCGAGGTCTTATTAAGCATAAGCGAGGTATCTGTGTCAAGCTTTGCAAAAGTGAGCTTACCTTTATCATACGCCTTTTCTGCCTCGTCTATGTCAAAAAAGAATTTGATACTGTCAGCAGAGGTGTTTTCGGCATCGCGGTATCTTTCGTTTTTTACTACCGTAAGGCTATCCTTGTCGAGAGATCCGAGGGTGTATCTGCCGTTAGAGGCAAAATCCTCTGCAAAGACGTCCCAATCATCACTGTCTCTGAGAGCTATTCGGCTTACAGGGAACATCGGTGTTTCTGTCGTATATCCGAGGAATCTCTCGCTGTCCTCTTTTACCACCACACAAAAGCTCCTCTTACCGTTATCGTACGACATATTGAGCTTTGCATCCTCTTCATATTCGACAAAGCTTTCATAACCGTCTATAAGCGAAAACAAATAGCTTTTATCCGTGTATACGAGATTTTTTGCCGCTCGGTTCCACGAATACACATAATCCTCGGGAGTTACGGGCTCACCGTTGCTCCATAGAAGCCCTTCCTTCAGCCTGAAGGTAAGCTCATAAAGCCCCCCCTCAAGCACTCTGACGTCCGGCAGGTCTTCCGCGTCCTCGGGAACAAGGACGGGAAGGCCGTCTTCTCCGTACGTATAAGAATACAATCCGGAATAGAGATTTGCTATATAGGTTTGCTCGGCTTTGGTCGTACACAATGTCGGATCAAGCGAGGTAGCTCTTCCGCCTACGTATGCGTAAAGAGTTATTTTGTTTTTATCCGCACATCCTGCAAGCACGGCAAGAATTATAAGCACTGCAAGAATAGCAGAAATAATTTTTTTCAAATCAACAGACCTCCGTGCAGCAAAGCGCATTTTTATTTTACCGTATAGGTTCCTTCCGAAAGCTCGAATACGAGTCTTCCCTTTGTTACGACCGCACCGAGGGCAGATACGTCAATGTCAACTCCGTTGATATTCAACGTAGCGGGCTTGCTCTTTACGGGTATGCATACCTTTGCCGACGTTCCTTCGGGAATCGTGAATTTGTATTCAAATTTGCCTTCAACTATTTCCCATGCGCTTTCTATCATTCCGCGGTTGGAATTATAGGACGCCTTACATGAGGTGATCGGCTGCTGACCCTTGGGGAGACGCTTTCTTGTATCGGGTGTAGGACGGAGAACAAACTTCTTGAATCCGCCCTTAAGTGTATTCGGAGCTATACCTGCCATATAGGAGTACATCCATTCAAGAACAACACCGTAAGCATAGTGGTTGAACGAGTTCATTCCTACGTTGCCAAAGCCGGTCTCCTTGGTGTAAGAGTTCCATCTCTCCCAAACGGTAGTTGCACCCTGACGTACGCTGTAGAGCCATGAGGGGTCTTTAGTCTGGAGGAGAAGCGAATATGCGAGATCGTCAAGTCCGCACTCGCTGAGGGTCTGACAGAGACAACCCGTTCCAACAAATCCGGTAGAGAGAGTATAGTCGTTATCGATTATCTTTCCGCAGAGTTCTTTTACTGCCTTCTTCTTAAGGTCGCCGTCGAGCATACCGAAGTATATCGGGAGGAGATAGCCGGTCTGTGTCTGAACGACAAATTCTCCGTTCTCCATATACTTTTCGATATATGCTTCTTTTATCTGCTGCATGAGATCGCTGTAGTGATCGCGTCTGTCCTTCTTTCCGAGGAGTGACGAGAACTTCTTCATAAGTGCCGCGTCATAGTAATAGTAGCAGATACTGATATATTCCTTGGGAGTTACGTCATAGTTGAGCCAGTCGCCGTATCTTGCAACAGGACCTCTCATACCGTACTTTGAGAGCATATTCATATATATCTCGAGGCTGTCGTAGTTCTCCTCTATGATGCTCTTATCGCCGTACATAAGCCACATCTTGTACGGAACTATTATAGCGGCGTCTCCCCATGCTGCGCCCGCTGCGTCCTTATCGGGGTCAAATGCCTGTCCGCCTATCTTCATCTTGTTTCCGAAGACCTTCGGTATAACGTCACAGAAGCCGTCGCATATCTTCTGCGAATCACGCATATCTGTCATCCACTTGCGCATAAATTCGAGAATTTCGCCGTTATATGCACCCGCCTGGCAGAATATCTGCGTATCTCCCGTCCATCCGAGACGCTCGTCTCTCTGAGGGCAGTCTGTGGGAACAGACAGATAGTTGCTTCTCTGACCCCAGAGAATATTGGATATGAGCTTATTGACCTCAGCGTTAGAGGTAGTTATGCTGCCCGTCTCACGGATATCAGAGCCTACTACACACGCCTTTACGGAAAGTATCTCTACGTCTCCCTCCGCTTCAAGCATAAAGTATCTGTAGCCGTAGAAGGTATAAAGAGGCTTATAGGTCTCTTCTCCGCTTCCGTTTGCTATATAGTTGAGCTTTGCTCTTGCGGAGCGATAGTTCGCAACGTAAAGCGCTCCCTCGGGTCCGTCGTTTCCTCTGTCGAGTCTTCCGCTGTCATTGAGAAGCTCGGAGAAATGTCCCTTAACACGGGTACCTTCTTTTGCCTTTATAACTATTTCGGGGCGGCCGACCTGATTCTGACCGAAATCAAGTATCATGACTTCTCCGCTCTTCAAGTATTCCTTTTCACAGCCCTTACCGACTCTGACTCTCTTAACGTTGATCTTTCCAAAGTCGCTTCCGTTATCAACCGTACCTTCGTAGACTGTCGCGCTGATAGGTGAAAGGAAGAGATTCTTTCTCTCTCTTATAGGAGGTCCCATCTGCTCAACTATCTTGGGAAGTTCAAAGCCCGAGCAGAGTTTTACACCTTCCCAGTCGAAGCCATCAGCACAAGCGTATGCGGGAGTGATACGCGCGTCGTAATATTCACCATCATAGATGTCAGCGGCAAGAATAGGACCTCCGAGAGTCGTAAGCCAGCTCTCGTCGGTAGCGCACACCACTTTTTCCTCTCCTGCTTTTCCGGAAACGACCTCTGCGCACACTGCGGTCTGTCTGTAGCCGTAAGCACCGAAGGATATTCTTCCTGACCACCAGCCCTTTGAAACGCATGCAACTATTCTGTTTTCTCCCTTTTTAACGTACGGAGTAACGTCATAAACAAATTCAAACACACGGAATCTGTAGTCTGTCCATCCCGGCTTGAGCTCATCATATACCGTTTCGTTTTGGCGGACGTCACCTACTCTGTTACCGTTTATATATATCTCGAAGATACCGAGTGCCGTAGCATTAAGAGTTACCTTATCGTATACATCAAGTTCAAATGTCTTTGTAAAAAGGGCAATTCCGCCCTCGGGAGCCTGCTGATTCAGAAAGCTGTTGTTATTATCGTGTGACCACGCTTTTTCGTATTTTTTACACGTTTCTTTTTCGTTGAATATAAATTTTCCTTGTTTCATAGCTTAATCAGATCCTCAGATCTTCTCCTTCCTGATCGGTTGAAATAATTATATCACTTTTATAATATATTGTCAAGTCTTAATCGCATTTTTCATCCGAATTAATCTTATTTCCGCCTATAAGCGCAACCGCCGCAATCGGAAGCAGTATCATACCTAACACTCCGAAAAGCTTATACCCCGTAAAGATAGCAATAAGAGTGATGAGCGGGTCAAGACCGATGCTCCTTCCTATTATCCTCGGTTCCGCAAGCTGACGAACAAGAGTAATTACCGCGTATAGTGAGATCAAACTTACAAAAACCCCCATATTCCCGGCAGTAAGCTCTGCAAGAGCCCAGGGAACGAGAACTATCCCCACTCCGAAAACGGGCAAAATGTCTACGGTAGCAATAAGTAAAGCGAGTATAAATCCGTTTCTCTTATGCATAAGGGTAAATCCGAGCCACAGCTCAGAGAAGGTTATAAGATATATGAGCGAATAGCCTTTGAAATAAGCTTTTAGCGCGGCGTATGCTCTCGCCTTGAAATCGAGTACACGTTTTCTGTAAGCCTTGGGAATAAGCCCGATAAGAAAGGCGTTTACGCCTTCCATCCTCGAGCATATATAAACGGATGCTATAACGGTAACGAAAATATGCAAAAATATTTCGGGCAAAGACTTTATTACTGACGCTATGAAATCCCCTATATCCGTACTTATCTTTTTTAAGAAATCGTTCACCGAGGAATGAACGAATTCGTCTATACCCTCGCATATCCTCGAAAGCTCCTTGTTTTCTCCGAGCTCGCTGAGTGATGGTATAAGCGATGTTATGCTTTCTGTTTTTGACAGAACAGAGCTTATCGCCCCGGCTATTCCGTTCCCACCGTCTGCAAATCTGTCGAGAAGCTCTGCGGCCTCGTTCATCAGCTTCAAAAGCCCAAGCCATACAGCTCCACATATAAGAGCTATAAGCAACGCGACCATTACGGCGGAAACTATACCTATAGGGATCTTTGACCTTTCCGACAGGAAGGATGCCGGCCGATACACCGCACGCGCTACTATATACGCCGAAGCAAAAGGAATGAGCACCGAGAGCACACTTCCCAGCAAAAGCTTTACGCCCACGGCTATAACAGCCGCTATTATACATATGTCCGCAAGGGCGGAGAGAGATTCTTTTTTCATAGCAAGTTCCCCGTAATAAGATATTTATACTGATAATTATATTGTCGGACACGCGCAATTTATACACCTCAACATACGCTCAAAGACAATTCCGCTCCGTTCTTGTGATCAGCTTAGGTCATATATATATTGTTTGAAGGCAATCTCAAAGATTTGATAAAAATATAACAAAGAAAACATTATCTTTTTTCACAAATCGCCTTGACTTTTTGCTAAAAAAATGATAAAATATTATGAAGATAAAATTATATTTAGCGAAAGGAAACAACGATTATGTATGACGTGCTTATCATAGGATGCGGCATAGTGGGTGCGGCAACCGCTTTTGAGCTTTCAAAATACGATCTCAAGGTAGGCGTTCTTGAAAGATACAATGACGTAGCCAACGGTGCGACAAAAGCGAACAGTGCTATCCTCCATGCAGGATTTGACCCCAAGCCCACCACAAAGATGGCTCCCCTTAACGTTAAAGGAGTAAAACTCGCAAAACAGATCTGCAAGGATATGTCGGTAGAATACAGAGAGCTTCCCTCTTTGGTTCTCGCCTTCAACGAAAGAGATCTTAAACATATAAACGTACTCTATAAAAGAGGTCTTGACAACGGTGTTGAGGGTATGAAGATACTCACCAAGGAAGAAACTCTTACTCTTGAGCCCGAGGTTGCACCGAACGTTCTCGGCGCTCTTTACGCTCCCGCTGCTATAGTTAACCCTTGGGGATACGCTCTTGCGCTGGCAGAGGTAGCGGTAGTCAACGGTGTCAAGCTCCATCTCAGCTGCGAGGTAAAGGCTATTGAAAAATGCGAGGATTCCACTTTTGAGGTAACTACCACGGGAGGAACCTTCAGATCAAAGTACATAGTTAACGCCGCAGGTGCATTCTCGGAAAACATTCACGAGATGGTAGGCGGCACGGGATTCATTCAGGACAACGTATGCGGTCAGTATTACGTCCTTGACAAGAGCGAGGGCAAGCGAGTCAATTCTGTAATTTTCCAATGCCCCGATGAAAGAGGAAAGGGCGTTCTCGTCTCTCCCACCGTTCACGGTAATCTCATAGTAGGCCCCGACGCATACAGAGTAAACGACGGTGACGCGGTCGCTACGGATAAGGATACCATCCATCTGCTCAAGGCCCGCGGAATGAAGTCTGTTCCCGGAATAAATTTCAGAGAGGTCATTCACGAGTATGCCGGCGTTCGTCCCAACACTCAGATAGACGACTTTATAATTGAGGAGTCACCCTACTGCAAGAATTTCGTAAATCTCGCAGGTATAAAGTCTCCGGGTCTCTCCGCGGCCCCCGCAATAGCTATTGAGGCGGCAGAGATCCTCGCCTCGTGCGGACTTGCTATGAATAAAAAGGACTCCTATGAAACAAAGAGAGAGTGCATAGCCTTCAGACATCTTTCCGATGAAGAAAAGATAGAGGTAATTAAAAAGAATCCTCTCTACGGTCACATAATCTGCCGTTGCGAAACGGTTACGGAAGGCGAAATAGTAGACGCTATCCACCGTCCTATAGTTCCCCGCTCTATCGATGCTATCAAGCGCAGATGCAATGCGGGCATGGGCCGTTGTCAGGGAGGCTTCTGCTCACCTAAGGTGCACGAGATACTCGCAAGAGAGCTCGGTTGCAGCATGGACGATATAATCATGGATGAGGACGGAAGCTACATTCTTATCGGAAGAACCAAGGAGGGTATCCACTATGAAAAATAATTACGACGTAGTTATCATAGGCGGCGGCCCCGCAGGTCTTGCGGCGGCGATATCCGCATATGAAACAGGCGCAAGCGTTCTCGTTGTAGAAAGAGACAGAGAGGTTGGCGGTATTCTCAATCAGTGCATTCACAACGGCTTCGGTCTTCACTACTTCAAGGAAGAGCTTACCGGTCCCGAATACGCAGGCAAGTTTGCTGACAAGCTTTCGCAAACAGAGGCAGACGTGCTTATCGACACAATGGTTCTTAAGATAGAAAATGCAGGCGATATCAAAAAGGTACACTGCATAAGCACAGAAAACGGATATCAGATAATCGATGCAAAGAGCGTTGTTCTTTGTATGGGCTGCAGAGAAAGAACGAGAGGAGCTATTGCCATTCCCGGTGACAGACCTGCAGGCGTTCTCACCGCAGGCACCGCTCAGAGATACGTAAACATTGAGGGTTGGATGCCCGGTAAGAGAATAGTTATTCTCGGCTCGGGTGACATCGGTCTTATCATGGCAAGAAGAATGACACTCGAGGGAGCAAAGGTCCTCGCTTGTATCGAGCTTTGTCCCTACTCTAACGGTCTGACAAGAAATATCGTTCAGTGCCTTGACGACTTTGACATTCCGCTTTATCTCTCTCACACAATAACCGACATAGTCGGAAGACAGAGAGTTGAAAAGGTAGTTGTAAGCAAGGTGGATGAGAACAGAATGCCCATTCCCGGAAGCGAGTTTGAGATCGAGTGCGATACTCTTCTCCTCTCGGTAGGTCTTATACCCGAAAACGAGCTTACTAAGGGTGCTGGAATCGAGCTTGACAGAAGAACGAACGGAGCCTTCGTTTACGAAAACATGCAGACCTCGGTTGACGGAATATTCGCATCGGGTAACGTAGTGCACGTTCACGACCTTGTTGACTTTGTTACCGCAGAGAGCACCAAGGCGGGCAAGGCGGCCGCAGAATATGCGCTTGGTAAGCGCGTTGACTCAAACGACTGCATCACGGTAAATAACGGCCCCGGAGTAAACTACACCGTTCCTCAGAGAATACGCACATCTAATCTTGACAAGGTGGTTGAGGTGTTCTTCAGAACGAATGCAGTAAGAGGCGCTTCCGTAATAAAGGTACTCTCGGGCGACACTGTAGTCGGTGAATACAAACGCGAAAGAATGGCTCCCGGTGAAATGGAAAAGATCGTTCTTCCCGCTGCAAAGCTTAAAGCACTTTCGGCTGATATCACCGTAAGCGTTGAAAGTCTTTGATCAAAAGGAAAGGTAGGGTAAATTTATATGATAAATCTTGTATGTATTATATGCCCCCGCGGATGCCGACTCACAGTAGATGAGAAGCACGGAAATGCAGTAAGCGGCAACCTCTGCCCCAGAGGCGCGGCCTATGCGCTTTCCGAGGTTACAGACTCGAGAAGAACAATAACCTCCACGATAAAGATAGAAGGCAGCTACTGCCAGAGATGTCCTGTAAAATCCGAGCGTCCTATTCCGAAGGGACTTATGTTCGAAGCCATGAAGGAGCTTAATGCTGCAAGCATCAAGGCTCCCGTAAAGGTCGGAGACGTCGTTCTGGAAAACGTTTGCGGAACGGGAATCAACTTTATATCAACAAAAACAATGTAATAAACAAAAAGAACGTCAGGCTCCGGCAGAGTCTGACGTTATTTTTTTATTCTTTTTTATTATTTTTTCTTTCTTTCGAATATGTCTCCCGGTATCTGCGCGAGCATTATTGCAACAAATATGAGCACACATCCGATATAACCGATAAAGCTTATATTATCCGTTCCGAACTGTGCGCCTCCGATCGCTCCGAAAACACTCTCAGTCGAAAGGATTATGGCAACGGTAGTAGGATTCGACGCATATTTCTGACCAACTATCTGAAGTGTATACGCAACCCCGACAGAAAGCAGACCGCAATAGAGTATAGCAACAGATGCCCTTTCAACGTTCTCAAAGGCAAACTCGCTTCTTTCGAATATAAAAGCGGAAAGCGCGCTCAAAAATGCGCAGGCATAAAACTGACAGCATGCGAACTTAAGCGTGTAGACGTCGGCTACTATCTTATCCACAAGCAGAATGTGTGCCGTCCAGAACACCGTTCCCGCAAGCAGGGACAGCTCTCCGAGTCCGAAGGAAAATCCCTCCTCGGTCATACAAAGCATAAAAAGACCGATTATTGACATTACAGAACTTACCCATACTGTAGCGGCAGTCTTCTTCTTAAATATAAGAAGATACGCTATCGGAGTAAGAATATTATATATTCCGGTAATAAAGCCGCTGACTCCCGAGCTTGACGTAATATCCGCACCTATCTGCTGAAGGGTAGCCGCCGTAAACAAGATCGCGCCCGCCATAAGTGCGTACACGACGGTTTTGCGAAGTCTCACCTTGTCCTTAAAATCTCTTTCAAAGATAAATATAACGGGAATGAGAGAGCATGCACCGAGAGTAAAGCGTATCGCATTAAAGGTAAAGGAAGAAAGATATTCAGCCCCTTTGACCTGAGCGACAAACGCATATCCCCATATTATTGCCGTAATAAAAAGTATAATTGTAGAAAGTAGATTTTTCTTCATTATGGTCTCCAAAAATTAAGTGAAGACAATATAGCGTTGCCTTCACTTAAAATTTATTCTTCGATGCTTTTGTAATTAAGTATTGCCTTGAAGGTCTCTATAGCCTGTGAATATTTTTCATCGGCTGAGCTTTTGTTGAATATAGAATTCATCACACCTTGAGTACGGAGGCATATGACAGTGCTTTCAGGAAGATCCTTAAAGCAATCAAAGCTTTTCGCAAACTCGGTTTCGGAAAATCTCACCGCATATTCGTCTATTGCTCCTGTGGGAATACCGTCCGGGAATATCTCTGCAAGAGGTCTGAAACCGCCCGCATCCTTAACGTCTTCGTAAAGCCACATGTCAATGATACATACCGAATATTCACCCGCCATTATCAGATTATGAAATCCCTTGAGATTTTCAGCGTTAAGCGATGAATTTATGAGCGGAGACTCGCCGTTTTCCGCCTTGTACTCATTCTTGAATTCTATAAGCTGATCCTTCGAGTACACCTCTATATGAGCGGCAGAGACGTTTTTTTCGCCGTCTCCGTTGAGATCATACGGAAGTACCGTCTCAAACGCGTCAGATATGGAATGGCTCTGAGATACCGAGGGCTTATATGGTCCTGCTGTGAGAATAACTATATCGTCACTGTCTCTCTCAGTCATCTGAAATATAACCGTGACCAGAACGAATATAACCGCAACAGCGATAAGCAGATGCCATTTATGATAAAACCAGAAGTTCTCTGCCCATCTGAAAAATTTATTGTCAATAACTATATCCGCAGAAGCGTTTTTGGCTTGCCTTTCAAAATTATCGACCTTTTCTTCACTCATGGAGCACCTCTTATACCGAAGCTCTTGCAACCGACTTTATCTTAAGCTCGATAACTCCTCTGGGTGTTGTAACAGAAACAGTATCTCCGCTGCGCTTTCCCGAAAGAGCAAGTCCTATCGGGCAAACGTCGCTTATCTTTCCCTTAAGAGGATCAACCTCGTTGGAACCGACGATACAGTACTCTGTCTGCTTGCCTGTAGCAAGATTCTGTACTACTACGGTTGAGCCGACACTTACAACGCTTGTATCTATATGAGCCTCGTCAACGACCTCTGCGTTTTCGATGAGAGCCTCAAGCTCTACTATTCTTGCCTCTACCTTTGCCTGTTCGTTTCTGGCCTCGTCATACTCGGCGTTCTCGGAAAGGTCACCGAAAGAACGTGCGAGAGCTATTGCCTCCTTGACCTCGTTTCTTCTTGTACCCTTGAGATATTCAAGCTCTTCCACAAGCTTGTTGTAACCATCCTGAGTATACGTCATAACTTTGCTGTTTGCCATTTTATCTTTCCTCCGATAAATAAATATTAAAAATTATTACTTTATAGAATCAACAGCCGCTTTGAGCTGATTATCATCCTTATCACCGATAAGATATATATTTTTGTCTGCGATCTCATCCGCAAGCTCTACCGTAACGTCGGGGGTTATTCCGATTCCGTCATAGCCCTCAGAGTAAGGCGGGAGATAATGATACACCGTCATTTTTATTCCGCGGTCTCCGGTAAGATTAAGAGTAGACTGCATACTTCCCTTTCCAAAGGTCTTGACACCGACGGTAACTGCTCTGTTATAGTCCATAAGCGCAGAAGTGAACAGCTCTGCCGCGCTGGCGGTGTTCTCGTTTGCGAGAACGGCAAACTTCACGTCTGTATATTTTGCATTCTTATCAGAGTCTATCTGCTGAACCACGGTACCGTCTTTATTTACTATTCTTATTATAGGGCCCTCGGGAAGAATGCTGTCGAGTATTTTTACGATAGAATCAAGGCTGCCGCCGGGATTGTTTCTGACGTCAAATACTACCTTGCGTATTCCTTTACCGTAAAGATCGTTCATCGCTTCTTCAAACTGACCCGGTGTAAGTCCGTCAAAGCCTGTTATCCTGATAACGCCGACAGTATTGTCAAGCTCGTAAATATGATGGGTAACGCTTTGATTTTCATACTCGGATCTCATTATGGAGAATTCTGTCTCTTTTCCGTTTCTCGAAACTATGAATTCAGCCTTTGTTCCCTTCACTCCCTGAAGTCTTGTAATAGCTTCGGAGTATCCGATATCCGACACGTACTCAGCCTTGTCTCCGATACCGACGGCAACTATAAGGTCACCGGGAAGCACCCCTCCGTTGCTTGCGGGTGAGTTAGGCATAACGTTTATAACGTATATTGCATCTGCGTCCGCGTCATAAGTTATACTCACGCCTATTCCCTGATTTTCTCCTTTAAGTGAAGCCAGCATCTGCAGATAAGCTTCCTCATTATAGTACTCGGCATACGGATCGCCGACCGCCGACGCATATGCAGAAAGAATATAGTCTGTTATTACGCTGTATTCGTACTCGTCAAATTCATACGCATCAAACATGGTGTCGAGCTCAAGCAGATATTCGTAAAGCTTCAGACGCTCGGCATCGGTTATCTGAACTCCGAGAACAGAGGAATTTATAAGATCGAGCTTTTGATTTATCTCGTCTACGGATTCCGAGAAGACCTTGTCCTTGTAATTTGAAACGAAAAGACAGGTCACCATAAAGGTTATTATTACCGTGAAAACAAGCGAAATTATAAGGGTGGATATCGAAACCTTTTTTACAGATCCGAAATTATTACCGCCAAGATGGGGGTCGCTTTCATTTTTCGCATGATCGTCCGAAAAGAAATACTCGCTCTTCTCAGATCGGTTTTCAGAGGACTCGGCTTCTTCCTTGATTTCCTGAGCATCCGATATCTCTTCGGTGCTGTTTATTTGGTTTTGTTCGTTATTTGTATTCATTTGGATCTTGGGATTCCTTCCGTATTTTTATGTATCAATCGGGCAGATTGAGATAACTCGACATCCCCGTGATTCCAACCGATTTTGCTTTAAGAGGATTTACGTTCGAGCCGTTTACACGGATCTCAAAATGCAGGTGAGGACCTGTAGACCATCCGGTATTTCCGGAAACGCCTATAAGCTCTCTTGCGCTCACCTTCTGACCGACCTTCACGTCAAGCTTACTCAAATGAGCGTACAAGGTCTGAATGTTGTTTCCGTGGTCGATAACGATATAATATCCGTACGAATTTGAATATTTTGCGGTAATGACCGTTCCCGCACGCGCGGCATATACGTTCTCGTAGCGAAGGTTGATATCTATACCCTTGTGATAGTTTTTGGAGCCTTCAACCTCTCTGCCTCCGTAATAGGAAGTAATGTATTTATCGTCGCCCGGCCAGAACCAGTTGTTGTATCCGAAATCGTTTATGTCCTGATTTACGTTGTCAAGGCTTGCGAGAACGTCCTTGATCTCATTTTCAACCTGAGTCATATCGTTTTCCTTGAGCTTAATAAGCTCCTCGAGCAAAAGCGAGTCGCTGCTGAGAGCGGAAAGCTCATTCATACATTCGGATATGATCTCATCGTATTTGATACGTCTGCTTTCAAGGAGTGCGAGTGTTTCCTCCTGTTTGCTCTTGAGTTCAAGACATTCGGCTTTTTTTGCGGTAAGCTCGGCGTTTGTCTTCTCAACGTCGCGAAGCAACGTATCGTGATAATCGAGAATAGAGGTAACGTACTCATATCTGTTAAGAAAATCGATTATATCAGTACTTCCGAGAAGAAATTCGATATATCCGAGACCGTCGTTCTCCTGAAGATTTCTGACCGTCTTGACAAGGCTATCCTCAAGATATACCTTTCTGTCCTCAAGTGTGATTATCTCGGTATCGATAGAAGATATGAGCTCTTCCGTAACAGCGAGCAGTTCCCTTTCGGAAGATAACTGCTGGAGACAGGCGTTGAGCAAGGCAGTATAGCTCTGTTCCTTGAGCGTAAGATCTCCGCTTGCCTGTATGTTTCCTATAAGCTCACTGTGCATATCTCCGATCTCTTTGTTTATACGATCAAGCTCGCCCTCGAGCTTTTCGTTCTGTGCAATAAGCTCGTCGCGCTTTTTTATGCTTTCGTTATAGTCGTCATAGCCTGCTGAGTTTCCCGCAAGCAAAAAGCAGGAGATCATTGCAACAAGCGCAAAGACAACTATCAACGTTTTTATAACTGTTTTTTTCATATATACCCTTTCATACGAGGATGATTTAAGAATTCAAATTTTTTCTGAGCGAGATAACACTTCCGCAAAGTCCGCAAAGAACGCCCACAGCAAGGAATGAGAGCCATACGAACCATCCGCAATCTCCGACTGAAACAAGATAGATCATAGAATTGAAGGCATCCTTGGTTGCGTCTATTATATGTGAATACAGCGCAAGCTGAACACCGGTGGCGATAAGAGAGGCGAAAAATCCTATTATCGCACCCTCGAGAATAAACGGCGACAAAACGAAAACGTTTGTAGCTCCGACGTATTTCATTACCGTTATATCATAGCGTCTGAAGTGAAGAGCAAGCTTTATCGTATTTATAATAACGAACAAGCTGGTAACGAGCAGGAGCCCGAAGAATCCCGCGAAGACAAAAATTATACCTCTTCTTATGTTTTCTACCTTTACCGATATCTCGGCTCTGTTGTTTACCCGCCTTACTCCTTCTATTGATGAAAGCTCGTAAACCAGGTCTCCGACATATTCGTTATCCGCATATCCGATAACGAAGGAGTCGGATAGAGGATTATAATTCTCATCCTTCATGGTCTGGAATATTCCGCTGTACGAAAAATAATCGCTTATCATCTCGTCGAGAGCGGCTTCCTTTGATACAGGCTCAACAGAGGTAACGTTGCTGAGAGAAAGAAGCTTGGTCTCTATTGCGGCAAGCTCTGCCTCACCGAGATCGTATTCACAATATACCACTATTTTATTCAGCTCTCCGACTCTGTCAAGGTTGAGATCAACGTTAAGAAGAACGAGGAAAAAGCTTCCCATTACGACAAGGCAGCTTGCAAGAACGGCAAGTGATGCTATCGTCATTCCAATATTGTTTCTCATACTCTTCAAAGCAAGCTGGAGAAAATAGAGGACGTCATACTTTTTATTCTTTCGCGCAGGGGGAGCCTGCTTTATTTCGGGCTTTCCATGAGACGGTGCGGTATTTTGAACGGTTTCCTTTTCTGTTACTTCCGGAGCCGACTCAAGCTCAACAGCATCCGCGGTGTTTTTTTCAATAGTATTTGACATATCAATAACCTCAATTACCGTAAAATCAGACTCTTCCGTTTTCGCCGATCTTTTCGGCACTGATAACCTTTCCGTGACTGAGACCTATTACCCTTGCATTCATCTGCTCGACTATCTTCCAATCGTGAGTAACAACGATCACCGTTTTTCCGAGTGCGTTGACCTTGAGAAGGAGATTCATTATTTCAAGACTCATATTGGGGTCAACGTTTCCGGTAGGCTCATCCGCAATGAGGATGTCGGGGTTGTTTGCGATCGCTCTGGCGAGTGCAATTCTCTGCGACTCTCCTCCCGAGAGTTCACTCTGAAGTCTGTCTGCGGCATACTGCATATTCACAAGAGAAAGAAGCGCGGGAACTCTTTGCTTTATCTCTGCCGCGGGAGTTCCTACCGCACGCATGGCAAACGCAACGTTCTCATATGCGGTCTTGTCTCCGAAGAGCATAAAGTCCTGAAAAACTATACCGAGTTTTCTTCTGTATGCGGGAATATCCCTGTTCTTCAACGCTGCAATATCTACACCGTCAACGATGATCTTTCCGTCGGTGGGAAGCTCCTGACGTAAAAGGAGACGCGTCATTGTCGATTTTCCCGCGCCGGACGCTCCGACGACAAATACCATCTCTCCTTTTTCAATTTTAAAATTAACACAATCAAGTGCTATGGCTGTGGGGGAATACATTTTCGTAACGTTGCAAAATTCAACCATGATGACCTCCGCAAAAGAAAATTCAAACAAACAAAAAGCCTCTTTCGACCTTTCTTACGCAAATAAGACAAAAAAGTCATAAAATCGAACGAGGGTGAAAATAGCCGTACAACCGAGAAAAGACTCCGCTCTTCCCGGTTGCACAAGTGTAATATGATCAGAACTTGATAGGCTTTGAGTTGAGGTACTTCTTTACCATCAGAGCAACCTTAAAGGTTATCGCATGCTCAAACTCACGCAGGTCGAGTCCTGTGATCTTTTTTATTTTTTCGAGTCTGTACACAAGAGTATTTCTGTGTACGAAAAGCTTTCTGCTCGTTTCGGAAACGTTCAGATTGTTTTCAAAGAAGCACTGTATAGTCATCAGCGTTTCTCTGTCGAGAGACTCAAGTGTTCCTCTCTTGAAGACCTCTGAGATGAACATTTCGCAAAGAGTTGTGGGAAGCTGATAAATAAGACGGCCTATTCCGAGGTTATCGTAGCTGAGAATGTTCTTTTCCGTCTCAAATACCTTACCTACCTCTATAGCTATCTGAGCCTCTTTATATGCTCTTGCGAGATCCTTAAGGTTTTCAACAGCGGTAGATATACCTATAGATACCTTTGAGTAGAACTCTGTGCTGAGCGTATCGGCGATATTTGTAGCGATCTTTTCGATATCCTTGACCTCTATATTGGGCTTTACCTCTTTTACAAGAACGACGTCCTGCTCACCGACACTTACAACGTAATCGCGCGTTTTATCGGGGAACATATTCTGGAGCATCTCAAAGGGAAGCATCTCGGGCTTTCCGAGAAATTTAATAAGGAAAACAACTCTGACCTCTTCGGTGTTGAAGTGCAGCTCCTTACTCTTTATGTATATATCGCTGGGAAGAATGTTGTCGAGAATGATGTTTTTAATAAATGAACCCTTATCGTATTTTTCGTCATAAAGGTTTTTGATATTACCGAGAGAAATAGAGAGAAGTCTGGACATTTTGTCTGCCATCTTATCCTCACCCTCAACGAATACAACGTACTCTGTCTTTGTGCCGTTGTATATCAAAGCGCGGTAGGTAGCTCCGCCCGAAACGAGCACATCAGAACTATAAGCCATCTCGTCCTTTATTTTTGTTCTGAATTCTCCGATTCTTACAAGCTCGGAGCATGCAATTATAACTCCGTTCTCATCAATAACACCTATAACGCGATCTACTGCGTCCTTCATCTGGTGTATAACACTCTGGAACAATCTGTTCGACATAAATTTTACCCTTCCTTAGCAATGTGGTCTTCTTTTTGTAAGTAAATCGTAAATGAATCGTATTTTGCGTTACAGCTCAAACGCAAAGCTAAGCGCTGACAAAACGAACATACCCGCGCTCTCGCAACGGAGTATCCTCTGTCCGAGGCTCACAGAAAGCGCCCCGGCCTGCTCAAGGATGCGTGCTTCCTTTTCGGAGAAACCTCCCTCGCTTCCGATGATTATTGCTATTCTCTTTCCCGAAAGATCCTGCCTCGCGAAAAGATCCGCAATAGAATTATCATCTTCGTTCTCATAGCAAAAAAGGATTACGTCTTTTTCTGCAAGCGACGACACCATCTCGCCGAACGAAAGCGTTCTTTCCACTGTTGGGATCACGGTTCTTCCGCACTGCTTTGCAGCCTCGTAAGCGATCTTGTTGCGACGTATAAGCTTCTTCTGCTCGGATTGGTCATCCTTAACCTTTACCGTACAAAATTCACTTGTAAACGGAATTATGGAATGCGCGCCGCATTCAACACTTTTCTGTATAACGGTTTCAAGCTTATCGCCCTTAGGCATTGCCTGATATATTTCCGCAAAATAAGGAGGCTCACCCGTGCGCCCCAGATCTTCGACAATATTCGCCACAGACTCGCTGTCGCGTATAGACGAAAGAACGCAAGCATATTTCTGCTCGCAGTCACTGACGGTAACTCTGTCCCCAACAGCCATTCTGAGTGAACGTGCTATGTGGTAGGCGTCGTCCCCGTAAATATGAACAACACCTTGTTTTTTGTCGATATCATCATTTTTCACAAAAAATATGGGCATAAACATTCCTCAAAGGCGCGTTTTATGGTCATTTTACACAATCGTGCTTATATTATATCGCATTTTAACCAATTTGTCAAGTCCAAATTTGGTGTATTTCACGATTTATTTTTATATTTTTTACATATTTAAATGCTCAGCTTTGATTTTTATACACAAGTTGACCAAGTATTATTTTTGCACAAAAAGATCAGCCATCCCCCTTTTTTGGTATTCTACCCGCATTATTTAGCAGTCATCACCCGCCAAATTGCGCGTTTAACAATAAATTCACAAAAAGTACATCAATAGTTATTGAAAATCCGGCTGAAAAGTGGTAAATTATATACGCAGTTAGCACTTAGCGCAAACGAGTGCTAAAAACAATTCAAAAAAGAGAGGAGTGATCACACGTGTACGGAAACGATCTGAGCGAAAGAAAAAAGACTATTCTCAAAGCAGTAATAGAGGCACACATTCTCGGTGGTGAACCGGTAGGCTCAAAGTATATTCTTGAGAACACGGCACTCTCCTGCTCCTCCGCAACCATACGTAATGAGATGGCAGAGCTTGAATCGCTCGGATACCTCGAGCAACCGCACACGTCAGCGGGAAGAGTTCCTTCTGTCCTCGGCTACAGATTTTACGTAGACAGTCTTATGAGCCGATACGCAATGACGTCTTATGAAATAGCACAGATAAACGGGCTTCTCAAGAATAAGCTTTACGAGATAGATTCTATCCTTGAGCTCGCATCGCGAGTTGCATCCTCTCTTACAAATTATACCGGAATAGCTCTTACACCGTCGAGAAGCGCGCTTCACGTTACAAGATTTGAAACCGTGTATATCGACAGCTCAAGCTTTATTCTTATAATGATACTTTCGAACACAGAGGTAAAGAGTAAGCAGTTTATGCTCAATCGTGAGATAGACAGAGATACGGTTGAACGCATAGCCATAGTCCTCAACAGAAATATGACGGGACTCACCGCAGACAAGATCACGCTCAGCGCTATGATGCAGACAGAAAGCGAGATGGGAGATTACGCTTCCGATATAATCAATACGGTCGTCCGCTATATCTGCAAGTCACTTGAGGTTTCGGACAACAACTCGCTTAAGCTCAGCGGACTCAACCATCTGCTCGAGTATCCCGAATACTCGGACTCGGATAAGCTCAAACGTCTTCTCGGAAGAATAGAGAGCGGCGGAAAGGACCTTAGGCGTCTTATCGACGAGGGAGGCGAGGGAGTCAACGTCTATATAGGCTCTGAAAGCACTATAGAAGAAATGAACGATTCCGCACTCGTATTCAAGCCGATAAAGATGAACGGTCACACAATAGGAGCGGTAGGCGTTATCGGTCCCAAGCGTATGGACTACGGAAAGGTCCTTGCAACGATAGATAACCTCAGCGGAAACATTTCCCTGCTGATGTCGGATACAAAATTTATCGGTCCGGGAAACGACGATACCCCCGATGAACTAAAATAGAAAGGTGTTACAGAGTAAAATGTCAGAAGAAATCAAAAAGCAAGACCTTCAAGGCGAGGGAGAAGAGTGCGTAGAAAACACCGCAAAAGCTCCCGAGACAGACGTGAAGGAAACAAAGGAAAGCAAAGAAAACGAAAAGAAAAAGAAGATAAAGAAGCTTGAAGGCGAGCTTGCCGCTAAAGAAAAGGCACTTTCGGAGGCGGAAGCAAAATATGCGGAGCTCGACGACAAATACATGAGGCTGTACGCGGAGTACGAAAATTTCAGGAAAAGAAGCGCAAAGGAAAAGGAATCTATCTATTCGGATGCATGTGCAGACGTTCTCACGTCTATACTTCCGATAGCAGATACGCTTGACCGCGCGGCAAACACGGAGGGGGATGCCGAGCAGGTGCGTAAGGGACTTATGATGATACTGAAAAGCTTTGAGGAAACACTCGGAAAGCTCGGTGTCAAGGAAATGGACTGCCTCGGCAAGGAATTTGACCCCAACCTTCAGAACGCGGTAATGCACGTCGAAGATGAAAGCTACGGCGAAAACGTAGTGGTCGAGGTCCTTATGAAGGGCTACGAAAAGGACGGAAAGGTGATCCGTCATGCGATGGTAAAGGTCGCAAACTGACAAAACACAAACAAAAAACTAAAACAAAAATACAAATATATTAAGTGAAGAATTTTTCATAATTCTTCGGGAGGAATTTATTATGGCAAAAATTATTGGTATTGACTTAGGTACAACAAACTCTTGCGTAGCGGTTTATGAGGGCGGTGAGCCCACAGTTATCCCCAACCCCGAAGGCTCGAGAACTACTCCCTCTGTGGTTGCATTCACAAAGACAGGTGAAAGACTCGTAGGCCAGGTTGCTAAGAGACAGAGCATAACAAACCCCGACAGAACTGTTATAAGCGTTAAAAGAGATATGGGAAGCGCACGCAAGATCGATATTGACGGCAAGACTTACACCCCCCAGGAGATCTCGGCTATGATCCTTCAGAAGCTCAAGGCTGATGCCGAAGCATATCTCGGCGAGAGCGTAAGCCAGGCTGTTATCACAGTTCCCGCTTACTTCTCAGATGCACAGAGACAGGCAACAAAGGACGCAGGTAAGATAGCAGGTCTCGAGGTTCTCCGTATAATCAACGAGCCTACCGCTGCGGCTCTTGCTTACGGCATGGATAAGGAAGCGGATCAGAAGATCCTCGTATTCGACCTTGGCGGCGGTACGTTTGACGTTTCTCTCCTTGAGATCAGTGACGGAGTATTCGAGGTTCTTGCTACCGCAGGTAACAACAAGCTCGGCGGTGACGACTTCGACCAGAGAATAATCGATTGGATCGTAAGATGCTTCAAGGCTGAAAACGGAATAGATCTCTCCGGCGACAAGATGGTTATGCAGAGACTCAAGGAAGCTGCCGAAAAGGCTAAGATCGAGCTTTCCGGTGTAACCAGCGCAAGCATCAACCTTCCCTTTATCACAGCTACTGCAAGCGGACCTCTCCACTTTGAAACAACTCTTACAAGAGCTAAGTTCGACGAGCTCACAGCAGATCTTGTTGACGCTACGATGAAGCCCACAAGACAGGTCCTCTCAGATGCAGGTCTTTCCGCAGATAAGATAGACAAGGTTCTCCTCGTAGGCGGTTCCACAAGAATCCCCGCAGTTCAGGAAGCAGTAAAGAAGATACTCGGCAAGGAGCCCTTCAAGGGAATAAATCCCGATGAATGCGTTGCAGTCGGTGCGGCTATCCAGGGCGGTGTTCTCGGCGGAGACGTTAAGGATCTTCTCCTTCTCGACGTTACTCCCCTTTCTCTCGGTATCGAGACACTCGGCGGAGTATTCACAAAGATAATCGAAAGAAACACTACTATCCCCGTAAAGAAGAGCCAGGTATTCTCTACCGCTGCAGACTCTCAGACAAGCGTTGACATTCACGTTCTTCAGGGTGAGCGTGAAATGGCAGCATACAACACAACTCTCGGACGCTTCAGCCTTGACGGAATTCCCGCAGCTCCCAGAGGAATCCCTCAGATCGAGGTTACGTTTGATATAGACACAAACGGTATCGTTAACGTTACCGCAAAGGATAAGGGCACAGGCAAGGAGCAGCACATCACTATCACATCCTCCACAAATATGAGCCAGGAGGATATCGACCGTGCAGTAAAGGATGCTGAAAAGTTCGCGGCAGAGGACAAGAAGCAGCGCGAGGCGGTAGATACCAAGAACCACGCAGAGTCTCTCATCTTCCAGGCTGAAAAGACTCTCGGTGAGGTTGGCGACAAGGTATCCGATGCGGATAAGCAGCCGGTCAAGGACGGTATCGAAAAGCTCCGCAACACCGTAAACGGCGGCGACACAGAAGCTATAAAGGCTGATATGCAGGCTCTCGAGCAGGCATTCTACAAGCTTTCCGAAAAGCTTTACGCACAGAACGGCGGACAGCAGCAGGGCGCAGGCTTCGACCCCAATGCAGACCAGGGCGGAAATGACGGCACCTACTACAACGCTGATTTTGAAGACAAGAACTGATCACCTTTAACCGTTTCCCCGGAGGAATATATCTTCCGGGGAGCGTTTGACGTTTTAACTTTATATAATTCACTAAGAAAGGACGATCTTCTGCCTTGGGGCAGACGATCCTATCATTCCCAAAATGGCCGGAAAAGCAGATTTTTATGAGGTCCTCGGCGTAAGCAAGAGTGCCTCTGCCGATGAGATAAAAAAAGCTTACAGAACACTTGCAAAAAAATATCACCCGGACGTAAACCCCGGAGACTCCTCTGCGGAGGCTAAGTTCAAGGAGGTCAACGAGGCATACGCCATCCTTTCCGACCCGGAAAAAAAGCAGCAGTACGACCAGTTCGGTCACGCTGCATTTGAAAACGGTGGCGCGGGCGGATACTCATACGGAAATATGGATTTCGGAGACCTTGGAGATATTTTCGGTTCGTTCTTTGGCGGATTCGGAGGATTTGGCGGCTCTTCGCAGAGAAGAAACGGTCCGATGAAGGGCGAGGACCTCGGTGCTGAGGTGTATCTCACCTTTGAGGAAGCGGTATTCGGAACCAAAAAGGACGTTTCCTATCAGAGAGTGGTGAAGTGCGACTCCTGCGACGGAAGCGGAGCGGAAAAAGGAACCAAGGTCGAGACCTGCAGCGCATGTCAGGGCCGAGGTCAGCGCACCGTGGTAAAACGTGTCGGTCCTATGCAGTATCAGAGCGTCGAAACCTGCCCCAACTGTAAGGGAACGGGTAAGATAATACAGTCGCCCTGCAGATCCTGCCGCGGAAACGGCTACGTCAGAAAGAACAAGACGATATCCGTAACCTTCAATGCGGGAATAGACGATGGAAATACTATCGCCCTCCGCGGAATGGGCAACGAAGGAAAGAATGGCGGTCCTGCGGGAGATCTCTATATCGAGGTACACGTCCAGAAGCATAAGACCTTCGTAAGAAAGGGCAATAACCTTTACTGCGACCTTCCGATAACGGTATCCGAGGCGATACTCGGTGCGGAGGTGGATATTCCCACGCTTGAGGGCGCAGAGAAGTTCACGATCCCCGAGGGAACACAAAACGGCAAAGTATTCACTCTTTCGGGCAAGGGTGTTCCCTACTATAACACCCCTTCAAGAAGAGGAGATCTTATCCTCACGGTAACCGTAGAGATACCTAAAGGACTTACTGAAAAGCAGAAGGAACATATCCGCGCATTTGCAGATTCCTGCGGTGACGGCAACTATCAGAAAACAAGCAAGTTCTTCAAGAACATTAAAAAATTATTTGACAAATAAGAGGATCACTATATGGAAAAGATGGGCAGCGACTACGGTTACAGCTACAGCACGTGGACACAGATACGTGTCACGGGAAAGCTTGAACAGCTTAACGACATCACAGCGATCATGAGTATGATCGACGTAAATCTTCAGATAGAGGATTACAGCGACATCGATCTTAAAAGCGTATACGGAGATCTCATTGACGAAGCTATCCTCAACGCAGACAAAACGATTGCCTCCGTATCGGTATACATCCCCGAAGAAAAAAGCTATACCGACGCCATAGCCTTTATAAAGGACAGACTCAACGCTGAAAACATAGATGCCAAGGTCGAGGTGATCGGTGTTGACGAGGAGGACTGGGCTAACTCCTGGAAGCAGTACTACAAGCCGCTTCATATCGGAAGGATAGTTATAGTTCCCGCATGGGAAAAATACGAGGCGACAGACGGTGAGATAGTAGTTACCATGGACCCCGGCATGGCGTTCGGAACAGGCTCTCACGAAACCACACGCCTTGAGATAGAGCTTCTCCAAAAATACGTAACAGCCGGATGTAATATGCTTGACGTCGGAACCGGAAGCGGAATACTCGCCATATGTGCATCAAAGCTCGGTGCGGGAGAATGCGAAGCATACGACATAGACCCTATGGCGGTAAGAGTTGCACGAGAAAACGTTGAGGGTGCCGGCATCAAGAACATCAAATGCGCGCAGAGCAACCTTCTCGCGGGAATAGAAAAGAAGCCATTCGACGTTATATGCGCAAACATAGTTGCGGATATAATCCTCAGAATGCTTCCCGACATTCACGAATACATGCACGAAAAGACAGTTCTCCTCGCTTCGGGAATAATTTCCGAGCGTGCGCAGGAGATACTCGACGCGCTTGATAAAAACGGCCTTCGCTGCGTTGACTTCAACGAGGACAACGGATGGTGTGCTATAGGCATATCGCTCAAATAAGCAGGAGATCCTATAAGAGTTACTTTTTCAAATAATGATCCCCGACAGATCTCGTGTCTGTCGGGGATTATTATTTAAAACCAATATTCATTCATTTCCGATAAAAATTCAACTGTTATCGGTAAGCCCGAATATTCTCCTATAACAGAGTCTATACCACAATAAGGGCATCTGGCCGTTCCTCTGCTATCGGGTATCCACTCCTTGATTTCGGTAGGAGAAAATATATTCAGGCAATAAAAGCAACCACAGATCTTATCTTTTTGCAGTGCTTCCTTATTGTTAGTACAAAATTCATGTGCTGCTATAATTCTATCTTTGTTCATACGCATACTCCTTTCAGAGTTATAACGACAGCATTCTAAGATATTATATCATAACTTTCGATTCCAAGCTCGGATATAAGGAGCTTTACCTCCTCAAGTGCCTCGTCTGTCGGGGCGTAAAATCTTATTCTGAGAGAATACTTGGCTATAAGAAGTGCGTTCTCATTTATTATGGAATACGCTTCGGTATATCCCGAGGAAAGTGCATCATCCGAGCCATCCGTGCCTTCCGTTTCACCCTCGAAGGAGATATGAGACATATCCACAACGCAGAAGTCGAAAAGGCTGTAATACCGTTTGATAGCTTTTTCCTTCTCGGATACGATACCGTCAAATACCGAATTCGGAAGAAGGATACCAAGGTCAATATCTTCTACACCGCTTACGTATTCGGAAGCCTCAGTGATCAGCTTATCCGAAACGTCGTGTCTCTCGAGGAGTATTTCATTTATATCATGCCCGGAGAGCTCTTTTATGAGGGCAAGTGAGCATGAGTCCGCAAAATCCTGATTATCATCAAGAACAAACGGCTTAAAGCAAGCTGATATTGCATTTGACTTTATATCCGCACTGTTGACTGCGGCTGCTATCGGCTTCATTGTAGTCGAAAACGAGCTGCCGTACATAAGTGAGGATACTGATGAGAGGTAGGTAAGCTTCCCTTCCCCGTCCGTCAAGTGAATGCTGACCGTATTATACGGCACCGTATCCTCTTTCCCGAGAGAAAGAACGACAGCCTTGACTTTTTTCACGTCCTTGAAATCGAAGTCAGGCGCGGTAGTCACCTCATCCTCGGGGAACTGCGTATTGCTTCCGCCCGGAGGTGTGGTAAAATCAAGACCCTTATCGGCATTTCGTCCGAGAGTTATGCCTATGAAGGAAAAGAGCACGGAAAATGAAATTGCAAGCACCACCGTCAGGATCACCCTGAAGACGATCCTTCTCTTTTCTTGACCGCCGTGCGAGAGGCGTTCTCTGTAACGTTTTTTATGCACTCGTTATACCTCTTATTTCATACCGTAAAGATCAAGCGAGAGACCGTAATCGTTTAACGTAAACGTAAGTTTTTCCTGCTGCTCGGATACTTTGTTGTAGGTAAGGGCATACTGTATCTGGTTCTTCAGATCTGCGAAATGGTCGTCCATATATTCCTCATCCTTTTCGCATTTCATAATGATATAGTATCCGTACGAGGTCTCTATTATTTCACTGTATTCGTATTCGTCAAGCTCGAATGCGGCTTCCTCATAATTCTTATCCATTTCTCCGTACGTGAAGTAGTAGCCGTTACCGGTGTCCTGATAGTCCTCACTGTACATTCCGATAAGATCCTCAAAAAGAGCACCGCCTTCAAGCTCATCGTAGATCATTTCTATCTTTGCCTTTACTGCCGCGGGAGCAGAATCATCCTTAAGAACGCATATATGTCTTGTGCAGATAAAATCGTCACTGTTCATATATTCTTTGATCTCGTCGTCGGTTCCGGGTATAAATCCGAAGTCATCCGCGAAAACGTACTTAAGCTCTCTCTCGGCATAGTTCATCTGGAGATATATCCTGTAGAAGCGGTCTGTGAGGAAAAGGCTGTCAAGCTGCTTTTTATATTCCTTTTTGCCGCCCGCCTCCTCTATAGTCTCGTCAACGTAAAGATCGACCTGCTCAAGAATGGTCTCAGCCTCATAGTCTACCGAAAAACCGTCGCAAAGAAGCATGACCGCATAGTTTCTCGTTATAGCGGCTCCAACGTATTCCATAAGCTCTGCCTCATATTCGGCTATCTTTTCGGGATCTCCGCTTATGTCGCCGTATTTGGAATCGAGAACCTGAGTCTTATAGTTCATTACAAAATATCTCAATTCATCGTAGTAGACCTCATAGTCTCCGACTTTGCCTACGACTGTAAGATCCTGCTCCGTGGGAGAAAGCGAAGTACACCCGGGCAAAAGGATCGCCGCAAGAAGAAGGATCGCGATAATTGATATTCTTTTCATATTTAATCCTCGCATAAATTATAATTCATTATATTATACAATAATTTTGTTTCATCCTTGTGAAGATTTGATTGCCAAATTGATACTTTAAATATATTAACATTTTCTTTTCATTTTTGAACAAAAGTGCGGTCAATTTTATTAAAAAAGCACTTGAAATAAAAAACATTGTATGATACAATATAATGACACTTTGTATTATCAAGGAGGTGCGCTATGGAAAACAAGCACACGATTTCTTTGCGTAAGCTTATTTCCGAGTTCTCGTTTGAAGAAATATATATGCCCGAGGAAGAGATCCTCATATCAAACCCCGACGTAAGCCGTCCGGGTCTTGCTCTCAGCGGATATTTCGAGCTGTTTGACGAAACCAGAATAGAGGTTATAGGAAGAGTCGAACACGCATATCTTTCGGGTCTTTCGGGTGAGGTGAGAAAAAAGATCGTCGACGCGCTGCTCTCACGAAAGCCCCCTGCCCTTCTCGTTTCGACCAACCTTGACATCTTCCCCGAGCTTCTCGACAGTGCAAGAGCGAACAACGTTCCTCTCCTTCGCACAAAAGAAAGGACCAGCTCTATACTTGCGGCCCTCATAGCCTCTCTGAACGTACACCTTGCTCCGCGTATAACCCGCCACGGTGTCCTCATAGAGGTATACGGTGAAGGTCTTCTCCTGCTCGGTGACAGCGGCGTCGGAAAAAGCGAAACTGCCATAGAGCTTATAAAGCGCGGTCACAGACTCATTGCTGACGATGCGGTGGAGATACGCCGTGTCAGCGCAAAAACTCTTGTAGGCCAAGCCCCCGAAATAATCAGACACTACGTTGAGCTGCGCGGAATCGGAATCGTCGACATAAGACGTCTTTTCGGTATGGGCGCGATAAAAAACACTGAAAGAATAGACCTTGTCATAAAGCTCGAACCGTGGGTACAGGGAAAAATGTACGACAGACTCGGTCTTGACGAGGAAACGGTAGACATTCTCGGAATAAAGATACCCGCGATCACAATACCGGTAAGACCGGGACGAAATCTTGCTATTATTCTCGAAATAGCGGCTATGAACTACCGTCAGAAGAAAATGGGATATAACACTGCCGAGGAATTCAACAAAAAGCTGATGGCACAGATGGGAATATCCGAATAAATTCAGATAGGAAAACGATATGGCTTTATCAAGCAAGCTTCTAAAATCACAACTCAATCTGCTCAAGCCGATAGTGTCCACCTGCTCTATCGAGCTTGCACGTGCCGGTCAGAATAAGATAGGCGATCTTATGATGCACGGAAGCAGAAAAGACGTTGAAATAGAAAAGCGCTTTTTTTGCAACTTTGAAGCCGCATGGATAACTCCGTACGGCGAACCGAGAGGAGGGGTCATACTCTATCTTCACGGTGGAGGATACGTCTGCGGCGGAATAGACTATGCAGTAGGCTTTGGCTCAGTGCTCGCAAAGAAGCTGTCCGTACCCGTATTTTGCCCGGCCTACAGGCTCGCTCCCGAAAACAGATTTCCCGCGGCACTTGACGACGCCTTTGAGGCATATACTTATCTTATAGAAAGCGGCTACAGCGCAGACAAAATTGTTCTCTGCGGTGAGAGCGCGGGCGGAGGTCTTATATATTCTCTTTGCCTTAAGCTGAAGCAACTGAACATGCCCCTTCCCTGCGGCATAGTTGCAATATCACCGTGGACCGACCTTACGGCTTCGGGAAGCTCGTACGAAGAAAACAAGGACAAGGATCCTTCTATGACAAAGGAGCGTCTTTCCTTCTTTGCCGACGCATATACAGACAGAGAAAACAGATCCGACCCGTTCGTCTCTCCCCTCTTCGGCGATCTCTCAAATCTTCCGCCTTCTATTATTTTTGCGGGCGGAGACGAAATAATGCTCGACGATGCTACCGCGATCTACAAGGCACTTACCGAGGCAGGATGCCGTGCATCCATCCATATAGCACCCGGACTCTGGCACGGTTATATGCTTTACAACATAAAGGAAGCCGCTTCCGACTTCAACCTTATAAACAGCTTTCTCAAAAGCGTTCTTCCGTTTGAAAGAAGGCTCCGCTGGATGCCTCTTGACAACTCTGCGAAGATATACCCCGCTTCAAGAAGCAGACACTGGAACAATATATTCAGACTTTCGGCAAACCTTACCGAAAACGTTGACAAAAAGACACTGCAGACCGCTCTTGACGTGACCGTAAGAAGATTCCCATCGATCGCGGTAAGGCTGAGACGGGGTGCCTTCTGGTACTATCTTGAGGAAATACCGACCGCTCCGAGAATATCCGACGAGGCGTCATATCCTCTGGTTAAGATGTCGGAAAAGCAGATAAAGTCCTGCGCCTTCAGAGTTATAGCGTATAAAAACCGCATAGCAGTCGAGTTTTTCCATGCGCTGACAGACGCCAACGGAGGAATGATATTCCTCAAAACTCTTCTTGCGGAATATATAAAGCAGAAATACGGGGTGAACGCAAGCTGCGAATATGGGGTTCTCGACAGATACGAGGAACCGCGTCCCGAGGAGCTTGAGGACAGCTTTATGACCAGCGATGGTGACATAAGCAAGAGCCGTGCGGATACAAATGCATTCAAATTCAAGGGAACACCCGAGCCTGACGGATTTCTCAACCTTACTACCTTCATAATAAAAACAGAAGATATACTCGCGATATCACATCAAAAGAAGGTCACGCTTACCACCCTCCTTTCTGCCGCAATGATATACGCTCTGATAAAAATACAAGACGAGCAGTGCCCGCGCAGAAAACATCAAAAGCACGTAAAGGTGCTCATTCCGGTAAATCTGCGACCCATGTTCAAAAGCAAGACGCTGCGAAACTTCGTCCTTTATATAACTCCCGGTGTTGACCCCAAAATGGGAAAATGGGAGCTTGACGAAATATGCGAAACGGTGCATCATCTTATGAATCTTCAGACAACGAAGAAGGAGATGATGACGAGAATAACCGCAAACGTAAAGAGCGAGCGAGCATGGATACTCAAGATCATGCCTCTCTTTATAAAGAACTTTGCCATGAAGGCGGTATACAACGCCGTAGGCGAAAAGAAGAGCTGTCTCACGCTCTCAAATATAGGACGTATCACTCTCCCCGAGGAGATGCAGCCCTACGTCACACGTATGGACTTTTCTATCGGAAGGCTCTCAAATCTTCCTCATACGTGCGGGGTACTCTCATACGGAGACAATCTCTATATAAATATGACACGCTGCGTCAAGGAATCAGACCTTGAACTGAAATTCTTCGAGGTTCTCAGATCGCTCGGTATCCCTGTAACGGTCGAGAGTAATATGCGTAATGACCGAAAGGAGTAATACAAAATGTACTGTGCAAACTGCGGAGTAAAGCTCGCGGACAGCGAAAAGGTGTGCCCTCTTTGTAAGACCGTCGCTTATCATCCGGATATAAAAAGAGAAATATCCCCTCCCCCCTACCCTCAAAAAACCATTATCAACGAAACGGTAAATCCCTTTGGACTTCTTTTCGTTGTAACCTTCATTTTTCTTCAGCCCATAATCATAACTCTTCTCTGTGACTTTCAACTTAACGGAGGCATCACTTGGTCGGCGTATTCGGCGGGCGGAGTTCTGCTCGGATATATTATCTTTGTGCTTCCTAATTGGTTCAGAAAGCCAAACCCCGTAATTTTCGCGCCGATAGATTTCGTGGCCTCCGGACTTATGCTGCTTTACATCAACTGTGCGACCGGCTCCTCATGGTTTATGAGCTTTGCCTTCCCCCTTCTCGTTTACTCTTGTGTTCTCGTATGCACTGTGATCACCCTCTGCAAATACGTACGCAAGGGCTACCTCTATATTTTCGGAGGAAGCTTTATAGGACTTGCGGGCTTCTTTATCATGATAGAGATATTCGCGGCGCTTGCATTCGGTAATACGATAAGGATAGTCTGGTCGATATATCCGGCAATATCCTGCATCATTCTCGGAATAATGCTTATCATAATAGCTATCTGCAAGCCTCTCAAGGAATCGCTCAGAAAGAAGCTTTTCCTATAACAGTCAAAGGAGATCCTTATGCGCGCACCCTTTCAGATACTTGCTATTCCCTACAGACGGAACAAGGACTGCATTCTCTTTTGCGCTTTTCGCAGATCCGATTCTGACCTGTGGCAATTCATAGCCGGCGGAGGCGAGGATAGCGAAACGCCGAGTGAGGCAGCAAAAAGAGAAATATACGAGGAGAGCGGTATCGAGTGTAGCGATCTCATCAGCCTCACTTCTATGTGCTACCTTCCCGTGACCATATTTCCAATGCTCAAAAATTACAATTGGCAAAAGGACACATACGTTATTCCCGAATACGCCTTCGGATTCGAATGTAACGAAGATATATCTCTCTCACGCGAGCACACCGAATGCGTGTGGATGACGTATGAAAAGGCAAAGGAAATCCTCGCATATGATTCAAACAAAACTGCGATGTACGAGCTTTTTCGCAGGCTTACGGCAATATAAAAAGCAACCGACTGTCATTCTTCAGACAGTCGGTTGCTTTTATTTATTATTTCCCGTTAAGAAGTATTCCCGAAAGCTTTGAAGGTGAGAAGAAGCCCATATAGCTTTTTCCTGCCGGCACCTCGAGCTCTGTTCCGTCGGTCTTGTAGAACTTGAACACGCCCGCAGAATCACGCACCCAGCTTATCGAGATATATTTTCCGTTGCAGACGTAGAAGCCGTTTCCTCTTCCGCCCACAGTAAGCTTTATCTCGTCCTCGGCAAGCGTATAATTATCCGTTCCCGAAAGGAGGAAGAGATTCTTGAACGCTACCGCACCGTCATTTGTAGCATCCGTGTGCGGTTCGGTACCAAAATGGTATCTGTAGTACATCTTTGAGCTTTCACTATAGACAAACTGAATATGCTGCTTTTCAGACGCTTCTATATATACACCGCTTGAGGTCCTGCCTGCAAGTGAGTATTCACGGTCGCCCGTATAGAAGTTGAAAACCTTTGAAAACGCTTCGTTAGATGATACCGATGTTCCCATAGATGAAACGAGCGAAAAGAGTCTTGCACCCTCTCCCATTACGGAATACTTGTATCCCATCTCGTTCTTCCTGTCGGATGCCTCGAAGAAACCGAACGGAAGCGAGCTTCCCTCATAGGTATACAGATAAGACGGAGCTGACTGAGAGTCCTTCATGCTCTGAGTCATATCTCTTGAGAAGGTCAAGGCATCAAAGCATTTTGCAAGATCGAGTAAAACCTTATTTGCGGTTCCGAGCGGGCCCATACGCGAGGCATCCTCGGGATTTTTACATACAGCCAACAAGACTGTATCTCCGTCATTTCCTATGACCTCACACAAAATATCGGCTTTTGCTATTCCGTCCTGAGGAGCAGAAAGATAAGAATTGTCGACTACAAATGCAACTGCTCTGGATTTTGTGAGATCGTACTTACACGGAAGACCGGTATAAGGATTTATAAAATCCATTTCGATCTCGGGAATAGGAAAAGTAACCGCCGTACCGTCTACAGTAGTAGTATCTTCGGGCGTTTCTGTCGTATCCGCCCCGGGAGTGGTAGTAACAGCCTCGGTAGTGGTGACGTCACCGTTCTTATCGTAAAATTCACGCAGATATGAGCACGAGCTTGCGCTGAGTGCGAAAATAATTACGAGAAAAATACAAACTAAACCTTTTGCTTTTTTAAAAATCATATAAGCCTTTCATTAACGGACGAGCCGCAGATCATTTACTGTTTTTTTGAATACCTTTCAAACCAGATAAGTCCGAGTGAGAATGCCTCTGTGAGAGTGGGCTTATCTCCCTGCTTGAGTATCTTTGCGGGGTTGGCGGAATCGACTATCTGAATAAAGATCCCCGAGGGAACCTCTATCCCCTTGACCGTCTTGCTTCCGATTATTTCGAGAATGAGGAAGCATGCGTCAGTCTCTCTGTCTCCGTAGCATATAGTATTTCCTTCTCTTACGAGAGGCTTGTTTTTATACATCAGATATTTGCCTTCAACCGGCAAAGTGTTCATATCAACCATTGTCTTCTCCTTTTATGCTGTAATATTTACATTATATTTTACCATAATATCAAAGGGGCAATCAAGAGTATATTGTAAAATATTCTTTAAGATTGATGTATATACGGAGGTGTGAGCGAATAATTCTCTCTTTTTCCGCTCTCCTTCAGCCTTATGAGTGAATACAAGCCGTCAAATCGCTTTTCATATTCGAACGAAGCGTATTTTTTCTTTTGCCGCATAGTGGTACATATCTCGATCTCACTTTTGAGAGAGGATATGTATTCTCTTCCCCTCGCGCTTACGCCGAGAAGGGAAAGATACTCCGGAGGTGTCTTTATTGCATCAGCCTCTATCTCGCACAAAGCGCACAGAGATGCTCTTCTTATCCTTCCGTTAGTATACACCTTGGTTGCCGCAAGGCGGTAAAAATCATCAAGGTCTACTGCGTGTTCCGCTGCCTTTTTTATTCTCTGGGCAAGTCCTCCCGACAAGAAAGCAAGCTCGGAAAGTCTGTCTGACGGAGTATAGATAAGCTTCGGCATAAGCATATCGAAAAGCGTTTTCTTTCTTCCCTCCACGTCAAAGTCAGAAAGCGAAGAAGCGAGCGCCGTAAAAGCCTCCGCAGGCATACAGCTTGATATTCTTTCAAGATCTCTGTCGGAAAGAAGCTTGCGTATAGCACTTGCAGAAGGGTATCTCACGTCACAGTCGTCCGAAAGATATCCTCCTCCCTCCCTTTTGTGTGTCAGCGGAATGATACGCGCCCTTTGCTTTTTTATCGCACGTATATACTCGATACCGAGAATATCGTTGGACATGAATTCTGTTCCGCAAAGCTCGGTTCTCGCGGCACCGTTGCCGGGCTCGGCATTTCTTTGAATGCCCGAATGTGCCTCAAGCGCGGAAAGATCTCCGCACTCACTGCCAAAGCTGAGAACGTCCGCACCAAAAGCCTCTGCCGCAAGTACTCCCGCATATGCAAAGTATTCTGCACTCGCGCACGAAAACGGAGCGGGAAGCTCCGCGACAACGTCCGCGCCGCAACAAATAGCCGCTCTTGCTCT
Organism: Oscillospiraceae bacterium; assembly: GCA_015064885.1. Lineage (GTDB taxonomy): Bacteria > Bacillota > Clostridia > Oscillospirales > CAG-272 > SIG640. The sequence goes on from SVRJ01000011.1 coordinate 37,654, forward strand.
TGCATACTTATCGGCGCAGGCGAGCTCCCCTCGCTGAACTATATTTCCGCTCATTATCGCAATGACCAACTCAAAGCCGTCAGCCTTCAGCTTGTCTATCTGATATTTATGACCGAAATGAAACGGATTGTATTCACTGATTATAGCTGCTGTTTTCATAAAAATTCGCCTTTGTAAAATAAATTTTAAAATAGGTATTGCATTTTATCAAAAAATGTTGTATAATATTATAGTAAAATTTTAATATCCAATATCGGAGGAAAGCAAATAATGAATGTTTTGGTTGTAAACGCAGGTTCAAGCTCGCTTAAGTACCAGCTTTTCGACACTTCAAACGACACTGTTGTAGCAAAGGGACTTTGCGACAGAATCGGTATCGACGGGACTCTCGAGCACAAGCGCCTCGCTGACGGCAAGGTATATTCAGCGCAGGTCAAGATGGACAACCACTCCCAGGCTCTCAAGTATCTCGTTGAAGCACTTCTCGACAAGGATCACGGCTGTGTGTCCAGCATGTCCGACATCGAAGCTATAGGTCACCGCGTAGTGCACGGCGGTGCTTACTTCTCTGAATCTGTTCTCGTTACAGAGGACGTTCTCGCAAAGCTCGAGCTTTGCCGCGATCTCGCTCCTCTCCACACAGGTGCTCACATTATGGGTATCCAGGGCTGTCTCGACGTTATGCCGAACACTCCTCAGGTTCTCGTATTTGACACCGCATTCCATCAGACTATGCCCAAGGAAGCTTATATGTACGCTCTTGACTACGACGTATATGAAAAGTACGCGGTTCGTCGCTACGGCGCACACGGAACGTCTCACAGATATGTTGCCGGCGAGATGCTCAAGCTTCTCGACAAGCCCGTTGAAGAAACGAAGATCATCACATGCCACCTTGGAAACGGTTCTTCCATCTCCGCAGTAAAGGGCGGCAAGGTAATCGACACAAGTATGGGCTTCACTCCCCTTGCAGGTGTTATGATGGGAACACGTTGCGGCGATATGGACCCTGCTATCGTTCCCTTCCTTATGCAGAAGCTCGATCTCAATCCCGATGAGGTAAACACCTATATGAACAAGAAGTGCGGATTCCTCGGAATATCGGGCGTATCCTCTGACTGCAGAGATATCGAAGCAGCTATCGCACAGGGCAACGAAAGAGCAGCTCTCTCGATAAAGATGCTCGGCTACCAGATCCGTAAGTATATCGGTTCTTACACAGCTGCTATGGACGGCGTTGATGCTATCGTATTTACAGCGGGAATCGGTGAGAACACAGCATCCGTAAGAGCGGAAGCACTCAGAAACCTCTCTTACTTCGGAATCGAATTTGACGAGGAGGTCAACGCGGCCACAAAGGGACGCAGCGGAGTTACAAAGCTCTCTACAGAGAACTCCAAGGTTGCGATCTACATGATCCCCACAAACGAGGAGCTTGTTATCGCACGCGATACTGAAGCTATCGTAAAGGCTCTTTGATCCTGTTTTGTACCGCACCGAAACGGTGCGGTACTTTTCTTTATTTAATTATAACAGAAAACTTCGGATTTTACAATACCTTTAAAGATTTTCTTCTATCCATTTTTCAGAAAATTCTTCTTTTGCGGAAAAGTCCATAGCGTCGATATATATTCGCTCAAGTTCAAAATGAGCCTCTCTCATTCTTTCCATCTCGGATTCGCCCCTCGCTCTCAGTTCCTTTATAGCCTTTTCACACGACCGTACGTCGTATTTTATTTCCTTTAAGCTTTCGGACTCGACAAATCTCTGCATATTTATACGCTTTCGGCACTTTTCAAGAGATACGCATATCCCCGACACGTCGCTTATTAGCGAAAGAGACATTGAGGGGATATAAACTGCGTCGAGCTTTTCGGGATCGATGCTGCTGTACGAGCGGTAAGATGATATACTGAATCTTCTCAAATGCGAAAGAATAGACTCAAGATATGCGTGAGCGAGAGAGAGCGAATCGTCTATTATTATAATATCGTCGCAAACAGAGGTATAGGTATCGAGGGTGCATTCTCCGAACATGCCGAATGACGACCTGAGACCTATCCTTTCAAAATATACGTCGCTTGCGTCAACTCCGCGCAGTATCCTTTGACTCGCATTGTTGAGCTTTTCTTTTTTTATACTCGCATATGCCTCCTCCTTTGCAGTTCTCGTAAGTTCAAAAACCGCACGCAATGCCTCGGAGGCTTTTTTGTATGCAATACTTTTCTTTCTCATAAGCCTTTCTATCTCTCCCCGAAGCTCGGAAAGCTTATTAGGATCCCAAAAAGCACCAAGGTCTATTATCTCATCTCTCGCTCCCGGAATATCGGCATCACAGTCGTGCGGAGCCGTTCCGTCTATTATGCAAGTTCTTCCCTTTGTCGGGTGATCTATTATAATTCCGTCAAGAGAGGTCGGATCGGACGAGCAATAATAATACTCGACCGGATATCCGCATGAACGTGCATGATCTGCACTCTCTCGCATAAACCGACTTTTTCCCGTTCCGGGTCCACCCTTTATTATATATCTCCTTGCTATCTCCCCGTTTTCGAAAACTTCACCGTAAAAGCTGTAGAATCCGAGTCCTGAGTTTGCTGCCGCAAAAATGCTTTCTCACCTGATTTGTTTATTTTTTCTTTCATATGCCACCTCCGCTTTTATTATATGTCCGCTTTCATGATGTGTCAACATTGATAAATACTATTGACAAAAATATTTTTATGTGATATAATCATCTGGTAAGATTTTTTCGGGAGATCATCCTTTTATGCAAAACATCAAAAACTTCGACATAAAAAAATATGCGAGTCTCTCTATGCTGACTCTCAACGATGACGAACGCAGAAAAGCAGAAGCAGACATGCAGGCACTTCTATCGATCGCGAACGGTATACTTTCATTTGATGAAAGCCGTGAGATCTGTAAAAGCGGTGGATATCATTTGGATTCTTTAAGAGAGGATATCCCCACTGAGAGTTTTAGTGCCGCAGATATGCTAAAAAACACCGCAGAGACGTGTGGGGATCTCATATCGCTTTCGGCAAAGACAGTCAAATTCAAAAAAGAAAACGGATCGGAGGACTGATATGTCATACACAAACGACCTTACCTCTCTTTCCGCTATCAAAGCCGCTTCGCTGCTTAAAGAAAGACAAATTTCTTCGCAAGAGCTTACTCTTTCATATCTTGAAAGAATAGAAAAAACAGATGCCGACATAGGCGCATTTATAACAGTGTGCAGAGAGCACGCTTTCGCTTCTGCGGCAAAGGCGGACGAAGCAATAAAAAACAACGACGTCTCTCCTCTGTGCGGTATTCCGTTCGCACTTAAGGACAATATGTGCACAAGCGGAATAAGAACCACCTGCGCCTCGCGAATGCTCGAGGATTTCATTCCTCCGTACGACGCTTTTGCGGCAAGGATACTCAAAGACCAAAATGCCGTCCTTCTCGGAAAGACAAATCTCGACGAGTTCTCGATGGGCTCGTTTACCGAAAACAGCGCGCTCAAAAAGACGGTAAATCCGCTTGACAGTAAAAGGGCGGTCGGCGGAAGCTCGGGCGGCTCTGCCACTGCCGTATGCGCAAGAGAAGCAGTTTTCTCGCTCGGTTCTGATACCGGCGGTTCCGTGCGTCTTCCCGCATCCTTCTGCGGAGTAGTGGGAATGGCACCCACGTACGGCGCTGTTTCAAGAAACGGACTTATAGCATTTGCCTCCTCACTTGACAGAATAGGCCCTATAACGAAAACCATAAAAGACAATGCATTCGTTTTATCCGAAATCGCAAGGAAAGACCCTCTCGATCCGACTTCGGTCGGGCTCTGCGAAAATGATCTTCTCAATAATATAGAAAAAGGCGTTGCCGGCATGAAATTCGCCATACCCCAAGAGCTGTTCGGAAATAACGTTTCAAAGGATATCAAAGAAGCAATGATCCGTGCCGTGTCAACATACGAAAAGCTCGGAGCGAGCGTGGACACTGTTTCCATCCCATCAATAAGCCACGCCCTCAGCGCATACTACGTCATATCAAGCGCAGAGGCATCAGCCAACCTTTCACGCTACGACGGAATAAGGTTCGGTGCCCGAAAAAAAGGCGATACACTTGAAGAGATATACCAAAACACCCGATCTTCCATGCTCGGCAGTGAGGTAAAAAGGCGCATAATGCTCGGTACCTTCATACTTTCGGAGGGATATTACGATCAATACTACAAAAAGGCCGTAACGGTAAGAGAAAGACTTAAAGAAGAATTCAAAGTCATATTCTCAAAGTACGACGCTCTTCTTTCCCCCATATATCCTTCATCGCCGCCCCTATGCGGATCGAACACCATAGATTCCGAAAGTGTATATAAAAACGATTCCTTTACCGTGCCGTCAAGTATAGTCGGACTCCCTGCTCTCACGCTCCCCTGCGGAAAGGACAGTATAGGACTTCCCGTAGGAATACAAATAATCGGAAAAGCGTTTTCCGAAAAAAAGCTTTACAGGATAGGCTTTGCGCTTGAAAGTGAGATAACGGAGGCATGCCATGAATAACACATACGAAACGGTAATAGGTCTTGAGATCCATGCCGAGCTCAGCACCAAAACAAAGATATTCTGCTCATGCAAGACGGATTTCGGAGCTCCGCCAAACTCACAATGCTGTCCCGTATGTATGGGAATGCCGGGTACTTTGCCTACCCTTAACCAAAAAGCTGTCGAATATGCGGTACGCGCAGGGCTTGCCACCAACTGTGAGATATCGCTTTATTCGCGCTTCGACAGAAAGAATTACTTTTATCCCGACCTTCCGAAGGGATATCAGATAACACAATACGAATTTCCGATATGTAAGAACGGCTACCTTGACATAGATACCGATCTCGGTAAAAAGCGCATCCGTATAACACGTATACACCTTGAGGAGGATGCGGGAAAGCTGATACACGACTCGGGTTGCGGAACGCTTGTAGACTGTAACAGGTGCGGCGTCCCGCTTATAGAAATAGTAACCGAGCCCGATATACGCTCGTCGGGTGAGGCGGAGGCGTTTCTTCGCACTCTGCGCTCTGTTCTTATGTTTGCCGGCGTTTCAGACTGCAGAATGAACGAGGGCTCTTTCAGATGCGATATAAACGTATCGGTGAGAAAGATCGGAGACAGCACTCTCGGAACGAGAAGTGAGATCAAGAATCTCAACTCCTTCTCATTCGTAACAAAGGCTATTGAATACGAACACAAGCGTCAAACAGAGCTCATCGCTTCAAGCGGCCGCGTAAAACGCGAAACGAGACGCTTTGACGAAAGTGACGGAAAGACCTACTCTATGAGAAGCAAGGAGGAGGAAAACGATTATCGCTTTTTTGAGGAGCCCGATATCCCAGCACTCATTCTCCGCGAGGAGGATATAGAAAGAATAAAAAAAGAGCTCCCTATGCTGCCGGATGAACGTATGAAGCTATATCTTGAGGAATACAGACTCACGTCTGATACCGCAAAAGTGATACTCTCGGATATCAGTCTGGCAGGCTTCTTTGAGGAAGCCGCAAAAGCCTCAAAATCTCCGCGCACGACCGCAAATATACTCGTCTCGGACATTCTTTCATATTCAAACGAAGGCGTTTTTTCTTCAAAAATTCAAGCATCACAGCTTGCCGTGCTTTCAGACTTATTCTTCACCGAGCAAATAAACAGCTCTACACAAAAGAAGCTTATAAAAAGGATGTGGGAGGAAGGAATCGATCCTATGCTCACAGTACGCGAAGAAGATCTGCTGCAGATAAACGATGCCGATATTCTTTCCGCTATCGTCGACGAGGTAATACTCGAAAACCCGAAATGCGTCGAGGATATCAGACGAGGAAAGACCGCTGCGACAAAGACGGTTATCGGAAAAGCGATGGCTAAAAGCCTGGGTAAAGCAAACCCAAGAATAATAAACGAGATAGTTGCATCAAAATTCAAAAACGAAGAAAAAACATAATAAAAGGAGGTATATTATGCAAAATAATTTTTCATTCAGAAGGGCGGAGAGACAGGACACCCCTCTTGTTCTCTCCTTTATAAGAAAGATAGCGGACTACGAGGGTCTGCTGGACGAGGTCTCAGCAACAGTGGAATCTCTGGAATACTGGCTTTTTGACGAGAAGAAGGCCGATGTGGTATTTGCCTGCGTCGACGGCAAGGAGATAGGCTTTGCTCTATACTTTTATAACTTCTCCACCTTTGTGGGCAAGGCGGGCATCTATCTCGAGGATATTTTCGTAGACAAGGAATACAGAGGAAACGGATATGGAAAGGCTCTGTTCAAATACGTAGCAAGCATAGCGGTAAGACGCGGCTGCGGAAGAATGGACTGGTGCTGTCTCGACTGGAATGAGCCGAGTATACGCTTTTACAAGTCTATGGGCGCTATACCTATGGATGAATGGACGATATACCGTCTTCAGGGCGAGGCGCTTCAAAAATTCGGAGCAGACTCTTAAAAGTCTTTGTTCCCACGCAATGTATAATAATACTTCATTTGCAAATAATATAGATACAAATCACTTTTCACAAAGGAAGGTCACAACAATATGCAGAAACCTCAAATATCAAAGTGCTGTGCCAGGGAGATACTTGACTCACGCGGCAATCCCACGGTAGAGGCTACGGTAATACTGTATGACGGAACCGTAGGAGTGGCAAGTGTGCCCTCGGGCGCATCAACAGGAATTTACGAAGCCCACGAGCTTCGCGACAATGATAGATCGAGATACTTCGGTAAAGGAGTTACCGATGCCGTAACAAACGTATGCAAAATAATTTCTCCGTCAATATGCGGAATATGTGCAAGCGAGCAGAGTGAGATAGACAGAATACTAACAGAGCTTGACGGAAGCGAAAACAGATCCGTCCTCGGAGCTAACGCTATTCTGTCGGTATCTCTCGCATGTGCGCGTGCCGCGGCAAACTTCTATCACATCCCGATATACAAATACATCGGAGGTATCTTTGCACAGAAGCTTCCGATACCGATGTTCAACGTGCTCAACGGCGGCGCGCACGCCTCGAACAATATTGAGATACAGGAATTCATGATAGTTCCGAGGGGAGCCGACAGCTTCTCGGAAGCACTCCGAATGGGCAGTGAGATATATCACACTCTCGGAAGACTTCTTAAAGACGCAAAAAAGAGCACCGCGGTCGGAGACGAGGGAGGATATGCTCCAATGCTTGAGGACGACGAGGAGGCAATAGAATATATCTGCCGCGCAATAGACGAAAGCGGATATAACAGCGAGCTCGTCGGAATAGCACTTGATGCCGCAAGCGGAGAATGGTACGACGACGGAATATACTCGATGAAAAAACGGGGAGTAAAAAAGAGCGGCGCTCAGCTTATATCCTACTACGAGGAGCTATGCTCCAAATACCCGATTATTTCTATCGAGGACGGCCTTGACGTCAGAGACCCTGACGGTTGGGTGGATATGACAAAGCGTCTCGGCGGCAAAATAAAGCTTGTCGGAGACGATCTGTTCGTAACAAATCCAAAAAGGTTCAAGGAAGGAATCGAGTCGGGCATTGCGAACTCGATTTTGATAAAACCGAATCAGATCGGTACTCTCAGCGAGGTCCTCAGAGTAATTCACCTTGCCCGCGAGAACGGATACTCTTATATACTTTCTCACCGCTCGGGAGAAACCGAGGACACGACGATATCCGATATTGCGGTCGGAACAAACGCCCATTTTATCAAATCAGGTGCTCCGTGCAGGAGTGAACGGGTAGCAAAATACAACAGACTGCTACGCATTGAGGCTTGTCTTAATTCGGGTGCTTGCTTTGGAGATCTTATATAAAAAACAGAACGGAGCTGTACTGCAGCTCCGTTCTGTTTTTCTTCTTTTCTTTTTCGGTTGTGTGACCGTTTCTTTATTACCAAATACAATGGCACGTGCGCTGATGGGAAATATTTACCCCCACAGATAGCCTTCATCTATTTGTTGACAATATTATATCACACCAAATTCATTTTGTCAACACGTAAAATGCAAAATATCTGTTTTGCATAAAAAAAGAGATCTTAATTTGTGCACAATGACGAAAGAAAACGGCGGTTTGCATATATGCAAACCGCCGAAAGCTTAAATTTATGCTTTTTCGTACAAAGACATCAAATACATACCCACGTCATATGCGAACCTTCCCGCCTGCATGCGCAGAGAATCGGGCAGGCTGCTGAAGAATCCGTGTATCTCGTACGTAAAATCGCCCTCATATCCTATTTCCTTGAGTATGGGCATCAGTTCCTCCCACCTTGTCTTTCCTCTGATAAAGGGAATAAAGTGGTCGTCGCCGTTTCCGTCATTCTCCTGAACGTGTGTAGCTCTGAGTCTGTGACCGAGTTTTCTGAGAGCGGGTGCCTGATCGTTATATACGAGTTGGGCATGTCCGAAATCCCAGGTTGCACCTACCGACGAATCGTTAAAGGAATCGATCAGAGCTATCTGCTCCTCAACCGTTGCGGTAAAACGCATTTTCGTCTTCGCAATATTGAATTCGGCCATATTTTCGATAGCTATACCGGTACCGTGCTTTTTGGCGCATTCGATTATCGGAGAATAAAAATCATGGTTGACTCTCATATTCTCATCAAAATCAAGCTCGCTTTCAAGCACTGCCGTCTGTGCGTGTGTGGTGACCCATTTCACACCAAGCCTTCCGCTTGCTATCACGGTACGAAGAACGATCTCCTTATACCAATCGTTCTCCTCTTCGGTGCGCTTGTTGTCAAGTCGGTATATGTTTGAATCGTACGGGGCATGTGACTGTGAAAATTCTACTCCGTATTTTACGCCGCACTCGCCGAGCGTATCCACATACCGCTCCCAACCGTCCTTTTGAAACGGAGAGTCCTTCTTTGTGGCGTTACAAAAGTTAAGGTCTATTATTTTGAATCCGCATTCCGAAAGCATTTTTATCGCTTCCGGAAGAGGGGTTTCCCCGGCACCGTTTCTCCTCGACGGAAAGGTACATGTAGATGATGCAAGTCTCATAGTGCTTTCTCCGCTCAGTCAAGTTCAAGTATTTCGTCTATTGCAGATCCGTCTGCCCAAGGCATCTCAACACCGAGTATCCTTGCATAAGTTGGGGCTTCGTCTACGGTGTTTTTTCTTTCGAGAACGACGCCCTTCTTTATATGAGGACCGAAGGCTGTAAATACGGGCTGAGGACCGAGGTCGGGCAGATATCCGTGGGTAGCCTTACCGAATCTGTAGTCGCTGTTATCAAGCACCTTTACGACCGGTCTGCGCCAATCGTCCGAGAAAGACGTATATCCGTCCGTTTCCACAACAAACGAGAATTCGCCGTTGAGATGCTCTTTTTCGTCTATCTCCTCTGCGGTAAAGACCTCGCCTATGCCGTATATTCCCTCCTCCTTCATATGGAGAAGAAGCTCGTATACCTTGTTATAAAGCTCTTTATCATCGGGATCCTTAAGGCGTATCTGCGACGACATTCCCGTAGAATGAGAATACGCCTGCCAATCTGTAAGCTTTCCGTTTATATCCGTGGTTATAAGGCCGGCATCAGCAAAGAAAACGTTAAGCTTTATGGATCGGTTAATGTTTCTCTGACCATGATCGGAAACGAGGAAGAAATCCGTCTCCTCGAAAACTCCTGCCTCTCTTGCCGCATCAAAGAGCATTCCGAGCCACTCGTCGGTTTCGTCAAGGCCCTTTGTTATCTTCTCGTTGAAGAGTCCGCTTCCGTGTCTGTAGGAGTCGAGATTAGCAGGATGTATCATAAGAAGATTCGGCTTATACTTCTTTATCATCTCGCACGCGCATTTGATTATAAATTCGTCGGTTTCGGGATGCTTTCTTATTTTTATCTCATCTATAAACGGAGCCACGGTATCGTTATACACCTGCTCTGTCGTACCTGAGCGGAGAAAAACGTTCTTCTTTTTATCTCCGTCATACTGCGGCCAGTACTCGTCTACAAGATAGTCGATATACTTATGGTTTCCCGTAACCGGCCAGAAAATAGCGGCGGTAGTAAGTCCGGCATCCTTCGCTGCCTTAAATATATCCGGGGTCTTTATAACATCAGCAAACCAGTTCCACGGAACGTCCTTTGCAAGACCGGGGCAGAACTCGTTATTGTTTACCACACCGTGCTTATTAGGATAGCAACCGGTAGACATCGTAACGTGTGCAGGATAAGTAACAGACGGGTAGCAGGTCTTCATCGTCTTGATGATAGAGCCTCTCTCGCAAAGAAGCGAAAAATTAGGCTTGGTCTTAAGATATTCAAGATCCTCATAGACCATAGCATCCGCCGAAATAACAACTATTCTTTTTTCTTTCATAAGTCTCACCTTAAACTCAGCACTAAGCTTTCTTTAATACTTATATTATAATACAAAAAGCAACGTATGTCAAGGGTTTTGCGAGCTTTTGGCGGTAGATTCCACAAAGTATGCGGAAATTATTTAACGTGCATATTCTTCAAAGATACAAATTTTATATTGACTTTGGAGCGCGGTTATGATATAATTATAGCGTTAAAAAATTCTTTACACTGCATCGGAGGTAAAGGAATGGACTCTGTCAGACAAAAAGCGTTTAATGATCTTAAGGAAGTCTTTATAGAGACTCCCGACGAATATACACCGTGCTCGTATTCCGTCCCCTCTCTCCCGGTAAACCCAAATGAGCTTCGCCGCGAGCTTTCAAAAAAGAAAAAGAACGGCATGCATTACGTTATTCCCGAGCTTATGAAAAGCGGAAAAGCCTACTCAAGAGAGGAAATACTCGATTTTTATAAAATATATTTTGATATATGCTCATCTCTCGGGCTTAAAACTTTTTTCAACTTTGAAGCCGAGTATGAGAATATGATCCTCGACGAAAGCTCGGAATATGACACCTCGTCTTATGCGAAAATATTGAATTTTTATTCATATCGCTGCTTTGAGAACGAAAAGCTCAGCTATAATCTACATCGTGGAGTGCTTATGAGCATCGTCGCATACGACGGCTATATGCAGATACGCGACCTGCGTGAATTCATAGACGGCGACGTGCTTCGTTGGGACGTGCCCAGAGGAAACTGGGAGATACTCGAATTTGTTTGTATGCCCGACACGTATTCCGGAAGAATAGATTACCTTGACTACAGGCATTCTCTGAACTACCTTTCGGTTGCTGCGGAATACTTCGGAGGAATAACCGGAGCGAGCATGCCCGAGTCGGTGGTCGGAATAAAATACAACGACATCGGATTTGTAGGCAAAAACCGCCGTATGTGGTGCGGAGATTTCAATCGAATATTCGAAGAAAAGTATGATTTTGACCCCGCTCCATTCTACCCCGCTCTGTTTTTCGATATAGGTCCGGATACCGCAAGACTCAAGGCGCAGTTCTTCAACTGCCGTTCTGAAATATTCCAAAACGGATTTATAAAGGCGGCTCGCGATTTTGCGTCAGAATATGATATTGACGTCATCGGAGGTCTCATCGAGCCTAAGCTTACCGCATGCTCGCAGACAGTAGGTGACGCTATGCTCAGCAGTGCATTCTCCCCGTCCGCTCTTATGGATAAAGCGTACCTCTACGGAATAAACTCAATAAAGATAGCCGCAGGCACCGCATATAACTTTGACTGCGCTACCGTAAGCTGCGATCTTTTCCGCGACTATATGGATATAGATCTCGATATCGCATACAAGGATGCGATGCACTCACTGGCAAGAGGAGCTAACAGTCTTTTCGTTCATTCTCCGAAATTTGAAGACAGTAACGCTCCTTCTATAAAAAAGATGATATTCGGCGAAGACAATACCGCGGCATTCGCAAAATTCATCTCAAAGGTGCAGGCTGTCCTTCGAGGAGGACGCCACGTCGCCGATATCGCTCTGCTATACCCTATATATTCGTTACACTCAAGTGTGTATTTTTACGATTACGATACGACAGGCTTTGAATATCCGAGCACACCCGCAAGCGCAGACTACATGAGTGTTATAAACAGTATCTCGATATACTCAGGTCACGATCTCACAGTGATCCACCCTAAGACGTTAAATAAGCACTGCCACGCAAACGCAGGTTGTCTGTATCTCGATAATGAAATAAACAAGGAAAAGTACAGCATTCTCGTTCTCCCGTCAACCTCGGTCATCAGCATCAAAAGTCTTGAGATAATTTCCGAGTTTTTCGACTGCGGAGGAAAAATAATCGCCACAGGCTCGCTTCCCTCCTACGCGCTTGAAAGCACGAAGGATAAGAACCTCGACGGTCGTGTAAAAGAGCTCGTCGCCCACGTGTTCGGTGAGGACGCTTCCGACTCGGGCATCATGAGAGATTATTGCCTCAATACCAATATAAACGGTGGAATGGCATATACTCTTTATCATTCTCTCACCGCAGCTGACGGCACGGGAATGACAAACAGTGCTACTCTCACAGACGCACTCGAAAGCTTTGGCGTTCCGTTCGACGTAAGCATTCCGAATATGATGAGATACGAGGCAACCGGATCTCTCAATACGATATATCCCGTATTCAAAAAGCTCGGTCTGACCAGCCATTTTTCAAGCGGCGGAATGATAAATCATATACATAAAAAACGCGGTGATATAGATATATATTACGTATCAAATACAACAGATAACAATTTCACCTCAAAGGTTAAGCTCCGCGGTGAAATGTTCATCGAGGAATGGAATCCTCATACGGGTAAAATGCGAAGACTCGCTTCTTCCTATTCGTCGGAAAAATATAAAAACGTCGATATTCCCTTTACCGAGGTCTCACTTGATATCCCCGCTGCAAGATCTGTAATTCTCATAGGAACTCCGATCAATTAAATAAAAAGCCGCAGGATCTTTTCCTGATACTCCAATCGTGGTATCACGCAAAAATTCCTGCGGTTATTTTTTCGTCAATCGCGTTTTTCACGCAGAATGTCGAGTTCTTTCATAAAGGTCTCTATATCCTTGAATTCTCTGTAGACAGACGCAAAGCGCACGTATGCAACTCCGTCGACTTCTTTGAGCTTTTCCATAACCTTTTCGCCGATGGAAGCTGTGGTCACCTCATGTTGCATTCCATTTCTGAGCTCGCTTTCTATCTCGTCTGCAAGCTTTTCTGCGTCTACAGGCCGCTTCTGACACGCCTTGAGAAGACCCGAGAGGAGCTTTGCCTTGTCAAACAATTCTTTTGTTCCGTCTTTCTTCACCACGATGAGCTGATACGTCTCTATCGTCTCGTACGTAGTGTAACGCGATTTGCACGCCTCACATTCTCTTCTTCTTTTTATTGCGTTATTTTCTGCAGGTCTCGAATCTATTACACGAAGGTCTGCACTGCCGCAGTTCGGACATCTCATAAGCAACTCCTTAGATAAAATATTAACTCTATTTATTATATCATTTTTCCTTGTATTTGTCAAGGATATTTTTAAAAATAGATATAACAAAAAGAGCTTTCACATATACTTGCAAAAAAAGAAGAGGTGATCCTATGCTCGGTCATATGCTTTATGTTTTTGCACATTTTTTGCACGTCGGTCTTACAGTTTCCCCCTCATCATCATATCCCGAGGCGCTCGAGCCGTCCGAGGAGAGAGTGCTGTTTACAGAAGCAAGAAAAGGAAACGCAAAGGCACGAGAAAAGCTTATACTCCACAATCTCCGCCTTGTCTCCCATCTGATAAGAAAATACTATTCCTCGCATCCCGCCACTGAAGACCTTAACTCTATCGGAACTATCGGACTCATAAAGGCGGTAGACAGCTTTGACGTAAGGAACGGGGCGAAATTCGCAACTTATGCCGCCAGATGTATACAGAATGAGATACTCATGTACTTCCGCCACGAAAAAAAGCAAAATGCCGTCATCTCGATAAATGAAACAATAGACGTTGATAAGGACGGAAATCCGCTTACGTACGCAGACGTTCTCGGATCTGAAGAAAACATAGACGAAGAAATAGACCGTAATATAATGTGTGAAAAGCTCAAGGACGCAATAGAGTCTGTCCTCGGAGAACGCGAAAGAAGTGTTATTATAAAACGCTATGGGCTTGAAAACGGAGCTCCCCTTTCTCAAAAAGAGGTTGCCGTCCTGCTCGGAATATCACGATCATATATAAGCAGAATAGAAAAGACCGCAATCGAAAAGCTCAGAGATGCACTCGGCATAAAGCTTTGATCGCGGTCATATTTCACGGCGGTAGCGCTCGTCGGTTATACGTTCTTGGCTATACAATAGAAATCCCCCACCTCAGTGAGGTGAGTAATATGAAAATTTCGTCACTTTATTCTCGATATATTTACTGTATTAAGTAAAGCTTTAATTTTTATATTCTTAATCACTTACCTCTAAGCATACAGAAGAGATCATCTTTAGTGAAATTACGCCTTGAGTCCACTTAAGCTTTGA
>SVRJ01000012.1 GCA_015064885.1 Oscillospiraceae bacterium
TACATTTAGGGGGTTTCCAAAGGGGGATTGCGAGCGTGCACGCTCCCCCTTTGGCGGTTTCCAAAGGCAGAGCCTTTGGCGGCGGGATTCAAAAGGGCGTTCCGTAACGCCCTTTGCCCCGTGCGGGCGGGTGCCCGCAAAAAAGAAAGGAATTTTATTTTATAAAATCTCTTTCGGGCGCGGGGTGCCCCCGCGATTAAAAAAGGGGCCTTACCCATATGGGTAAGAGCCCCCTTTTTGCGCGGCAACGCTGACGTAAATTTTATCCTTACGCGTCCTTATCTTCTCTTTCTCTTTCCGATGACCCTTCCGCAACAGATCGCCTCGTCAAACTGATTCAGAAGAATATCCCCATACTCGGGATTGAGAGAACGAAGTCTGTCACCCATGTATTTCTTAAAGTATCCGTCACCGTCAAGAATGAATATTCCGTACTCTCCGTACTCAACAGAGTTTGTTTCCTCTACGAGAAGAATATCTCCGTTCTTGAACTTCGGCTCCATACTGTCACCGTTTACCCTCACCGCAAAGCCTACGGTAGAGGTCTGCGAGGTGACGTTTATCTTTATAGAATCACTCGAGGCAAAGTCGCTGTCGAGATATTCACCCGGTCCGGCAGATACGGGAAGATCAAACAGAGGTATCTCACGCTTTTCAAATCCCTCGGGAAGAGTACGCAGTATAGTCGTCTTCTTCTGCGCGGGTGCCGCGGGAACGGCAGTCTCCTCACTCACAAGCTCAAGCTCCTTGTCGGTAAGCATATTGATAACGTCCTTTGAATGCGAGGAGATCCTTCTGTACTTCTCCACAAACTTTATCTCCTCAGAGGAAAGCGTATAGTTGTTGTGATTCTCCTCAATACCGCAGATTAGATAGTCCAGGCTTACGTTGAATGCCGTAGCAATAGCCACTACGTAAGAAAGCTTGGGAGAGTCGGAATAGCCCGCAAGCATCTTCGAAAGAGTTCCTACCGGTATCTCGGTAAGCTCGGAAAGCTCCTTCGTCGTTATCTTTTTCTCCTTCTTCAGCATTTTTATCCTGTCTATGTAGTTCATATTTACCTCCGTTTTTCCGCTATCGGTTATTACATTAATATTATACCACATAATTTTCCGTTTGTAAAGGGGTTTTTCGAAATTTTTTTCGTATTTCCGAAAATTTTTTTGAAAAATATTCTGAAATGGTATTGACAAACGAAAAAAAGTATGCTATAATATAAGCGTAAGTTCCAAAAGCGGACAATTTTAATGAAAATCCGAGTGGAATTTTCCTAAACAGATAAAAACGGAGGACAAAAAATGAATTCCTATATTGATATCAGAAGAAACGAGAATATAAGAAGAGAAAAGGCTATGAGAGGCGTTTACGCACTCACAGAGGCGGGAGCGATGCTCGTATGTGCGATACTTAATATTTTCAATGCCGTAGTATCTGTGTTCTCAAGCGACGCGGTAAGACTTGTCATTCGCGGTGTATGCGTATGCGTTGCGGCATTTGTCCTCATAGGTTCTGTAGGTGCGTGTGAGAACGGCAGTATCACACTTATGCAGTGCGTTATCAGAGTTGCCTGCACCTGTGCGGCTTGCCTTGGTCTGTTCAGACTTTTTGCGGAAGAGTGATCTATGAGCCGAGGAGAAATATCAGAGCTTCGGAGAGTATTCTCGCGCTCCTTTTCGCCTCTGTCAGAGTTGACGCGCAGCTTCCGATATCTATTTTCAGGGTTCTCGGGGCGTAGCCGTCGCAGTAGACTGCGTCGGATATCAGAACGGGATGTGCGAGGGAAGAGGAGTAGTCGCAGAGCAGGTCGTTTACCTTCAGCGCGAGAGAAAGATTTGCGTTCACGCTGCCGTCGGCAAGGGAGGATCCTCCGCTTACTGTGAGTCGTATGCGCGCAAGAGACAGATCACCGTCTGTAAAAGAATCACGGATAATATTTCGATCGGCGTCGGTATCCGCAGAGCGGTGGACGTCGATCACGTATTTTATAGAGGGGTATTTCGAAAGGTAGTAGGCAACAGTGCTTCTGCTGCTCACGTACGCTCTGCCGGCACCGTCAGCGTCGTGGTGGAGGGTGACGTGCAGAGTCGGAATGCCGCCTTCATTTAAGGTGTCGGCTATCACCTTTCCGACCGAGACTACGTTTTCGCTGTCAGAGCTACTCCGCGCAAGCTCGCCCGAGCTCGGAAGAAAATATTTTGTGCCGTCGGGGAGGTAGCTCTCTGTCGCGTGAGTATGTATGATAAGGCATACCGGGCCGCTGTCCGCGCGCAGGACGGAGGTCTTCATCGCCTTCAGATACTCGGTATCAAAGCTTCTGTGAGTCATATTCTCTATCCCGCCCGCAGACTCGGGAGGCGGTGCGTCGGCTATTTGGATCGCTCCGCTCGGAATATCGGTGTCGGGAACGCTTCCGCTCACGTCGGGGGAGGTGGTGGTTTCGCCTCCGTCAAAAGACCCTCCTATACTATCCTCGGGGGTCGGAAGAAGGACCCCGAGCGATCCGTCGGGTGTATCTCGTGGCGGCTCGGACGTGTGCCCGCTGTCCTTACCTTCATCCGAAAACGTGGAATCGAGCGGCGGGAGAAATCCGGACAGCTTATCGAATATCGCTCCCTTCACGCTTCCGTCGCTTATTTTTCCGATCCCTACGGCAAGTATCGATAGGATCCCCGCGATCAGAAGAAGCAGTGCCGCCGCCCTTATCGGGAGGCGTATTTTTTTTCTTCTCATTCTCACCTCGCCGTTAAGCCTTGAGGGAGGGAGAAGTGTGGGTATTTGTTCGTTTTCTCTGTACATGGCATATGCGCATTCTGAAAAATGCTTCCTTTCACAGATTTTTCGGGAGTCGTTTTCTGCTTTGCAGGCTTTTTTATGCGTGCGCTAATTCCTCCCCGTGAATGATACGCGCGCAGTGATATTTTTATGACGGAAAGCAAAAAAAACAATAAATACTGTTGTATTTTTCCTTACTTTATGTTATAATATAATCGTAAGGAAAAAAAGCACCCGTACGTAAGAAAGGAATTTTTGATATGAGTGTGAAATATTACGCTGCCGTAGATATAGGAGGCTCTTCGGGAAGGCTCATTCTCGCGCACGTTGAGAACGGAAGGATAGTTTGCGAGGAGATCCACCGTTTCCCGAACGACCTTAAAAAGAACGCACAGGGAACTCTTATCTGGGATACAGAGGCTCTCTTTTCAAACATAGTCGAGGGACTTGCTCTTTGTAAGAAGGCGGGCAAGATACCCACGAGTGTTGCCGTCGATATGTGGGGCGTCGATTACGTTCTCCTTGACGGCGACGGAAAAATAGTCGGTGACGCCGTGAGCAACAGAGACGGGCGCACCGCGGGCATGGACGATCTCTTTGAGAAGGAGATGAGTGCGAGCGAGCTCTATTCGATAACCGGCATACAGAAGATGCAGCTGAATACCGTCTATCAGCTGAGAGCGGTCCTCGAGAACCACCCCGAGCAGATAAAGGCGGCAAAGACCTTTCTTATGCTGCCCGACTATATGACGTATCTTCTTTCGGGCAGGATCGCATGCGAGTATACGAACGCGTCGACCACCGCAATGCTTGACGCTAACACGCGTGAGTGGAGCGAAAAGATACTCGGCATACTGAAGATAGACAGATCGGTAATGCCAAGTATAGTTTATCCGTGCGAGAGGGCGGGCGTGCTCAGAAGCGAGATAGCCGACAAGGTGGGCTTCTCCTGCGAGGTCATCTATCC
The DNA here is from genome assembly GCA_015064885.1 of Oscillospiraceae bacterium. GTDB lineage: Bacteria > Bacillota > Clostridia > Oscillospirales > CAG-272 > SIG640. The sequence goes on from SVRJ01000012.1 coordinate 3,740, forward strand.
TGCCACGCACGACACGGGAAGTGCCGTTATGTCTGTTACACGCTCTGACTGCATATACATAAGCTCGGGCACGTGGAGTCTTGTCGGAACAGAGATAGACAGCCCGAACACGTCCGAGCAGAGCCGACGCCTCAACTTTACTAACGAGGGCGGCTTTGGCGGAAAGATACGCTATCTTAAAAACATCATCGGTCTTTGGTTCATTCAGTGTGTAAGGCGTGAGCTCGGCGGAAAGATATCCTATCCCGAGCTTGCCGATATGGCGAGAGGATACGGTGAGAGCGAAAAGGTGATCGACGTATACGATCCCAGATTCCTCGCTCCCGAGTCCATGATAGAAGAGGTCAGGGCGGCGTGCGGTGAGCCCGACATGTCTGTGGCGGGAGTGCTTGCGGTAATATACAAGTCGCTTGCGATCGCATACTCAAGGGTATTTCTCATGCTCGACGAGGTTGCGGGAAAGCATTACGATACTGTATGCATAGTCGGAGGCGGTTCGAGAGACACCTATCTTTCCGAGCTTACCGCTAAGTATTCGGAAAGAACTATAGTCAAGGGTGCTACAGAGGCTACCGCCATGGGAAACATCGCCGCTCAGCTTATAGCTTCGGGAGAGATAGGAACTCTTGACGAGGCGAGGGCACTTATAGAGAGATCGGTATAAGCTATATTATATATGATATGAAAGGAATTTTTTGAAAATGGATAAGATATACGAATACGCAAGAGCGGAATATGCAAAAATAGGAGTAGACACCGAGGAGGCTATAAGAAAGCTCTCCGAGCTTACGGTAAGCCTTCACTGCTGGCAGGGTGACGACGTAGGAGGATTTGACACCGACGCCGCACTTTCGGGCGGTATTCAGGCAACGGGAAACTATCCCGGAAAGGCAAAGACCCCCGAGCAGCTTATGCAGGATATGAAGAAGGCTATTTCTCTTTGTCCCGGAAGGTGCAAGCTCAATCTCCACGCCTCGTACGCTATATTCGAGGACGGCGAGTATGCCGACAGAGACGCCCTCGAGCCGAAGCATTTTAAGAAGTGGGTGGATTTCGCAAAGGAAAACGGCATGGGAATAGACTTTAACCCCACCTTCTTCTCTCATCCGAAGGCGGCGTCCCTCACTCTTACCTCTCCCGACGAGGAGATACGCGGCTTCTGGGTAAACCACGGAAAGGCTTGCGTTCGCATAGCACGTTATTTTGCTGAGGAGACGGGTGAGCCCTGCGTTATGAACATATGGATACCCGACGGAATGAAGGAGATCCCCGCTGACAGAATGGGCCCCAGAGCGCGTTTTATAAAGTCTCTTGACGAGATACTTTCGGAAAAGCGTGAAGGCGACGGTGTTTATCTCACTCTCGAGTCAAAGGTGTTCGGAATAGGTCTTGAATCCTACACGGCAGGCTCTGCCGAGTTCTGCCTCGGATACTCGCTCTCGCGCGGAATAGTTCCTCTTATGGATAACGGACACTATCATCCGACAGAGATGGTTTCGGATAAGATATCCTCTATGCTTCTTTTCGCACCCAAGATCGCTCTCCACGTAACACGCCCGGTTCGTTGGGACAGCGACCACGTAGTTATATTCGATGACGAGACACGCGAGATGGCAAAGGAGATAGTTTTCTCGGGAAGAGAAAAGGACGTATTCCTTGCTCTCGACTTCTTTGACGCGTCTATAAACAGGATCGCGGCATGGGCGGTCGGTCTCCGTTCGTTCAGAAAGGCACTTCTTTACGCTTACCTTCTTCCCGCAGCCGATCTCAAGGGCTATCAGGACAGCGAGAACTTTACCTCCATGCTCAGCGTGAGCGAGGAGGCGAAGACTATGCCCTTCGGAATCGTTTGGAACGAGTTCTGCGAGAGAATGGGCGCACCGAGAGACGGTGAGTGGCTTCCTTCTGTTCGCGAATATGAAGAAAAGGTTTTAAGCGCACGCTGACGTTTTTCTTGCAGGGGCATTGCCCCTGCAATTTTATCAAAAAAAGCGTGCACGCAAGGTCTACCCGAAGGAGGGAAATATATGAACGGTAACGGTATTTACGGCAACCGCAAAAAAAAGAAAAGCGTTCTGCCTCTTCTTATATGCTTATCTGCGCTTCTTCTTGCTTTAGTTATTATTCTTTTCGTTTTTGTCATTTGCGACTTGGCGGATAAAAAATATGAGAAGGCACTTGCCTGTATTGAAAAAAAGGAATACGGGGAAGCGTACTTTCTTTTCAGAGAGCTTGGGATATACAAGGACAGTGAGGAATACCTCGGCAGATTTTCGGTGTGGCGCAGTAAGTGGGTAGTGAAAAACGAAAATGGTCAAATAATCAACACCTACGCGCACGAGTACGACGATCATTCGAAAATACGTCTTTTGACAGAGACAGACGCAAACGGAAAGGTCAGAAAAACAGAATATCTGCGTGAGTATGACGCGGAAGGAAAAGAGATCCGCACGGTCGAGCGCGTAGACGGAGAGGTAATAAGGATCACCGTTTACAAATACGGAAAGGACGGAAAGCTTATAAGCGACCGCGTTACCGACGCCGACGGATTTCTTACGAACGAGACAAAATACAATTCTAACGGAGACTACGTGAATTTTTTGAGTTACGAAAACGGCGAGGTCGTCCTCGAGATGAATTGCGAGTACAAGTATAACGAAAAAGGGGATACTGTCGAAGTGCTCGTCGAAAGAAAAGGCAAAAACGAGAGCGAAAGCGTTTACCTGTACGAGTATGATAAAAGAGGAAATATGGTTAAGAGAACGAGCAATCATATTTATTATAACTACAGAGGACAGGGAAGAAAAGAACAGACCGAGGTAATGGAGATCAGATATGATGCGTACGGCATCGTAAAAAGCGCGAAGATAACCGACAGCCTTTACGGGGTAACGTACGAGGAATACAAGGAGTACTATTATTACTTTGAATGATCAAGGCTGTATTTCTTCTACATACCACAGCGGCATTATCAGACTGTTAGGTGAAGCAAGCGGTGAAGAAGCTCCCCTTTCCAAGATCAGACTAAACGGCGCGCCGCCCCGCCTCGCAGAGAGCAAGCTCTCTGCGAGAAGGAAGACTGAAAGCGCTCTTCCACCCCGAGCCTAAGGCTCGGGGCGGCGGGGCGGCCTTTGAGCCGCACAGTCTGATAGCCGCACTGTGGAAGAATAAAAGGTTTTGAAGGAGCCCCGAGGGAAGCTTTTATCAAAAGTTCCCTCGGGCGGAGCGCGAGGCAGAGCCTCGCGAAAAGGAGAAAACAATGCCAAATATGCATGATTACGTCGAGTGGAGAGGAGATATCCCCCTTTCCGCTATGCCGATGTCAGACGTGGATAACCTCGTTCTGGCAACACTTTCGTTTATAAATTTCGAAGGGATCATATCCCCGTCTCATGACGAAGAGCCTGTTTTGCTTTCGACTGCAGCAGAGAGATTCTTCGAGGACGAGGAAAAAGCAAACGAGAATTACGGCTTCCTTTTCCCCACAAAGGACTTTATGAAGCTGCTCTCCGCAGCCGCAGCGTCCGAGAGATTCAAAAATATAGGCGTATCGGCATACGTAAATAAAATAGATTATGAAGGAGTCGAACAGTTCTCGGCAACTACCTTTACGTTGCCGGATAAAAGTATATACGTCGCCTTTAAAGGAACCGACGATAATATCGTCGCATGGAAGGAGGACTTCCTCCTCTCTTATACCTTCCCGATAAAAGCGCAGAAAAGCGCACTCTCCTACCTCGAGCAGGCGGCAAGCAGAAGCGAGGGAAAAATATACGTCGGCGGCCACTCAAAGGGCGGAAACCTCGCCTTCTATTCTTCGGCATACGCCTCGGACAGTACTAAGGAGAGAATAGCCAAAGCCTGGTCAAACGACGGCCCGGGATTCTACAGAAGAATAGTTGCGGGCGAAAACTATTCGTCGGTAAAAGACAGATTCGTCAGTATCCTCCCCGAGGACTCGGTCATAGGCAGACTGTTTGATAACGAAGCGTCAAAAGAAATAATAATGAAAGCCGAAGGAAAAGGCCTGCTCCAGCATAACCCATTCCTGTGGCAGATAAAGGGCGGAGACTTTATCAGAGCCGAAAAATTCACAGACGACTCAACAGTGGTCCGCCGCGCCTTCCGAAAATACCTTTCCGAAATAGACGGAAAGGGAAGAGAGGACTTCGTGTCCGCATTCTTCTCACTGCTTGAAGCAAGCGAGGCAAAAACGCTGACCGACCTTGCAAAGGACGGCTTTATATCTATACCCACCTCGCTGAAAACAATAGGAGAGCTTACGAAGGAGCAGAGAGAAATGCTCAGATCCTTCGTGGCGTTCCTCGCCGCCTTGCCGGTCAAATAATTTTGAAAAAGTCTATTGACAAAGCGGCTTTTTTGTGATATAATAAATTGAAAAAATATTCAAACGCAATGAAGCGGAGGAGTACCCGAAAGTCGGTGCCACAGAGAGTACGCGCACGGTGAGAGCGTATGCACAGACCCGGTGAAGGTTGCCGTCGAGCGGCGGGGAGGATAAGTCCCCGACATCTTTTGCCGCGTTAAGGCATAACGAGTGTACGGCAGACTTGCCGTAAATTCAGGTGGTACCGCGGAGTCCTTCGCCCTGATTTTTTCGGGTGGAGGTCTTTTTTGATCTTACAGACCGCCGAAAATAAAAGAAAAATAAATACCGAAAGGAATAACAGTATGAAACACGAGCTCCCGAAAACATATTCGCCCTCCGAGTTTGAGGATAGAATATACAGCACGTGGTGTGAGAAGGGATACTTCACACCCGACGTAAACGATAATTCTCCCGCATTTTCGATGGTCATTCCTCCCCCGAACGTAACAGGCCAGCTCCATATGGGCCACGCCCTTGACGAGACCCTCCAGGACGTTCTTGTAAGATATAAGAGAATGAAGGGCTTCAATACCCTCTGGGTACCCGGAACAGACCACGCCGGTATCGCTACACAGATAAAGGTAGAGGAAAACCTCAGAAAGAACGAGGGCCTCACAAGATATGACCTCGGACGCGAAAAGTTTGTCGAACGCGTCTGGGATTGGAAGAGAATGTACGGCGACCGTATCATAAGCCAGCTCAAAAAGCTCGGTGCCTCCTGCGATTGGACGCGTGAACGCTTCACTATGGACGAGGGATGCTCAAAGGCGGTAAGAGAGGTCTTCGTCAACCTCTATAATAAGGGCCTTATCTACAGAGGACACAGAATAATCAACTGGTGCCCCCATTGCCTTACCGCACTCTCTGACGCCGAGGTAGAATACGAGGATAAGCCGGGTAACTTCTGGCATATCCGCTATCCCGTAAAGGACTCGGACGAGTACGTTGAGGTGGCAACCACAAGACCCGAAACCATGTTCGGTGATACCGCCGTTGCCGTAAACCCTGACGACGAAAATACAAAGCACCTTATCGGAAAGACCCTCATCCTCCCGATAGTAGGCAGAGAAATACCCGTAATCGCAGACGATTACGTAGAAATAGGATTTGGAACAGGCTGCGTTAAAATAACCCCCGCACATGACCCCAACGACTTCCTCGTAGGACAGAGACATAACCTCGAGCAGATAAAGGTCATGAACGACGACGCCACCATGAACGCATACGCAGGTAAGTATGAGGGAATGGACAGATACGCCTGCAGAAAAGCACTCGTCAAAGACCTCGAGGAGCAGGGCTACCTCGTAAAAGTAGTTCCCCATGACCATAACGTAGGAGTCTGCTACCGCTGCGGAACCGTGGTAGAGCCCCTCACGAGCGACCAGTGGTTCGTTAAAATGAAGCCCCTCGCAGAGCCGGCTATAAAAGCGGTAAGAGAAGGGGATATAAGCTTCGTTCCCGAACGCTTCAGTAAGAACTACTTCAACTGGATGGAAAATATACTCGACTGGTGTATCTCGCGCCAGCTCTGGTGGGGACACAGAATACCCGCCTTCTATTGCGACGCGTGCGGAGAAATGCACGTAACCATGGAGGATATAGAGACCTGCCCTAAGTGCGGAGCACCCGTAAGACGTGAGGAAGACGTCCTCGATACGTGGTTCTCGTCCGCCCTCTGGCCATTCTCAACTCTCGGTTGGCCGGAAAATACCGAGGACCTGGGGAAGTATTACCCCACGAGCGCACTCGTTACAGGATACGATATCATTACCTTCTGGGTTTCCAGAATGATATTCTCCGGACTTGAGCATATGGGAGAAAAGCCGTTCTCTACAGTCTTTATCCACGGACTCGTAAGAGACGCACAGGGCAGAAAAATGTCCAAGTCTCTCGGCAACGGAATCGACCCGCTCGAAATAATAGAAAAATACGGAGCGGACGCCCTCAGATTCGCCCTCGCAACCGGAAACAGCCCCGGAAACGATATGCGCTTCTCGGATGAAAAGATAGAGGCGGCAAGAAACTTCGCAAATAAGCTCTGGAACGCGTCCAGATTCGTAAGAATGAACCTCACTATAGATAAAGCCGAGCTCCCGAGCGAGGATAAGCTCTCTGTTGAGGATAAATGGATACTCGCAAAGCTGAATGAAACGGTAAAGAGCGTAAATAATAACCTCGACTCGTTTGAAATAGGCGTTGCCCTCTCCACTATCTACGACTTCACCTGGAACGTCTTCTGCGACTGGTATATCGAGCTCTGTAAGCCCAGATTCACGTCGGGAAGCGAGGAGGAAAGCCTCACCGCGCAGAATACCATATGCTACGTGCTCTGCCGTACTCTCCAGCTCCTCCACCCGTTCATGCCCTTCATTACAGAAGAAATATGGCAGTCTCTCCCGAATGACTGCGAGAGCATCATGATATCGAGATTCCCCGAGTACAGAGAGGACCTCTCCTTCGATACCGAATGCGAGAGAATGGAAAAGGTCATCGACGCTATAAAGGCAGTAAGAGCAAGAAGAAACGAAATGAACGTTCCGCCCTCAAAGAAGGCAAAGTGCTTTATAGAAACAAAGTACCCCGAAGCATTCGGTGAGAGCGCACACCCGTTCATTATGAAGCTCGCTTCGGTCTCCGAGGTAGTCCTCGTTGATAAAGCACCCGATAATGCGGAAAGCTTCGTAAGAATAATCACAGACAGCGCAAACCTCTACCTCCCGATGGCTGACGTTATAGACTTCGAGAAGGAAAGAGCAAGACTTGAGGGAGATAAGAAGAAGATACTCGGTGAGATAGAAAGACTTGAAAAGAAGCTTTCGAACCAGGGCTTTATAGCAAAGGCTCCCGCAGCCGTCGTCGAAGGAGAAAAGGTCAAGCTCGGTAAGTACCGCGAGACCCTCGAGGGTATAGAAAAGGCACTTTCCGACCTTGCGTAATAAAAAGCATGGCAAAACTTATACAGTATATGACGCGTGCATCCGCCTTTGACGGTGAGTGGAAATGGCAGGCGGCGGGAATGTGCTATATCCTGCAGCTTGATAACCGTGAGCTCATCCTCATAGACGGAGGGCACTCGGCAGACGCGGAGGAGCTTGTCTCCTTCCTTGAAGAAATATCAGAAGGACGCCCGAACGTACGTGTGTGGATACTTACCCACCCGCACGGCGACCATATAGGCGCGCTCGGAAAAATAGCAGCCGAGCCCGGGCTTCTCGGAAGACTTGATATAAAAGAGGTGTGCTTTGACGCCCCCGAGGAATTCACCTTCGGAGAAGGAAGAAATATAGCGGGCGAGCTTTCTGTTCTTAAAAGAATAGCCGAGTGCGGAGTAAAATATATAAGACCGTCCTCGGGAGATACACTCACCTTTGACCGAGCAAGGATAAATTTCCTCTTTACCTACCGCGATGGCGAAAAGCTGACCGACCCGAACGAGCTTTCTCTCGTCTTTAGTATAGAGGTCGGAAATAAAAAAATAATGTTTACGGGTGACGCGTACAGCAGACCTCTCGATGCGCTTGCACAAAAGCACGCAGATAGGCTCCCGTGCGATATCTGCCAGCTTGCCCACCACGCACTCAACGGAGGAAGCGTACCCTTCTACTCAGCGGTAGGAGCGAATACCGTCCTCGTTCCGATATCGAGATCGGGATACGAGGCTATGAAGGCGGAACGCTACGATAAGATAAATGCCCCGGCAAGATATGCGATATCTCATGCAAAGGAAGCTGTGTACGCATTCAACGGGCATACAGTGATAGAGCTTTGACTGAGGGCGCGTTTCTTTTGAAGGCCCGAAATACAGACAGATAGTATACGCATAAAAGTAAATGCTACAGAGGAAATCTGAAAAAATGAAAAAAGAGATCAGTGTAAACGAAAGACAAAGACCGACCCTCGACGGAGGAAAATACGACGTCGTCGTAGTCGGAGGAGGCGTCGCGGGAATAGCCGCCGCCCTCTCGGCAAGAAGAGGCGGAGCAAAGGTCCTCTTGCTTGAAAGAGAATATTCGCTCGGCGGACTCGCAACACTCGGCCTTGTCACAATATATCTTCCCATCTGCGACGGAATGGGACATCAGGTGTCCTTTTCTATAGCGGAGGAGCTTCTCAGACTTTCGATATCCGTCGGTCACGAGGCTAAATATCCAAAGCCCTGGCTTGATAACGGAAGCGATGAGGAAAAGGCAAAAACACGCTTTCAGGTCAGATATAACGCCGCGGCTTTCTCACTGCTTTGCGAGGAGCTGCTCCTATCCGAGGGAGTAAAAATACTCTACGGCTCTCACGTCTGCGGTGCGGAGGTTGAGGACGGAAGAATAAGAGCGGTCATAGCAGAGGGAGTCGACGGAAGGAGCGCGTATTTCGGAGACTCATTCGTCGATGCGAGCGGTGACGCAATACTTGCCTATGCCGCGGGAGAGGAAACCAAGACCTACAGCCCGAACGTAAACGCCGCATGGTATTACTATATAAACGAGGGGAAGAACGACCTTAAAATGCTCGGCTACTCGGAGGATCCCGCAAAGCGCGACGAAAATAAAAAACGCTACGCGGTTTGCGATACCGAGGCGGTGAGCGAATTTATGACAGACGGACATGCCGAAATACTAAAGGTGATACGTGAGATGGGCGTGAGCCGTGAAAAAGAGATAACTGCAATATCCGGTATTCCGCAGTACCGTATGACGAGACGTATAGTATCTCTGCGCGATTGCACCCTTGAAGATGATAAAAAATATATAGAGGACAGCGTGGGTACCTTCTCGAACTGGTATACGAGAGGCCCTGTGTATGAGCTTCCCTTCAGAGCACTGTGCGGAAGGAATATAAAAAACCTCTATGCCGCCGGAAGAATAATAGGCGCAGACGACAGAGCGTGGTATAATACCAGAGTTATCCCGATATGCGCCGTGAGCGGAGAGGCTGCGGGAAAAGCGGCTGCCATTCTCGCAAGAGACGGTGAAATGAATCCGGAAAAGCTCCAAAGAGAGCTGACCGAATCGGGAGTTACGCTCCATATAAAAGATATACGCGGACTCTGATGCCGCAAAAGGACTGTGTGAATAATTTATTCTGAAATAAAAAGACGTATATGTATAGGGAGGGAAATACAATGTACAGAATAGGCGTAGACCTCGGCGGAACTAATATCGCCGCAGGAATAGTTGACGAAAAGGGCAACATCCTCATAAAGGACAGCGTGCCCACAAGAGCGGAAAGACCCGCAGAGGAGATAGGCGCGGATATAGCCGCACTCGCAAAAAAGCTTTGCGAAAGCTTCGGATGTGCTGCGTCGGATATCGAAAGCATCGGTATAGCGTCTCCGGGTATAGCGGACAACGACAGCGGAACGATCGTTTACGCTAACAATCTTCCTTTCAGAAACTTCCCGATAGCAAAGATAGTCGGTGAAGGCTTCGGAACAAATAAGGTGTTCGTAGAAAACGACGCAAATGCGGCTGCCTGGGGAGAGGCTGTCTGCGGAGCGGCGATCGGAACAAAGAACTCTGTAATGATCACTCTCGGTACCGGCGTAGGCGGAGGAATCATTATCGACAATAAGATATACGGCGGCTTCAACCATGCCGGCGCAGAGCTCGGACATATCGTTATCGAATATAACGGCAAGCCCTGCTCCTGCGGCAGAAAAGGCTGCTGGGAGGCGTATTCGTCCGCTACGGGACTTATCAACATGACAAAGGAAAAGCTCGCCGAGTGCAAGGAAAAGGGCATTCCCACACTCATGGAGGAGATAGTCGCAAAGAAGGGCAAGGTCTCGGGAGTTACGGCATTTGCCGCTTCGCGTATGGGCGACGCCCCTGCAAAGGAGGTAGTTGATACTTATATATCCTACCTTGCATGCGGACTTGCAAATATAGTGAACATCTTCCAGCCCGAGATAATTTCTATCGGCGGCGGAATCTCGAACGAGGGCGACAGCCTCGTAGAAGCACTTCTTCCTCTTATCCGTTCCGAGCAGTACGGCGGAGGCGGAGCGATCTCGCTCACAGAAATAAAGATAGCAAAGCTCGGCAACGATGCGGGAATCATCGGCGCGGCTATGCTTGCGAAAATGTAAGATAAAAAAACAAAAAAGACCCACGGACCGTGTTTTCGGCCCGTGGGTCTTTTTTTTGCGGAAAAAGCCTGTACCCACGATCATGAAAAGAGAAGGTCACACCGCAGTGAGGGTATCCCCGCACTTAAAATTGAAACCCCGTGATACTGTATCTCACACGCATTTGTGATATAATATTGTCAAACGAAAGGCATCGCGCATAATCTATAATAATGATCCAAAAAAGGAGGACCCCGAATATCATGAAGATCAAAACACAAACGGTAGTCCGTACCGTCTGCCTTATAGTAGCCCTCGTAAACAATATCCTCACCGTTACGGGAATGAATCCGCTCCCCTTTTCCGAGGAGGAGATATACGGTGGCGTTTCCGCACTCGTGACGGCGGTAATATCGCTTTGGGCATGGTGGGAGAATAACTCGTTTACAAAGGCGGCCATCGCGGCGGACGAGGAGTACGAGCGTATAAAGGCCGAAAGCAGTATGAACAGTGAGAAGGGAAGGTGACTTGATGGACTACAATATTCTTTACCTTGAGAAGAACGAGTGCTATTCCTCGCAGGTGGGAAGCGTGAACGTCACCCCGGTCGGAATAGTCGTTCACAGCACGGGAGCAAATAACCCGAATCTTAAGCGTTACGTAGGCCCGGACGACGGAAGAATAGGCGTGAACAGATACGGAAACCACTGGAATCGTGCGGGACTCGAAAAATGCGTCCACGCTATCATCGGAAGAGACAAGGACGGCGTTGTCTGTACCTATCAGCTTCTTCCCCTCAATATATGCGCGTGGGGAGTCGGAAGAGGAAGCAAGGGCTCTTACAACTACGACCCCGTCTATCTTCAGTTTGAAATATGCGAGGACGCACTCGACGACGAGGTCTATTACTCACAGGTGATGAGCGAGGCAAAAGAGCTCTGCGCACGCTGGTGCAGGGAATTTAATATCCCGATCGAAAACGTAGTCTCACACAGAGAGGCGCACGCAAGAGGCTACGCTTCAAATCACGGTGATATCGACCACTGGCTCGGAAGATTTGGGGATAATATGGATGGCTTCCGTGCCGACGTATCGGCTCTCATTTCCGCAAACGGGGGAGAAGAGCCCGACGGTGGAGAGGAGGGCGCGCGAAACGAGGAGATATCCTCTCTCCTTGACGGAATAGAGAGCGCGGCAAATAAAACGCTCGACAGCGTAAAACGTCTCAGAGAGCTGATCTGAGTATAGCTCGGGCTTTTTTAAGAAAGGAAAAATAAAATGACAGAAAAAATAATAAAAAGGGGAAGCGCCATGCAGATCGCCTTCAGACCGGATACGGTGCTCTCCTCGGTAAATAAAATGCAGGCCGTATTCTCGCAAGGGGAAAAGGTGATCACAAAGGAATGTGAGGCGGATGCGGATAACGTGTATTACTGCCGACTCACACAGAAGGATACTCTCTCATTTCTTGCGGGTGAGCTTATAGAGATAGAGCTGAAGGCACTCCTTGCGAGCGGAGACGTTCTTCTCTCCGAGGTGTTCTCGGTTGAATGCGTAAAGGGACTTTCGGGGGAGGTGATAGAATGATCTTTATTCCGGATATGACATTTGACGTGAGCTTCGGAATAGCCGTCACCGACAGAATGACGGTGGATAGCGTTCTCTCCTCCGAGAGCGAAGCTCCGCTTCAGAATAAAGTGATATACGCGGAGCTTGAAAAAAAGCAGGACAAGGGAGACTACGCGCTTAAAGAGGATGTGAGAGCGGTCACAAAAGAGCTCAAAGAAGCAAAAGAGGAGCAGAACGGCAAAAACTCGGTGACAGACAAAAGACTCACCAACCTTGAAAAAGGACTTCCGAGCGACAGATTTCTGACAGACTCGGAGTCCGCGTATATAAAGAGCGTTCCGCCCTTGGCACTTCCGTATGCCGAAGTATCGCTTATCGGAGGCGCAACTAAAAAAAGCAGGAATATCCTCTCCCCGAGCCTGATAACCTCTATCCCCGCCATCAACGCATCTCTTAACGCCGACGGAAGCGTTACTGTAAAAAACACGAACAATTATACGCTGAATTACGAGTTTTATCTTACCGGAAAGCTTCCGGCAGGGGAATACACCCTTTCGAATTTCTCCGGACTGCCGATCCGTATCGACATAGTAAACACTGCCGATCCTATATTGGTCGCAGTCGGTGACAGGGCAAGCTTTGAGTATGACGGAAAAAAGTATTTGCGAATTTTCTTCTCGGGTCAGGGCGCGGGCGAGGAGCACGTGATAAAGGTAATGCTGAGCCATGGAAGTGAAGCATATCCCTATGAGCCCTACTTTGCGGGACTTCGCTCGGCAAAGGTCACCGAGATAGAGAGCATGGGCGTAAATCTGTTCGATGAAAGCCAAATAACTCACGCAACAAATTCGGCAGGAATAGCAAACGAAGCATACGGCGTGGTTCAAAACCGAGAGTTGATTGCAAAGATCGGACTTTATAGCTACGGCATAACCTGGAAGCCTTTCGCAATGAGTCTCGATGCGGGAACGTATACTGTCAGCGCAGACTGTTATATCCCTACCGGAGGCGCACCGAATCCGAATCTGTCGGTGAGACTCTTCAACACAAAAACACAGACGAGCATCTCCGCTTCGGGCGTCTCACTTTCCTCTTTTGATAAGTGGGAAAGAATATCGGCTCAGATCACCTTAACAGAGCCGTCCGATTATATGCTCTCGGTGCAGGGCGCGGGAAATGCGGAGATGCACAGCGATATGGACGTTCGATTCAAAAACATCTGCGTTGCAAAAGGAAATATTGCCGAATATTCTCCGTATAAGAAGAAGGCTTTTCAGATCCCCGAAGCCGTTCAGACTCTTGACGGATACGGAGAGGGGATTGACTCGAACAACTTCAACTCTGTTGAGTGGAGCGAGGACGGCAAACGTGTCTTTAACCGTCGTGTAAAAACGATCGCGCTTGACGGAAGCGAGGAGTGGTATATAGCGGGTAATACCTTTTGGACACATATCAATGATTCCAAAAAGTCGCAAGGCGCTGTATTGAGTAGCCGATACACTTGCAACATTATAGACGTGCTTTACGTGTCGGTGGCAAGCACGGGCGTATCGACCGTAGATGAATTCAAGGCGGCGTTAAGGGCAGATCCGTTTTACGTGACTTATATCATCGACACGCCCGAGACCGTCGACGTTTCCGAGCTTCTCGCTGAGGATAACTTTATCGAGGTCGAGGGGAACGGAACTCTCACCTTCAAAAACGGGTACGGATACGCAGTACCGAGCGAGATGACATATATGTTAAAGGAGGCGTAAAATGAAGTTTTTAAAGCTCGCAAAAAAGAACAGAGAAACAGACCCCGTATCATGGCAGGCATACTACGAGAGCGAGATAGTCAGACTGATAAGAAAAAAGTATACCGTCGACAGAGAGCTTGCCATCCTCAGACAGAGGGATGAGAAGCCCGAAGAATTTGCAGAGTATAACGAGTACGCCGAGGCGTGCAAGGCATACGTCAGATCGATGATGGGTGTGACAGGCTGAGAGGCGGAGACAAAATATGTACGAACGTCTTCTTGATTGGCTGGTGCCCTTTCTCTGCGGACTTGCCGTAAGCCTTTTTTCCGTTTTTATCTCGCTTGCGAGAAAGAGGGAAAACAAGGCAAGGCTGATAGAGGACGGAGTTGAAAGCCTTCTTCGCCTTGAGATAGTGCGCTCTTACAACGAATATACCGAAAAAGGCTACTGCCCGATATATGCAAAGGAATCTCTCACCCGCGCCTATAACGACTATCACGCCCTCGGAGGAAACGGAGTCGCCACCGCCCTTTATGAAAAAATAATGGCTCTGCCTACAGAGAGGGCAGAGCAGGGCGGAGCGGAGGGAGAGGGCAGAGAGCAGATCTATTCGGTATAAAAGAGCCAGCCGTCGATAAGAATATATTCTGCCGCCTCGGGTGTATCCTCGCCGCTGCAGAAGGAAACTCCGGTAGCGTCCTTTATCGGAGAGCTTCCGAGAAGAGCGTAGCTCACGGCAATTCGGCTGCGCCCGCCCGGCGTAACAGAGTGGTCTATCTTCAGAATATCCGACCCCTCGGCTATCTTCAGAACAGAATCGGGATATATCGGAGAGCGGTATCTGTTTATTATTACAGAGGCGAGAGAGACAAGCACGGAAAACTCGGCACCGTGCGCCGTGCTCTCGAGTATCCTCTCTATCAGAAGAATATCGTTTTTTGAAAGATCGGCGGCGATGCTTTCGTCGGCATGCACGTATGCAAAAAAGTTAAATAAAATAAACGTACATAAAATAAAGGACAGTATTTTCATAGATCCGGTTTCTCCTTTACTGCTCTGTTTTGTTTTCTTTCTTTTAGTTTTTGCGTTAAGCATGCTTTGATACACGGAAATTTTGCGAAAAAAAAGAAAGGCCGCAAAAAATGCAGCCTTTCGGATAAAGATCATCCGATATATCAAAGACCTCTCTTAGCCTTGAAGCAAGCGTCGCAGTAAACGGGCTTGTCGGGATTGGGCTGGAAGGGAACCTTAGCCTCGCCGCCGCACTCGGAGCAAACTGCTGTGAACATTTCTCTCTCGGGACGCTCGGGTCTGGGAGCAGCACCCTTTCTTGCGGCACGGCACTCCTTGCAGTACTTAGGCTTGTTGAGAAGACCCTTTTCCTTATAGAACTTCTTCTCTCCTGCGCTGAAAACGAACTCTTTTTTGCACTGTGCACAAACTATAGTCTCGTCCTCAAAAACTTCTTCTTCCGCAGCCTCGACGGGTGTAACCTCTTCAACCGCTTCTTCGGATACTACTTTTTCTTCTTCGTACATTTCTTTTTTACCTCGCTTTTAAAGCATTGTTATATATTTTAAGCCCGGAGGCTAAAAACCATGAAAAAAAACCACAAGTCAAGTCGCTGTGGTTTTTATATCAATGCTCTTCTGTCAAGTCTTTTGCAAATGCCAAAATATCGAAAAAGAAAAACTCTGTAACCACGTTATGACTAGCTTTACAGTCTGTACTGTAGGGTAATTATAACACAAAAAATGATGTTTGTCAATACCTTTTTGAAAAAATGCACAAAAATTTTTGAATTTTGACGCTCAGGACAGAAGATAGTCGACGCTTCCCTCAAGCAGAGCGATGGTTCCCTTGAAGATGACCTCGGGACGCTCGTAGAAGTTCTTTCTCATCTTCTCCGCCTCGACGTGGCTTGTCACGTGCACTGTGCTTGAAAAAATGACGCGTCCCTTTTCCTTCACAGAGCAGGAAACTCTGTAGTCGAGCTCGGGAGTCTTCTCTACCGTGCAGGACGCCTCTATACCTCTCTTGCTGAAGTCGAGGTAGCGGAGAGCGGCTGTCATGCTCTTTTCAAGTATGGAGGGAAGGAGATCCGAGTTGAGCTCACGCACGACTATACGTCCGGTCTTGGTGACGCTGTAGAGCGGTTCGCTTCCGCTCTTGTCCTCGAGAACGAGCCCGTGCTCGACCATCTCGGGGAGAGCCTCGGCAAAGTCGAGGAACATGACGTAGTCTGTCTGCCTGATGATGTCGTTGAGCGTGTTGAATGAAAGCGGGTAATTTATATTGTCCATAAGGTAAAGTATAAAGATCTTGACGTTGCTCTTGCTTCCTATGGGTGATAACATTGTGAAACCTCCGATTTGTCTGATATGTTACTAATATTGTACCACAAAAATGTAACATTTTCAAGTTGTTTAAAAAAAATATTTGCAATATCAAAAAAAATATGATACAATATAGGGTATAAAGTATTTAAAGCGGTCAGAGGTGTACTATGAACAAAGAAATCAACATTGCAATACTCGGCTTCGGTGTCGTCGGAGGAGGCGTCGCGGAGCTTGTTGAAAAGAATTCCTCTCTGCTCGGGAAGAGACTCGGCAGAAAAATAAATATAAAATATATTCTCGATCTGAGGAGCTTTCCCGATTCTCCCTTCGCGGACAGAATAACGGCAAGCTTTGACGACATTATAAACGATAAGGATATAGACATCGTTGCCGAGGCTATGGGAGGCTCGCACCCGGCGTATGAATTTTCAAAGGAATGCCTCTCGCGCGGTATCAGCGTCATTACGTCTAACAAGGAGGTAGTCGCAAACTTCGGTCCCGAGCTTCTCAGAGTGGCGAGGGAGAACGGTGCGAGGTATCTTTTTGAAGCAAGCGTAGGCGGAGGAATACCCTGCCTGCGCCCGTTCGGAGTGAGCTTTGCAGTTAACAGAATAACCTCGGTAGACGGTATCCTCAACGGTACTACAAATTATATTCTCTCAGAGATGACGCAGAACGGATCCGAGTTTTCAAAGGTGCTTCGCCGTGCCCAGGAGCTCGGATATGCGGAAAAGGATCCCACGGACGATATAGAGGCTATAGACGCGTCGAGAAAGATAGTCATCCTCTGCGCGCTCGCATTCGGAGTTATGCCGAAGGCGTCGGACGTGCAGAGAACAGGTATTACAAAAATAACCCCCGATATACTCACCGCGGCATCCGAGCTCGGCTGCAAGGTGAAGCTGGTCGCCCACGCATCTGTAGACGGTGAGAAGCTCTGCCTCAAGGTAGAGCCCGCATTCGTGTCGAAAAAGTGCTTGCTCAGCTCTGTTGACGGAGTTTTCAACGCGGTGTCGGTAACCTCCGACGCTCTTGACGAGGTGCTCCTTTGCGGAAAGGGTGCGGGAAGATACCCCACGGCGTCCGCTATGGTAGCCGATATACTCGAGGCGGGTCTCCGCAAGGACGAACAGCTGAACGTCCACGAGATAAGAGAAAACGATATGCCGTGCGCTTCTCTTGACGAGTTCTCGGGAAGATGGGTGGTCCTCTTTGAAGGAAACGAGGAGGAATCCTTTGCGGAGCTGTTCGGTGACTCCAAAATAAAGCTGATCCCCTCGATCGGACTCGTTGCTGTCCTCACCGAGGAAAAGCTCAGAGGAGAGGTAAGCAGACTTGTGCGCGAGCAGGGTGCCGTATGCCACGGTATCTTTGAATACAAATAAGCACGCAGCGGCAAAGCACAGTAAAAACGCACAGGAGGTTGACACGAGTGGAGTCTATAGCAGAATTCGACCTTAAGAATTATAACAGCGAGTGGAAGACCTTTTTCCGTGAGGCGGTAAGAGTCATCATAGTAAAGGGAACGAGCATAGCGATGGTCAAGAGCGGACGTATCGGGTACTATAAATTTCCCGGAGGAGGAAAGCGCCGCGGAGAGACAGACGTCGAGACCGCGATGAGAGAGACTCTGGAGGAGACCGGACTTTCGCTGATAGAGGATACGGTAAAGGCTTTCGGTTCTATACGGGAAAAAAGAAAGAGCAACCGACGCGCAGACGAGATATTTGAGCAGATATCCTACTACTATATCGCAGAGGCAAGCGACGGGGTGCTTCCGCAAAAGCTCGACGTGTATGAGGCGGACGAGGGCTATTCCCTCGAATGGGTGGAGATAGAGAAGGCTCTTGAAACAAATAGGTTTTTCGGAAACAGAAGGAGATTTGCCTTTCTCGCAAGAGAGATCTTCGTCCTTGAGGAGATACTCAAAAGTATAAAACAGTAGGGACCGGCGTCCTCGACGGTCCGTGATACCCAAAAGTATAAAGTAGGGACCGGCGTCCTCGACGGTCCGTGATACGCGAATTTTGACAGAGAACCTGTTTTCTCTGCCGATTTGTGTTATAATGGAGCTAACGAAAAGCCTCCCTCCGAGAGGGAGGGGGACCGCGTTAGCGGTGGAAGGAGCCTGCGTAACTTTGGGTTCAGCATAGCTTCATTGTCACGCGCTCTCCCTCAGTCGCCTACGGCGCCAGCTCCCTCCCGGAGGGAGCCTTTGGTTGCGTGTAACCTTAGGGGTATGGGCTTTGTCCTGTGCTATCGTTGCTTGCAACGCCGTAATACAAAGGCGAAACCGGCGATAAAACGAAAAATTAAAACAGTGAATAATAAAAAAAGCAGAAAAACGCCAAACGGTTTTTCTGCTTTTTTATTAAAATTCTATTGACACATATTTTTAATTGTGATATAATATTTATGTATATAAGGCGCCTCTGTGTGCGCCGTATAAGGAAAGGAATAAGCCATGACAATTAATTTGAAACGCATTTACAAGTATTTGTTTTATGCCTCTGCCGGTCTTTTTAACCTCTTATTCATGATCATGAATTATGCGGTCCTCTTTATATCGGCTGAAGGAGAATCAGAAACAAAGGCATTCAGCGCATACGGCTGCATGAAATTCGGTGATGAATCTCTCGGCAATATGCTCACAGAATTCATTGAAGGAATGGGCAAGGACCCTCACCTCACCTTCCTTACGGTTTTCATATCTATCATTATGATACTCCTCATAATCGTAAGCGCAGTTCTTCTTCTGGCGGGTGTCGCAGGCCTCGTCAAGGAGCTTGCAAAGGTAAATATTCTCGGTCCTCTTGACGGAGCGATAGCTTCCCGCGTATCGGGTATAGCATTTACCGCAAACTTTATCATGCACGTAGTTTCCGCAGTCCTCCTGATACTCACATCTCTTATCAACCTCTACAGCGGAGAGTTCTTCGGTGTAAAGATAAGCATGGGTATGAGACCCGGACTCGGTATGTACTTCCTTCTCGTTCTCGCCGTAGGCACGTGGGTAGCTGTGAAGATACTTGCAAAGAAGCTCGCAAAGCCCTCCGCTCCTACAGAAAAGACTGTATACAAGTGCCCCGCTTGCGAGCACGTTTCCGAAGCAGAAGTAAAATTCTGCCCCATGTGCGGTGCCGAGGTGGCTTCTGAAACGCTTGTCCTTCCCGCAGAGGAGGAGCAGGAGACAGCGGCGGTCGACTTTGACTTCAAGAAGGTAGTTGCTTTTGTAAAGAACGTATGGGCAGGTATTCCCGGATTCCTCGAAAAGAACAATATAAGCAAGGGTATGCTCCGCACTCTCGGTATCGCTCTCGGAGCGGTATTGGTTCTCCTCATCGTGTTTGCGGTAATTCCGAGACCTCAGATAGCGGCATACGTTGAGCCTGAGTCGAACATCACTTCGGTATACGACAACGATACCGAAAAGACTGTATTCGTTATCGACGGCAAGCTTTCAAAGCATACTCTCGATAAAAACGTGCTTTCAAGCAAGAAGTCTATCGACGGAAGCACACTCGCGATCTACGACAATGAAAAAACACTCTACGTCTTCACAAAGAAGGGTATAGTAAAGGTAGACGAAAACGTTAAGTCTTACGTTATCTCCGCAGAAGGAAAGGGTATAGCTTACGTTAACGAGGACGGAGAGCTCATGCTCTACAACGTAGCAAAGAAGAATGCGGAAAAGGTAAGCGACGAGACACCCGAATTTGCCGCAGATACCTACTTCGTTTCCCCCGACGGAAAGACTGTTGCCTTCATTGAGGGTACCTACGACGACTTCGACGCGTACGTCTATGTGAACGGTAAGAAAGAAAAGATAGGAAACAAGATAATCCCGATCGGTGTATCGAACAAGGGCAAGTTTGTCTACTATCTCGATATGGAAAAGAACGCTCTCTACGTTCAGAAGAAGGGCAAGGACGCTGTCAAGCTCATGAATGACGTAGTCGGAATATCAAGCTTCCGCGCTGCGTTCAACGTTGACCACACAGAGATATTCTACACCTCGGGCGACAGCTGGTATCTCTCTGTAGAAGGCAAGGAAAAGGTAAAGATCTCTGCCAAGAATATAGAGCAGTTCGGTAACTACGACGGCGTTGGAAATACTCTCTCACATCTCAGCTCTACGTTCAGAACTATTCCCGTAGAGACCTTCGCAAAGCAGTATTTCCTCCGCTCGGACGGCGATCTCTGCTACATAAACAAGAAGCTTGAGTCGGTAACTGTTGCAGAAGACGTTGACGGATTCCTTGCAACACCCTCCTATGACGTTATCTACTACGTTGACAACGGCACTATCTACCGCGGCGAGGGCTACAAGGATAAGTTCAAGAAGGTAGCAGACGACGACGCAGAGGATATGGTCATTACAAGAGACGGCAATGCGTGCTACTACATAAACGAGGACGACGAGCTTATGTACGTCAAGAAGACGGGCAAGGCAAAGAAGATAGCCGACGACGTAAACGACCTCGAAATGACTCACGACGGATACGCACTCTTCCTGACAGACTATTCCGTAGCTAACGGCGGAACGCTCTGCTACAGCAAAAACGGCGGAAAGAAGAAGGTCGTCTCCGAGGACGTTTCGTTCATCTCTATTGATTCCACAGGTACCTACTACACGGTAAGAAGCGATGATATCCCCGGCTCTTACGAGCTTTACGGAACAAAGAGCAAGGTTAAGTTCAAGCTTCTTGTCAAGGGCGCTATCGGCTGATACCGAACGTATTCGGATAAAAAAGACCGCAAGATGTATTGTCTTGCGGTCTTTTTGCTTTTTAAATATCCTTTATCGCTTCGTAAAGCTTGGCTACGGTTCTTGCGTCACACTCGGGCGTATCAGCAAGAGGGAAGGGTATACCGAGCCTTTCGTACTTTTCCGAGCACAGCTTTCTGAAGGGAAGAAGCTCTATCTTTTCGGGGGTGCATACGCTTTTTGCAAGTCTTACGACCTTGCGCACGCTCTCCTCGGTATCTGTAAGCCCGGGCACTATCACGTGCCTTATATATATCCGCTTGCCCTTTTTTTCGCACAGAGAGAGGAATTCAAGCGTGTCCGAAAGTGAGCCTCCGACATACTCTCCGTACTCCTCCTCGCACGAAAATTTGATATCACAGAGGACTATATCGGTATATTCAAGGAGCTCACAAATATCGCTGTCGGGGCGCATTCCCGCGGTATCTATTGCGGTTCCGATGCCTTCGTTTTTCAGGAGTCTGAACAACCTTGTGAGGAATTTTCTTTGGCAGAGCGGCTCGCCTCCCGAGACTGTAACACCGCCCTCGCTGCCGAAATAGTCGGTGTATCTTTTTACCCGTGAGACTATCTCCTCTGCCGAATATTCCTCTCCTCCCGAGAAATGGCGCGTGTCGGGATTATGGCAGTAGGGGCATCGGTAAGGACATCCCTGCATAAAGATCACGTATCGCAGGCCGGGTCCGTCAACGGCTCCGAGGCTCTGGAAGGAATGTATTTTTCCTTTTTCATTCGGCATGGCAGGTGTCCTCCTTTTAAAAAATTCAACAAATACTTCGTCGGTCTGCCAAACCGCAGACCGACGAAAAAATATATTTCGGTGGCTTTTTACATGCAGCCGTGGAAGGTCCTTGCGATGACCTCCTTTTGCTGTTCCTTCGAGAGCTTATGGAAGTTTACCGCATAGCCCGAGACTCTTATAGTGAGATTGGGGTATTTTTCGGGGTGGTCCATAGCGTCGATGAGCATTGCTCTGTCAAATACGTTTACGTTGAGGTGCTGGGCATCCTTTCTGAAGTAGCCGTCGATGATAGAGGAGAGGTTGGAGTATCTCGTCTCGTCGTCTCCTCCAAGTGCGGAGGGGATTATACAGAAGGTGTTCGAAATACCGTCCTTACACGTGCTGTAGGAGAGCTTTGCAACAGAGTTGAGAGAAGCGAGTGCGCCGTTTGCGTCTCTTCCGTGCATCGGGTTTGCACCGGGAGCGAAGGGCTCTCCGAGGCGTCTTCCGTCCGGGGTGTTACCCGTCTTCTTTCCGTACACGACGTTAGACGTTATCGTGAGTACGGAGAGGGTGTGCTCTGCGTTTCTGTAGGTGGGAATTTTCTTGAGCTCGGCAAAGAAGAGCTCTGTCTGCTTCTTCGCTATGCTGTCGACTCTGTCGTCGTCATTTCCGTATTTGGGGAAGTCTCCGACAGTTTCAAAATCTGTTATAAGTCCGGTCTCGTCTCTTATAACGCGTACCTTTGCGTATTTGATAGCCGAGAGAGAGTCTGCAAGCACCGAGAGTCCCGCAATTCCGAACGCCATGTATCTGTGCACGTCGGTGTCGTGAAGTGCCATCTGGACCTTTTCGTACGCGTACTTATCGTGCATGAAGTGTATCATGTTCATTGCCTTTACGTATGTTTCGGCAAGATAGGGGCGGTAGCGGTCGATAAGGTTAAGGGTGGTATCAAAGTCAAGATACTCTCCCTCGAATCTTCCCATATCGGGGGCAACTCTGTCGCCGCTCTTTTCGTCGCGTCCGCCGTTAAGGCTGAGGAGAAGAAGCTTTACGAGATTTGCTCTCGCCCCGAAGAACTGCATGTCCTTTCCTATACGCATAGCCGAAACGCAGCATGCTATGGCGTAGTCGTCTCCGTAGGTCCTTCTCATGAGGTCGTCGTTCTCATACTGGATAGAGTCTGTGTCGCAGGAGACCTTTGCCGCAAATCTCTTGAAGGGTGCGGGAAGCGAGGTGGACCAGAGGACTGTGAGGTTAGGCTCTGCCGAGGGGGAGAGGTTGTAGAGTGTGTTGAGGTATCTGAAGGTGGATTTTGTAACGAGGGTCCTTCCGTCCTCGCCCATGCCTCCGAGTGCCTCGGTTATCCACATCGGGTCGCCGGCAAAGAGCTCGTTGTATTCGGGTGTACGGAGGTGTCGCGCCATACGGAGCTTCATTACGAAGTCGTCTACAAGCTCCTGTACGCCTTCTTCGGTGATAGCACCGCTCCGGAGGTCTCTTTCAAAATATACGTCAAGGAAGGTCGCCGTACGTCCGAGGCTCATTGCGGCACCGTTCTGTTCCTTTATTGCACCGAGGTATCCGAAGTACAGCCACTGGACCGCTTCTCTCGAATCCTTTGCGGGTGCGGAAATATCAAAGCCGTAGATAGACGCCATTTCCTTGAGCTTTTCGAGGAAGGATATCTGCTTATATATTTCTTCGAGCAGTCTTACCTCCTCGTCCACAACAAAGCCCTCGGATATTCTGTCCTTATCAGCCTGCTTCTGTGCGATGAGGGCATCTATTCCGTAGAGGGCAACTCTGCGGTAGTCACCGATGATACGTCCTCTGCCGTAGGCGTCGGGGAGACCGGTTATTATACCCGAGTGTCTTGCCGCGCGGATAGCCTTGTTATAAACACGGAATACTCCGTCGTTGTGAGTGGTTCTGTAGGTGAACTCCTCTTCGATTTTGTCAGAGAGCTTGTATCCGTACGCCTGGCACGCCTTTCTCGTCATTTTGATACCTCCGAAGGGGTTTACGCCTCTTCTGAGGGGGGCGTCTGTCTGGAGGCCGACTATAAGCTCGTTTTCTTTGTCGAGGTAGCCGGGAGCGTATGCGGTGAGGGAGGTTACCGTTTCTGCGTCTACGTCAAGGACGCCTCCGTTTTCGGCTTCTTTCTTAAATAGTGCCTGAAGCTTGTCCATGAGTGCGCTCGTGCGAGCGGTAGGTCCGCAGAGAAAGCTCTCGTCACCCTCGTACGGTGTATAGTTCTTTTGAATAAAGTCTCTTACGTCGATCTTTTCCTGCCATTTGCCGGGCACAAACCCGTTCCACTGTTCAAAATTCATTATATTATCACTCCTTAAAGATTATTTTACAAAAAGTAAAAGGGCAACATCCATACGGAGGTTGCCCAGACGGTCGGCTTGCTTTGCGGGGCTCACCGTAGTTGTCTACGACAGATATTCATCCGTTTACCGCCAGAGCATCCCGACTTTCTTCATTTACATATATATTATATCATAAAACTTAGCTTTTGTCAATGTGATTTTTTAATAAAAAGAAGCATCTTACTTACGTTTTAATTGTTAGTCTGTGTGTAATATCTATCTTCGCTTTCCCTTCGAGGTAAGGTCAGACCGTAAGGGGAGAAAGTGAGGAAGTGACAGAGCTTTGGCGAAAACGCAACCAAGAGAATAAAACCTCACCCGAAAGATAATGCTCCGCACGGCAGACGTACGGAGCAAACGGTTATTTTTTGCGGCACCTTTCGATGTCGGTGTTTACACTTTCGTGACCCTTTTCCAAAGCCTTGTAATAGAAGGAAAGAGCAGTGCTGTAGTTTATGGCAACGCCTCTTCCAAACTCATAGCAAAGCCCGAGATTTCGCAAAGCGTACTTGTTGCCAAGGTCCGCGCTCTTTTTGTACCACTGATAAGCGGCGGAAAGATCCTTTGCGGTTCCGTTTCCGGTCTCATAGCAAATACCGACGCTGCACTGAGCCGAAGCGTGACCCTGCTCGGCAGCCTTTTTGTACCACTTGAAAGCCTCGTTCATGTTCTTTATTACGCCCTTTGCGTATTCGTAGCAGCTTCCGAGATTGTACTGCCCGTATCGGTCACCGCGGTCGGCAGCAAGCCTATACCACTTGATAGCCTCGTTTATATCTTTTGCGGTCGCCTTTCCGTTCTCGTAACAAACACCGAGAGAATTCTGCGCGCCGGCATTTCCTTGTTCGGCAGCGAGCTTGTAGTATCTGAAAGCCTCTCCGATGTTCTTTTCTGTTCCGATCCCGTATTCATAGCATACGGCAAGACACTTCTGGGCAAGAGCGTAATTCTGGTCTGCGGAAGCCTTGTAGCATTTGAAAGCCTCGTAGACGTTCTTCTGTACGCCGTTTCCGCCCTCGTAGCAAAGACCGAGACTGCACTGCGCGTAAGAGTAGCCCTGATCGGCAGACTTTTTGTACCACTTGAAAGCCTCGTTCATATTTTTTGCTACGCCCTTTGCATATTCGTAGCAGTTTCCGAGATTGTATTGCGCATATCGGTCACCCTGATCGGCTGCCAGCCTGTACAGCCGGGTAGCCTCGTTCAGATCCTTTGTAACACCCTCGCCGCGCTCATAGCAAATACCGAGAGAATTCTGCGCGTCGGAGTTGCCTTTGTCAACAGCTTTTTTGAGCCACTTTACCGCCTCTACGAGATCCTTACCTGTTCCGATCCCGTATTTGAAGCAGGTACCGAGACACTTCTCGGCAAGAGCGTTGCCCTGTTCTGCGGCTTTTTTGTACCATCTGAAAGCCTCGGCAGTGTCCTTTTGAATACCGGTGCCGTTTTCATAGCAGATACCGAGATTGCACTGTGAAACGGCGTATCCGTTTTCGGCAGCCTTCCTGTACCACCTTACAGCCTCGCTAGCGTCCTTTTGAACCCCCTTGCCGCGCTCATAGCATAAGCCGACACGGTTCAGCGCATCATTGTAGCCCTGCTCGGCAGACTTTTTGTACCACTTGAAAGCCTCGCTCAGATCCTTTGCTACACCCTTTTCGAATTCGTAGCAGAGACCGAGATTGTTCTGTGCAACGGCAAGCCCCTGCTCGGCAGCCTTTTTGTAGAACAAGAAACACTTTTCGCGGTCCTTGCCGACACCCTTTCCGAGCTCGTAGCAGTAGCCTACAAAGTTCAGAGCCCTCGCGTGGCCGAGAGCGGCGGCACGGCTGAGGATCTCAAACGCGCGAGTCTGATCTACAGCTACACCGTTTTTTCCGTAAAAATAATTGCACCCGTCCTCATATAGCTTGTCGGGATCCTCGCGCTTTGCAGAGGAAAACCCGGTCGCTGCCTCGGGATCGAAAATGACGTCCGCATATCCGCCCACCTGCCTGATAGAGGAAGCGAGCCTTTCGGCATCCTCTCTTGAAATATTCGAAGCCACCCGGACGGGAGCTTTCTCAACAAGCTCCTTTGCGTCCTTGAGAGAGAGCCCGGAAAATTCACGAACCACCTTTATGACCTTAAGAACAGAGCTGCCGCAGGATGTAAGAAACACCCCGGCAAAACCGTCCTTCGGAGGTGAATTGGGTATCTCGGGAGAGAAGATGCGGTCGTTCGGCTTTTGTGCGTTCATCCTGTTCTCAAGCTCGCGAAGCTTTTTCGTAAGCTCGTATTCGGAGCGAGATGAAACGAACTCGTTCTTTCCGCACGCGTTGCAGAATTTTGAGGACAGAGGATTCTCGGAGCCGCAGAATGCGCAGATCTTGGAGGAGTCGCGAAGGAGATTTCCGCACGTATTGCATACGCTTGCACCGATCGGATTCTCACTGCCGCAAACAGGACAGAAGGTCACCTGCTTTGTCGGAGCGGTGTCCTTTTTCGGCTCCTCCTCGATCTCATCTTCAAAATTATATATTCTGTCAACTATCTCCTCGGGAGAGTAAGCGTATTCAAGCCCGGAGAAAAACTCGGAAACTACCTTTTCGGCATACGCCTGAGAGACCTTGTTGTCTATTCTGTACTCTACTCTGTTCATCTTGTAACGGGAGGGAAGAGTAAGATAGTTTCTTCTGTGCTCAGCGGGAGCGTTCAGAAGGTCGCATGTCTTTATGTGCTTCAGCTCTACCTTCAGCGCGTCACAGCCCATGCTCCTCGAATTTGCCGAAGAAACGAAGACCACACACCTGCAGTTGTCAATAGCCTCGCAGATAGCCGCCTCGTAGTTCTGCCTTGCCCCGCGCCCGTGTCTGAGGTTTCTCGCCGCAACAAAGCAGTCGAGCCCGTTCGATTCAAGGAAGTATACCAGCTTCTCGACCTCTCGCATGTCCGCACTCGAATAAGCGACGAAAACGTCTCTCGGCACCGCCGTCTCGTACATTCCCGAGTTGACCTTCTCCATCTCGTTTGAAATGAGGGTGGAAAATTCCTCGAACCTCGACATATCCGTTCCCTTGTAAGCCCTCTCCACAAGATTCTGAAGAGGGAGGGCGTACTCCGAGCGCATCGACTTTATTACGTGAGAGACTATCCCCTCAACAAGAGAAAGATCGCTCTGCGCGTCGATAGAGCTTATTGCGTCGCATATCTCCTGAGGTGAGGAACAGTTCGCCGTATAATAAAAGCTCGCCATAACGTCGTCGGGCAGATACTCCTTTATTCTCTCACATATGCGGCAGATCTTTAAGCTGTCGGTGTACTTTTCGCTCACCGCATCATAGAGATTGCGCCTGAGATTTGCCACCTGCTCTATCTTGCTCTCACTCAGCAGAGCGCGGAGAAGAGCCTCGCTCTCATCCCTGACACTCTTGTCGCTGTATGTATTTCTACAGTAATTACATTCCCACGTGTATGCGTCTCTCTGAAAAAGAGGAGCTCCGCAGGTCTTGCAGAATCTTACGTTCATTTTTTATTTTTCCTTTGAAAATTATTTGTGAAGCTTTATCTGTAGTCCTTAGGCTTTCCGCATACAGAACACTTCTTTGAGAAAAGCCCGACGAATCTTCCGCCGCAGTGCTGGCAAACACCGTCAAGACGGAATTCTGTCATCCTGCGTGCCTTTTCGTCCTCTTCCTTTTTTATGGCTGCCTGTACCCGCAAAAGAGATACCTTCGCGGCAGAATGACCTTGGCTTGCCGCAAGATTGTACCATTTTTCGGCCGAGTACAGATCACGTTGGGAGAAAAGATTACTTTCATAGTAACAGCCGCACTCGTACTGCGCGCCTGCGTGCCCTTGATTTGCCGCCTTCTCAAGCCACAGATAGCCCTCGGCATGATTTCTTATATGCACGTCATCACAGTGCATATAAAATAATCCGCGCTCATATTGATCATCGGCGTTTCCGTTGTCACCCGTCCGCTTATACAGTAAGTGCTTCGCGAGTATTTCGTTTTCGCGCTTCTTCTCCTCGGCGGCGCGCTGCTTTTGCGCCTCAAGAGCCTCGGAGGACTTAATTGCCGCATCTACTCTGCGAATACCCTCTTCCGCCCTTGCGCTTACAGCTTCCTGCTTTGAGGAACGGGCGAGCAGATAAAGCTCTCTTGCCTTTTTGAGATCCTTTTCCGTACCGCTTCCTTTTTCGTAACAGTCGGCAAGATTGCACTGAGCGGAGGCTATACCGCCGTCTGCAGCCTTCTTGTACCGCTTTACCGCTTCCTTGAGATCTTTTTCTACACCCTCACCGTTGTGGTAGCATACACCGAGAGCATTTTCCGCGTACGAGTAACCCATCTCGGCAGAGAGCTTGTAGAAAGAGAACGCCTTTTTGAGATCCTTTTCGGTGCCAATGCCCTTCTTGAAGCACCAGCCGAGAGCGTAGGTGGCGGGAGCATAGCCCGCGTCAGAGCTCTTTTTGTACCATTCAAATGCGAGCGCGGGATCCTTTTTTCTTTCGTTGCGCCCGTTTTCGTAGTCGTATCCGAGATCGTACATGTCGCTCGGAGTCATTTGCGTAAAGTTGAGCGAAACACCGTCGGGAAGCTCGTGCTCTTCAAGGCCCAGGATCTCCCACTCGTCGATATCTCCGTCAAAGGTTATCTCAGCGAGAGAATCGCACAGAAGAAACGCGTTTTCTCCGATAGCGTAAACGCTTCCGGGAATATATATTTTTTTAAGCCCGTCGCATCCGATAAAAGCCTCCGCGCCTATGCTTCTCAGCCCGTCGGGAAGAACTATTTCCCCGAGAGCGTCACAGAAGGAGAACGCCGCCTGCCCTATCGAGGTTATTCCGACAGGAATCGATACGCGCTTCATCGTCTTGCAGTTGGTAAAAGCACATTCGCCTATCACGCTTACGGCTTTGCCGTTATGCGAGTCGGGAATCACTACCTCCTCGGGACACGAGCAGTCGTAGCTCATGGCAATTGAAAGGGTACCGTCTTTGCGGTTTTCGACCTTTTCCTTTGCCTTGTATTCTTCTTTTATGCGTACGCAGTAGCTTCCGTCGGTAAGAAGCTCAAATTCAAATATGCCGTCGCCTCCGGAGGCTTTGCCGGAGTCCGAAAGAGCCTCGTTTATCCTATCAATAGCCGAAGCAGCCCTCTCACGAAGCTCAGTATCTCCCGAGAGAAGCACCTTTTCGTACATTTCCTTTGCCTTTTTCAGATCGGCATTGGTTCCTTCACCGTTCTGATAGCATACACCGAGGTTAAAAAACGACTCAACGTATCCGCCGTAGGCAGACCTCTGCCACCACTCGAATGCCAGACCGTCGTCTTTTTCTACACCGATACCGCTGTGATAGCAAAGAGCGACGTTTGCCTGTGACTTTGCATGCCCTTGCTCGGCAGCCCTTCTCCACCAGCCGAAAGCCTTTTCGTCATCCTTTTTTGTACCGGCACTGTTGTAGTAACAAATGCCGAGAGAGCACTGCGCGTTTGCGTTGCCCGAAACTGCAGCCTTCTCCCACCACTCGAATGCCTTTGCCTTGTCCATGACAGTCCCGTGACCTTTGCTGTAGCATATGGCGAGATTAGACTGCGCCTTTGCAAGACCCTGCTCAGAGGCCATTCTCCAATAGGTGAAAGCCCTCGAATAATCCTTTTCGGTACCGATCCCGTTGTAATAGCAGAAGCCGAGCTTGTTCTGTGCCTCGGCATGTCCCCTGTCAGCCGCCTCGGTGTAAAGACCTACAGCCCTTTGCGGATCCTTTTCTTTTCCGCCGGTGCCCGAGTAACAGTCCTCGGCAAGGCGGAATATCTCCTCGGTGCTTTTTGCTCGGTCTCTTTGCGGTGTATCCGGCTCTGCCGATCTCACCCTGCTCTCAAGCTCGCGGAGCTTTTTCGTAAGCTCGTATTCCGCACGTGAGGAAACGAAGTCTCTGTGACCGCACTCGGAGCAGAATTTTGCCCCGGCACTGTTTTCGCTTCCGCAAGCGGCACACAGCTTGCTTCTTGTGCTTTCGAGCGAGAGGGAAGACTCGCCCGTATCTATTGCAGACGCGCGTGAGAGCTGCTCTATTATGCGTGAGGCGACCTCGTCCGCAGAGTAAGCGTACTCACAGCCGTCGAAAAATTCCTTGACCGCAAGATCGGCGGCGTTCGGCATATCGCTCTCCGAAATACGTAGCTCCACGCGAGCCTTCTTGTATCTCTGCGGCATGGAAAGATAATCCTGCTTGTATTCGTAGGGAGCGTTGCTTATATCCGATTGCTTTACGAAAGGAAGCTCGAGCTTCAGCGCGTCGCACGAAAAGCTCCTCGAGTTTTTTGTCGAGACGAAAACTATCGACCTGCAGCTTGAAATAGCCTCCCTTATTGCCGAATTGTAGTTCTGCACCGCACCTCTGCCGTGACGGAGATTGCGCGCGGCAACAAAGCAGGAAAGCCCGCTTGACTCAAGTGCCGAAACGAGGGGATATACGTGCTCCATGTCCTTTCCCGAATAAGCCACGAAAACGTCTCTCGTGAGCCCCGTCTCGTATATTCCGCAGTTCTCCTTTTCAGCCTCCTTTGAAAGAAGAGTGTTGAGCTCGTTGAGCTTCGGCAGATCGCGCCCCCTGTATGCGCGCTCTATAAGACCCGCAAGAGGGAGATGATATTCAGAGCAAAAGGACCTGAGCAAAAAGCCGATAATACCGTCAATATATTCCGCGTGCTTATCCGTGTCGATAAGATTCACGTATTCGGCTATCCTCTTTTCGTTCTCTCTGTTCGCAACGTAGTAGAAGTCAGCCATAAAATCATCCGGCAAAAAAGCCTTTATGGCAGAGCATATGCGGCATATCTCCTCGCTGTCCGTGTACTCCGCATTCAAAGCGTCGTAGAGATTGCGCCTGAGATTTGCCACCTGCTCTATCTTGCTCTCGCTCAGCAGTGCACGGAGAAGAGCCTCGCTCTCCTCGATGACACTCTTGTCGCTGTATGTATTTCTACAGTAATTACATTCCCACGTGTATGCGTCTCTCCGAAGAAGAGGAGCACCGCAGGTCTTGCAGAATCTTACGTCCATCTTTTTAAAATCCTTTGTTGTTGCCCTTATGCAGATATTACTGCGGAAGGCTTATTTTTTGAGTTTATTTCCTCCGAGGCTATAGTAGTTTCCAAAATAGATAAGGATCCAGGCGAGGAAAAGGAAGAATAACGTCAGCATTACGATCAGAGGCGTATCAGATTTGTATATGGGGAATATGATCTCGCTGTGATCGTTCAGAGCGATTACGTTTATTACGTGCGTTATGTATCCGCACACACGCGTTTCTCCGATGCGGTTGAATAGGTATGCCGCAAAATAGGTCAGATAACAGAGCGAGAAGGCATAGAAAAGGTTTATCGGCTGATAGTTTTCCTCCGGCATAAGCTCGGGAGAGGTAATGAGCTTATATATCAGCGCGTTAAGAATTACGTGCGCCGCTATAGAAAGCGTCGCCCTCGCTATACGCACACCCTTGCTTTGGCTCAGCCTCTTTACCGCACGTGCGGCACCGGGATAGCCCTTGCTCTGCGCGAAGGCATAAAGCTCCTTTGCCTTGCTTTCATTCTTTTCGGTTCCTATTTTGTATTCGTAGCATCTCGCGAGATAATACGCGCCCTCCGCATTACCGTTCTCGTAAGAGGCACTGTACCACTTGAATGCCGCCTGCTTGTCCTTCTTTACGAGCTTTCCTTCCTCGTAGAAGCACCCGAGTCGGCACTGCGCGGCAGCATAGCCCTCCTCCGCGGAAAGTCTGCAGTATTCAAACGCCTTCTTTTTGTCCTTGCGGACTCCTTTTCCGCTCAGATAGCATTCCGAGAGATTGTATTTTGCTTTAGGAAGATCGGGAGCCGCCTTCGTGAAATATTCAAATGCAAGCTGATAGTTCTTTTTCTTTCCGTCGCTTCCGTTGTAGTAGGAAACACCGAGAGCGTTGAGCCTTCTTGCATCCGCGAGTCTGCGCTCCTGTTCGGCTTTCCTTGCCTCCTCAGCCCTTTTTTTCTCCTCGGCAAGCTTCGCCTCCTGCTCACGCCTGAGATTCGCCTTGCGAGCGATGTCGGCTATAACGGCATTTCTTGCCTCCTCGGCTTTGCGTGCCTCCTCCTCGCGGATCTTCTCGTTGTTGCGCGCAATGTCTGCCAGTGCGGATCTGCGGGCGTCTTCCTTCTTTTGAAGCTTATCGAGTCTGTCTGTCGCCTCCTTGCTTCCGAGCTCCTTTGCGGTCGTATACCACTTTTGGGCAAGCTCGGCGTTTACCTCAACACCGTTGCCCTCCTCATAGTAACGGGCAAGCTCATACGCTCCGTTTGCGCTTCCTCTCTCGGCAGAGATCTTGTACCAGTCGAATGCCGACTTTAAGTCCTCGTCAACTCCTATGCCGTCCTGATAGCAGCGTGCAAGGTTGTACGCACCGTCCGCACTCTTGCGCTCGGCTGAGATCTTATACCATTCGTAGGCGAGGATCGGGTCCTCGTCGTCACATAAGCCTATTTCATAGAAGCGCGCGAGATCGTTCGCACCCGCGGCACTTCCTCTGTCCGCCGAGATCTTGTACCACTTGAATGCCTCGTCGAGATCCTCGTCGGTGCCGAGTGCACGCTCGTAGCAGCTCGCCAGATAATACGCACCCGCCGTGCTCTTTCTCTCCGCGGCAATGCCGTACCACTTGAATGCCGCCGCAGGATCCTTGACTATGCCTTGTCCGTATTCGCAGCAGATGCCGAGATTGCACGCACCGTCGGCACTGCCAAGCTCAGCCGCCTTGAAGAAATATTCATACGCCTTTATAAGGTCCTTCGCTTTTCCGTTCCTTCCGTTGTAATAGTCGCATCCGATCGCGTTGAGCTCGGTTGCCTTGTCGGAGGAGGAAGAGGAGTCCTTTCCTGATACGTCCTCAGCGTCCTTTGCCTTTTTCATGGCGGTGAGCTCCTTTGTGAGCTCGTATTCCTTGTACGTGCTTACGAATTTGTTTTCTCCGCATTCGTTGCAGAACTTGGAGGCTATCGGATTTTCGGAGCCGCAGGAAGCGCAGAATTTGCTCTTCTTTCTAAGTTCCTTCTTGCAGGAACGGCATACGTCAGCCGATATCGGATTTTCGCTTCCGCAGTAAGGACAGAGTATTATCTTTTCGGGCTCCTCTGCCTTTACCTCCTCGGGCTGACTGTCGGCGTCGTCAAACGAATATATTCTGTGTACTACCTCCTCGGGGGAATAAGCGTACTCGAGTCCGCCGAAGAACTCTGTTACCACCTTTTCCGCATACGGCTGGGAGATAAGATTGTCTATCCTGTATTCGACTCTGTACTTCTTGTACTTGTAGGGAATAGAAGCGTAATTCTTTCTGTATTCGGCGGGCGCGCAGAGGGTGTCTGCCGCCTTTACGTGCTTTAGCTCTACCCTCAGAGCGTCACACTCCATGCTTCTTGAATTTCCGGAGGAAACGAGAACCAGACATCTGCAGTTGTCGAGAGCCTCGTGTATCGCCATCTCGTAATTCTGCTTTGCGCCTCTGCCGTGCCTGAGATTTCTTGCCGCAACAAAGCAGTCGAGTCCGTTCTTTTCGAGATACTCTACAAGCTCCTCCACCTTGCGCATGTCCTTGCTCGAATAAGCAATGAAAACGTCTCTCGGAAAGGAGGTCTCATACGTTCCCGCATTGACCTTCTCCATCTCGTCGGAAATGAGAGTGGAAAGGTCCTCAAAAACAGACGTATCCGTGCCCTTGTACGCCCTCTCGACAAGATCCTGAAGGGGAAGGGCATACTCGGAACGCATAGACCTCAGA
The DNA here is from genome assembly GCA_015064885.1 of Oscillospiraceae bacterium. GTDB lineage: Bacteria > Bacillota > Clostridia > Oscillospirales > CAG-272 > SIG640. Next base: position 37,508 of record SVRJ01000012.1, read on the forward strand.
ATATGCTTTACCATGCCGTATACGAGAGAGAAGTCCTTATCCGCGTCAACAGATCTTATGCTCTCGCATATCTCGGACGGTGTTCCGCTGTTTGCGGTGCAGTAGAAGCACGCCATAGTGTCATCCGGAATATACTCCTTTATTTTTTCACAGATAGAACAGATCTTTTGGCTGTCCGTGTATTGCTCCTCGAGAGCGTCGTAGAGATTTCTTCTGAGATTTGCCACCTTCTCGAGCTTGTCCTCGCTCAGAAGAACGCGCAGAAGCTTCTCACTCTCCTCTCTGACACTCTTGTCACTGTACGTGTTCCTGCAGTAATTGCATTCCCACGTGTATGCATCCTTTTGTATAAGAGACGCTCCGCACGTCTTACAGAATTTTACGTCCATCTTGTTTTTCCTTTGTTGAATTTATACTTGCTTTCTTGCTCGGTGCGAGATACGTTTGCTTTTATCCGGCGGTTATTTCATCATCTCCGCAATAACCGCGCACAGCCTCTGGGTGGAGGGAATACCGAGACGCTCGTCGGGAGAGTGTATGTCTATTTCGTCGGGTCCTACCGAGATTATGTCCATGTCGGGAATAGCGTTCTTGACAAGACCGCACTCAAGTCCCGCGTGGAGTATAAGCCTCTTTATCTCCTTGCCGTAAAGCTTTTCAAAAGCCGCGCAGAAGGAATCGCAAAGCTCGCTCTGTCCGGGGTAGTTCCAGCCGGGATAACGGTTATAGTGCTTTATTTCGGTAGCGTTGCAAAGCTCTGCGGCGAGCGTTATCTCCTCCTCGCCCGAGTCGAGCTGACCCTCCTTGGGTGAACGGGTGCTCCATACGAAGTTGATCTTTTCACCGTCCGTGCTTACGCTTCCGAGGTTTCTCGAGAATTCAACGAGCCCGTCTATCTGCGCGCTCATCTTGAGTACGCCCGTGCGAACGCTTCCGCAGAGGAGTATCTTCTTTGTGGAATCCTTGTCAAAGGCCTTGCCGCACACCTCGTCGGATACGAGAAGGAGCATATTTTTGTCGCTCTCGGCAAGCTCGCCCCTTACGTCGCATTCAATGAGCGCAAGCTCTTTTTTGACGGCATACGCGTCCTTGCACGCAATAACGGCACACGCCTCTCTTGCGATGGCGTTGTCCTTGTCTCCTCCGTTCACCGAAACGAGACGAACGTCATGCCTCAGCGAGAGAGAACGGAGTATGCGGAAAATAAGAGCGGTAGCACTGTGTCTGTTTCTGTTTATATCCTCACCCGAGTGTCCGCCTATAAGTCCCTTTACGGTTATGCGGAGACAGGGGTCGGAATTTTCCTCGAGCACGCCCTCGAGAGTTACCGCAGAGCGTACGCCTCCCGCACAGCCCACGGTTACGAAGCCCTCCTCGGCACTGTCGAGGTTTATCATTTTTCTCGCCTTTATGAGAGAGTAGTCGAAGCAGCCGGCACCGACGAGACCTATCTCCTCGCCCGAGGTGAAAAGGCATTCGAGAGCGGGGTGGGAAGAGAACTCACCGTCGAGAGCGGCAAGCATCATGGCGACCGCAACTCCGTCGTCGGCGCCGAGAGTGGTTCCTCTTGCCTTGATGAAATCTCCGTCTACGTAAAGATCGAGACCGTCCGTGAGAAAATCGTGAACCGTTCCCTCGTTTGCCTCGCAGACCATGTCGGTGTGACCCTGAAGAAGCACCGCCCCGTCCTTCTCTCTGCCCGGCGTAGCCGCCTTTGTGACAAATACGTTGTTTGCGCTGTCTCTGACGCAGAAGAGCGAACGCTCACGGGCAAAATTCTCTATATAATCGGCGATCTTTTCCTCGTGCAGAGACATTCTCGGAATTGCCGATATCTCCTCGAAATATTTAAAAAACAGGTTAGGGGTAAGATGTGAAAGCACATTTGACATGATATAATATTCTCCTTCTTGGTTTTTTTGATGTAAAATTGTAAAATAGAAGACCGAGGTCGGCGTGCTTCTTTTTGGAAAACAGCTCGGGCTCGGTCTTGCGAAAAATGTTATTCTGTTTGTTTTTCACGCGACGCGCGTATGCCCTATCTCAAAGAATTGCGTGAGTCTGTGATCTGATCTCTGAAATGCTTCAGATTCTGGAGAGCGATGCCGGTTCCTATGGCAACGCAGTCGTGGGGATTCTTTGCGAGAACGGTGTTGATACCCGTCATTCTCCTTATCAGGTCGGGAAGACCGTGGAGCTGGCTTCCTCCTCCCGTGAGGATTATTCCGTTGCGGAATATCTCGGGAACTATCTCGGGAGGCGTGCGTACCAGAACGTCGCTTATCCTCGCGAGAATAAGACCGAGCGGAGGAGCGAGTGCCTCGAGCATCTCGAACGAGGTGACGTTTACCGCCCTCGGAAGACCGGTGTCCAGACAGCGACCCTTTGCGAGAGTGTCGGACGGGTGCTTGTGAGCAAATACCCAGCCTATCTGTATCTTCAGCTTTTCCGCAGTCTTCTCTCCTATGAGAAGATGGTACTTCTGCCTTACGTATCTGGCAATGCTCTCGTTGAATTTGTCTCCCGCCGTCCTTATCGAATCCGAAACGATGACGGTCCCGTTGACTATGACCGCGATATCGGTCGTTCCGCCTCCTATGTCGACGATCATGTGTCCTGTCGGATCGTCTACCTTTATTCCCGCACCGAAGGCAGCCGCGAGAGGCTCCTCTATAAGATAGATCTCCTTTGCGCCTGCTTGAAGCGCCGCGTCTCTTACCGCCTTCTGCTCGACGTCAGAGGTGCTGCTCGGTGTACATATCATTACGCGCGGACTTACGACAAGACCTCCGCACGCGCTCTTGAGGTAGTATTTTATCATACGGCTGGTAGGCTCGTATTCGTGAACGACTCCGCCCTTGAGCGGTCGTATTATCTGTATGTTTGACGGTGTCCTGCCTATCATTCCGTAGGCTTCTTTTCCGTATTTTATTATCTCCTCGGTATTCCTGTCTATCGCGAGAACACTCGGCTCGCGTATCATGACTCCCTTGCCGCTTACGTATACCTGTATGGTAGCGGTTCCGAGATCGATACCTATGTCTTTTCTTCCGAACATTTTTCTCCTTCCCGGCATCTGCCGAAATTTTCATATATTCTGTTGTTATTCTGTTTTTACGTATGATAAAGCCGGAAATACGGCCCGGCGGTAATTATAAATTTTTATAAAAAACTATATATATAATATTATACTACATCTCCGAAGAAATTTCAACAGCAGTGTTAAAAAATAATTGAATAAATTCAAAACATTTTAGAAACTTAATGTCAACTCATTTTCCGAAGTCGGTGAGCACCGATTTTGCCGCCCCCTCGGGAGAATATCTCCACACGTCGATGTGGTCTGTCTCCTCCCTAACGAAGTATTCCGCCTCGGGAGGGAATGACGCCCGCTCGAGTACCTCGATGAGGACCAGCTTTATCTTCATCCTCTGCGGAAGGATGCTCTTTATGTATACCGAGGCAAAACGGCCGACCGGGTCGCTCTCCGGATCGAATGGCGGCTTTATCTCGGCGAGCCCGGCAAGATTCGGCGCAAGCTCGACGAATATTCCGTACGGCTCAACGCTGCGTATTATTCCCCTCACCGTCTGCCCGGGAGAAAAGCGGGAGGCATTCTCCTCCCACGTGCCGTACAGCTCCCTCTGGGATGCGAAGACCCTGCGCGTTTGGCGGTCGATGCTCCTTATCGCACAGCGTATGAGATCCCCCTCGCTCAGTCTGTCGGACGGATGTGATATCCTCGATACGGATATCGAATCCACACTCATTAGCGCGGGATATCCGCAGCCTACGTCGAGAAAAGCCCCGAAGGGCTCGAGGTGAGTCACCCTCGCCTGCCTTACGTCGCCCGGAAGAAGACGGCTGACGTATTCCTCATAGCACCTCTTCTGCGCCTCCCTCCTCGAAAGAAGGAGAGTGCGCCCGTCATACCCCTTTATAACAAAGCTCACCGGCTTTCCCACCTTCGTTATTACGGCAATGTCCTTTGCCGGGACCCCGTCCTCCCCGTAGGCTATCTCCTCCTTCGGAATTATACCGTTTCCGATAGGGGTGCTTACGTGCAGATTCATGTCTCTGTCGCAGAGGAACGCCTTTCCCTCGGCGACCGTCCTCTCCTCTATCGCCCTGTAAAGAGAAAGCCTTGAAGAAAAGACCTCCCTGTTTTGTTCCGTACCTATGAGTGAGCCCTCCGGCATATATCTGTTGTCCATGCTGATCTTGTCCCTTTCTTTTAAAATTATACAGGCAATAGTATGCGCGTGCCAAAGCATATATTACAGACAAAAAAGAAAAAAAATAAGCCGCAAGCTGCCTTTTACAAATCAGAAAAAGATGTAGGTAAGATTAAAGAAGCAAGCGGATGCTTCGTCATATTGCACAAATCAAAGCCTGATTTTTGTGCACTTGAACGAAGAGAAAAATAATCAAAAAAAGCGGTTGACAAAAGATATGCCGGGTGATATAATATACTTACAAATCTTTTTTAGGAAAGGAATGCGGCTATGAAAAAATTATTATCACTCGCACTTGCACTCACGATGATCCTTTCTCTTGCATCAGTGCTCGGACTTACAGTTTCCGCAGCCAATGCACTTGAAAAAACGTATGACGCGGCAAATAACGGAGACGTTCTTTATAACGTCGTCTTTGATAAGACCGACGGTGTTTACGTCCCCAAGACCTTCTCCGCCGCTTCAAACGACCTTGCAAAAGACCTTAAGGTCACGGTTGCCGATAACGGCAAGACGGTAACTCTTCTCCACAGTAATAAGGAAAGCGGACGTACGTGGTGGGGCTCCGCCATCGACGGCCTCGTCCTCGGAGAGGGCAAGCAGTATACCGTTTCTGCCGAGGTCTCCTTTACAAGACACCGCTCGGGTATCTACCTTACCTTCGGACCTGTCGATACCGACTCCAACGCCCATGAAAAGGCTATAGGTATCTACGGAAATGAAAAGGACGGATGCTTCATGTACGGCGGAGACGCCCTCTACGGTAAGTACGCATCAAACGGCGACTACGTAAGCTGGTATCTCCATGAGACCACCGTTCCCGATTCTGTAAAGAACGACGTCCATAAGAATATCATATTCGTTATCGACGGCTACGACGTATACGTCTATATGGACGGATATTTCTTCGATATGACCACCATTCCCGCGCTTGACGGCTACGATAAGCTCGGTATCTCGGGTTACCTCTACTCGAGCAACGCTGAAATGACTATAAAGAACGTCACCGTAAAGAAGGGCCTTTCTCTTATAGGCTCGACCACCTTCCCGACAAAGACTATAGATATGTGGGCTGACAATACAAACCCCGCAGATCCTTCGTATCAGGGCAAGGACTACGCTTCGGCTAAGGACGGCGATAAGCTCGTTGACCTCAGATTCAACTCAAGGACAGGCGTATACGCTCCGGGCTGGAGCTATAAGGAAGGCGTTGACGATACAAAGTCTGTGTTCAGCGCAAACGAAGCTACCATCGTCAAGTCGTTGGGCGGCCACGCATGGTACGGCGGTAAGATAAACGGATATAAGATGACTCCGGATACGACTTACACGTATCAGTTCAAGGTAAAGTGTGTGGGAGCAAAGTCGGGCGGCGTATTCTTCAACTCGGGCAACGCCAACAGCATATTCCTCCAGACGAGAAGATCCCCCTCCGGCGTATACGGTAACTTCAACGATACCACAAAGACGCTTGAAATGAGAATGATAACCCTCCGTGTATCGCATACGATAGATTTTTATAATAAGCATAACTATACGGATATCGACTATGCCGGTACGGTAAAGCCTCTCGTTGATAAAGACGGATACACAGACGTACGTATAGTTCTCAAGGGCTATGACTACCTCTTCTACGTAATGGACGAATCGGGTGAATATAAGTTCGTCGAAGACTATACTCTCTCAAAGCAGTACGATATCGGAAACGACGATAACCTCGCCTTCTACGTTCTCAACGATAATAACAATACGACCTTCTCGGTAAAGGACGCCGCAGTATATAAGGGCGACCTCTTCAGCGTTAAAGAGGATACTCCCGTAACTCCCGATCCCACACCTACACCAAACCCCGGCACAGGCGATATATCGACAGTACTCGCATTTATCACTCTCGTGGCTCTTGCAGGCGTTGTAATTACAAAGAAGGCGTTCCTCAGATAACGAAAAAGACTTAAAATATTAAAGCTGAGCCCTTCAGGCTCAGCTTTTTTATAGAAAAATAAAGGCGTCATATGCCGCTTTTGCCGATATCGGAGATAAAAAAACGTTCCCGACGGCAGAGTTTGAAGGAGAAAAAAGCCCCCATTTGCCCGAAAAAACGAGGAAAACGCAAAAAAAATTAAAATAATCAAACTTTTTTATAAAAAGTACTTGACAAACGAAATGAATTGTGGTATAATATGCAGGCTGAAAAATTATAAATTTAATCGGAGGAATTTAAAATGTCCACATTTATGGCAAAACCCGAAACCGTTAAGCGCGGTTGGTATGTGATAGATGCAGCAGGTAAGCCCCTCGGTAGAGTAGCTGTAGCAGCAGCTAACATTCTCCGCGGAAAGCACCGCCCCATATTCACACCTCACGTTGATTGCGGCGAGTTCGTTATCATCGTTAACGCAGACAAGGCTATCCTTACAGGTAACAAGATGGAGCAGAAGTACTACAGACGTCACACAGGCTACATCGGCGGTCTTAAGGAAGTTCAGTACAAGACACTTATGGCAAAGAGACCCGAGCTTGCAATGCAGCTCGCAGTTAAGGGAATGCTCCCTCACAACACAATAGGCGCAAAGTCCGCAACAAGACTCAAGGTCTATGCAGGCAGCGAACACAACCATGCAGCACAGCAGCCTGTTGCTGTTGAAGTTTGATTCGGGAAAGGAGTAAGAAGATGACATATACAAGTGCAAAACCCTATTTCTACGGCACGGGCAGAAGAAAGAAGTCTGTTGCTCGCGTACGTATACTTCCCGGAACAGGAAACGTTACAGTAAACGGCAAGAGCATTGACGAGTACTTCGGACTCGACACACTCAAGCTCATCGTAAACCAGCCCTTCGGAGCAACTGCAACAGAAGGCAAGTTCGACGTTATCGCTACAGTTAAGGGCGGCGGACTTTCCGGTCAGGCAGGCGCAGTAAGACACGGTATCTCCCGTGCTCTCGTTCTCGCAGACGAAGCTAACAAGACAGCTCTCAAGGCTGCAGGCTTCCTCACAAGAGACCCTCGTATGAAGGAAAGAAAGAAGTACGGACTCAAGGGCGCTCGTCGTGCTCCTCAGTTCTCCAAGAGATAATTGCATACAGCACATTATTTCTCATATGCAAAAAGCTCTGCTATGCAGGGCTTTTTGTTTTTTTCGAGCACCTCGGTCATTGCAATACTGAAATCACCTCTAATATCTACGTTCACATCTTCAAGGAATACAAAGCCAAGAGCCTCTAATCTATCGAGCACGATTTGCTTTAATCAAAAAGGGCGGTTCAACTATATGTTGAGCCGTCTTTTTATGTTGAATAATATTAACTATTGTAATTGACAAATATCTGAAAATGTGATATAATAAGCGTGCTACACAATTTTATACATTTTCTATCTAAGTGGCTTTACGTTTGGTAAAAACGTAGGCTTTGCTTGTCATATCCACTTAGATGTGAAATTGTGTAGCAACAATGAGCGAAACTGCGTTTTTCGGTGCGTGGTTTCGGCTACGCACCTTTTATTTTTTACCGATAAAAAATTTTTATCTTGTAAGGAGTACGAAAATGAAGAAGGCAATTTGTTTAACCTTGGTTATTTTGAGTATCGCAAGTTGTTTGACTGCCTGCAGTTTTACCAGCAACATTATGAATGTCCAAAAGGACAAAGCTGAATCTACACCCAAGGTAGAAGAAATGATGTCTGCTATGGCAGAAAAAAGTGTGTCCGACGCGACATCACTACTACATCCCGAGGCAAAAGAGAAAGCTGATGATGCTATAGAGCAAATAGTAAGCTACGTTAACGGCAGAAGCGTTAGTTCTATGGAACTCATAAATATAAATGTTTCTTCCTCAACGAGTACATCCGGCAAAATGCGAAAGGAACAGGCTGTATATCAAGTTGCTATGGATGATGGTGAGATTTTTTACTTGAATACAGTCTACGTTACCAATAATGACGGCGACGGATTTATTTCTTTCCAGCTGGTGCTTGGAATAGTGTAACTTATATTTATCTTTGAAAAAAACATTGATAATGCGTTATTAGTTGGTGCAACATTTATGCGATGTTATTTATGATATAGGGCGGCGGTTTTTTAAGCTCCAAGAGATAATTGTTTTATTATCGAAATTACAGCACTCACTTGTGCGGCGCTGTTTTTTGCCCCGTGTCATTCTGAGCTTGTCGAACTTTTCCGTCGTAGATCCCGTCTGCACTTTGTTTGACGCTGCTTTGCAGTTCGACTTCGCTTCGCTCCGCTCAGGATGACACGACGGAAAAGCACGAGCCGTAGGCGAGTGGAATCTCGGGGCGAACCATAGGCAATATAAAAGGGCGGTTCAATTTGTAAAAACTCTGCCTTCCTATTTACTTTTCACCGTTTTTATGGTATAATCTAATTGATCGATAAACTTGAATTTGTTGAACAGAGGTATATGATATGACTTTATCGCAAGCTAAGGAATTATTAAAATCAAATTTCATGCAATTTACCGAAATGGAGTTTGCAAATGAAGTGGATTTTCTCAATCATATATCACAATTTCCTTACACTAAAAAAGCAAAAGAACACAAATTTTATGCTTTGATAATTCAAAGCAATAACGGGAAAAGACACATAGAATTAGAATTTGAAGAGAAGAACGGCGAGTATGTGTTTTGGGACTTATGGTTTGGAGATTTTTGTTTTGAATTTTTTTCCGATGATGCGGATGAAGATTATTCATATTTGATAGAAGAAATTCAACTAATAATGAAAGGCAACTGTACCATTATAAATGTTACTAACCCAAAAACGAAGCGTCGGATTGGCGATGCACAATTTGGCCGCAATGATACCGATGATGATATGTTTGGTGAAATGGGTTTTCAAAAAGCTATGAAACGAATTCGAAAAAAGAGGACATTTTTTGAACGGCTGTTTGGATTTAGACGAAGTTACGAAATCTATGATTGGAATACTTACGAACGCATAGTAAAATAATCGTCCAATCCCAATTTATCGCCCGGAACAGCGTTGAATGTTGGTGTGATCTTTGAGAACAATGAATTGCCCTTACGGATATGAATTGGATTACGCCATGAATTGAACCTTCGGTTCATGAATTGCCTGCGGCATTGATGTTACAGGGCAATTCATTTTTCTGCGTCCTATTGACTTTTAGGTGCTTCTGTGGTATAATCAAGCTACGGTATAATATCGAATACGTGTATTGGAGTAATGAAAGATGATTCGGATATCATACGGAGCTATGATTTTGGCGGTAAGCATAATATGGTGCATGATCAGAGTGATCGTCGCTCTCCGCAATAAGCGTGTAAACGTTGTGAGAGAGCTGCAGCTGCTTTTGGTCTACGTGTGCATTGTTGTTATCATAAGATTTACGTTTTGCCCTTTCGAAACTGTCGATGGAAAAATACAGCCCTTACTTTTTGATTCGGAAAGGATACTTCCGCTTAGAATAAATCTGATCCCGTTTGTTTATCTGTTCGATTACGAGACGGTCAGGGAGATTATGTTGAATCTTTTAGGTAATAGCTTGATGTTTGTTCCGGTAGGTATCGTTTATCCGATAGTTTATAAGAAGCTCAATACTCACGTAAAGGTCATAGCTGCCGGAATAGGCTTTTCTCTTGCAATCGAGCTGCTGCAGCTGCCCTTTTTCGACAGGGTAAGCGACGTTGACGATCTGATACTGAATTCGCTCGGATACCTTCTCGGATATCTGATATATCTTTTGGTAAAGCGTATAAAGACGGGCCGCAGAGCATAAATGAGGCATGGTATGAGGGAAAAATATATAGATCTTATGGAAAAGGCGCTCTCCGCATACACGGACGAGCATATAAAAAGATACCTTCGCGAGGTGAAGGAAAACGGACTTACCGAGCACGGCTTCCCGAGGCTTACCGCAAATATCGGTATTCTGATAGCACACGGCAGACGGGTAGATCTTCTTCCTCTCTTTACCGAGATGATGGACGTTTGCTGCAGTATGTTTCTGCGTCCGCGCGTTAAGGCGGCAAACGAGTTTTCGGTGCGTGAGATAGTGTTCTGCATTGCAGAGCTTGAAAAAGCGGGAGCGGCAGACTCTGACAGAATACTCTGCTGGAAGGAGCAGATATCGAGGATAGTTCCCGAGGAGTGCTACGACGTTATCGTCGGGAGCGAGAGCGACAGGATAACCAACTGGGCGGTATTCGGTGCGCTCAGCGAATACGCTCGCCTTTACTTCGGTCTCGGAGAAAACATCGATTTTATAGAGCGTCAGCTTTCCTGCCAGCTTCAGTGGATAGACGAAAACGGAATGTACCGCGACAACAAGTCGCACGAATGCTATCAGCCGATAATGTACGATCTTGTGCCGAGAGGACTTTTTTCGCTTCTGCTCAAGCTCGGCTACCGCGGAAGATACTACGAAAAAATAGACGACTGTCTGCAAAAGGCGGGACTCCTCACTCTGAAGATGCAGTCTCCGAACGGAGAAATGCCCTTCGGAGGCAGAAGCAATCAGTTTGTCCATACCGAGCCGTGGCTTGCGGCAGTCTTCGAATACGAGGCGGTAAGATATGAGAGAGAAGGGAATACCGAGCTTGCGCGCGCCTTCCGCTCTGCCGCCGCAAGGGCGCTTGCCGTTACAGAGGAGTGGCTTTCAAAGGACCCGATACTGCATATCAAAAACAGATTTCCCACAGAAACGAAATACGGCTGCGAGGGCTACGCCTATTTTGATAAATATATGATCACCGCGGCGTCAAATCTCTATGCCGCTTACCTGCTCTCGGACAGTACGGTGAAAGCCGAGGCGTTTCCCGACCACGAGCCGACGGCTTTTGTTACCTCGCATTATTTTCACAAGGTGTTTCTGAAGAGCGGGGGCTATATGGCGGAGATAGATACCAATGCCGACCCGAAATACGACGCAAGCGGACTCGGCAGAGTACACCGCGAGGGTGCTCCCTCAGCCATCTGTATGTCGGTGCCCTGTCCGTCAAGACCGTCGTATAAGGTCGACGTGGAAAAGCCTGCCGCGCTTTCTGTCTGCGCAGGCGTTTATACGAACGGAGAATGGAGTTTTGCAACAGACCCGTCGGTAAAATACGAGGTGAAAAGCGCCCTTTGCGACAGTGAGAGCGCGCGGGCGTCCGTGCTTTGCCGCTTTCCCGACGGCGCGTGCGTAAACACCGAATATACCGTAAGTGAAAAAGGAGTCACCCTCGCTCTATGCGGAAGCGGAAGAATAGCCTGCCTTCTCCCCGCCTTCTCGTTTGACGGAGAGAAGCGGACCGAAATAACCGTCGGCGAAAACGAGCTGACTGTTTCCTATAACGGATACGTGTGCAGATATACCGTCAGCGGAAGCATCGTTGACCGAAACGTCACCGCCGCCAACCGTAACGGACACTACCGCACGTTTGCGGCAGAGGCGGAGGACACCCTCTGCGTGAAAATAGAGATAGTAAAGGAATGACCGAAACAAAAATTTCTCACACGGGCAAAGGAGAGTACCCATGAAAAAGAAAATATATCATTGGCATGCCTTGTATTACGTACTTGCGGCGGCTTTCTACGTCTTATATTATCTGCTCTGGTCGCTTATATCGCTTGCGATCGGAGGAAGGACCTCGGACATCGGTGTGGCTATGGCGCTTACGGCTGTTATGCTGTACGTCGGTCTCCCCCTTTTCGTGATCTTTATCTCACGCTTCAGCCTTATCCGCCTGTACGTCGATCCGTTCATAGCCGCGTTGACTCCCGCCCTGCTTTACTGCACGATGATAACGGGTAAAATGAAATACGTCAAGGAATTTTCCGATGCGGTGAAAAGGGTAAACTTAAGCCTTGTCAGTAACGGCGGAGAGGGGCTTATATTCTTTGTTCTCCTCTTTGTGCTCGGGCTTTTCGCATCCTTTTCGGTAAAAAGAAAAAACCGACAGAGCATTTCCTACAGAATTATAGAGAGGATATGCGGACGTAATGCGGCCGCAATCTAAAAATAAAAGACAGTAACTCCGTAAAAATCATAATTTTACGGCACCTGTCTTACAGTATTGGAAAACAGCTACGAAAAGAACGATGGCGAGTCGAGAGACTTAGCATCGTTCTTTTTATATCTCAAAACACTTGAAATCACGGAGGATTTACTATGAAGCGTCTATTATCATGTGAGTTTAACTTTGACACGGTCTGCGTGGAGCTGAAGTTTTCAGACGGCACTATGATTGCTACTGATACCATTGCTACTAAGAACGAGGTAGCCGATAATACGTATCAGCGGTCAGAGCTTGATTATCTTATCTGTAATGCCCCGATTGCATACGCCGATTTGATACTCAACGGCAACCCCGAAGCCTATCCAAAGGCTGTAACAGAATACAAAACGCTTGATTGATTTTCACACGCCTCAAGGTCAACTTAGGGCGTGTTTTCAAAAAAGTTACACTTTAACGTGATAAATTTTCTGCATCGTATTGAAAAAATGGCAAAAATCATATATAATAATGTGTGTACACACTTTGATATTTCGTATTAACGCTATGGAGATAAATTATGAAACTATCATCCTTTTTGCACTTTGCTGCTTTTGGGGTAAAGACAATTCTGTTTAGAAAGAAATCTCCGATCCTCGGAACTGTAATTGTTACAGATAAATGCAACTTACATTGTAAGCATTGTTCTGTCAACAACATCACAGCAATCGTCCATCCGTATGAACAGATCCGGCAAGAAATGCAGCAACTATATGACATGGGTGTTCGCATTTTGTTCTTCTGCGGTGGTGAAACATTCCTTTGGAAAGATGGCGAACGCACACTAAGAGATTTGGTCATTGAAGCAAAAAGCATGGGATTCCTCATTGTCA